>DHLU01000105.1:9262-11489 GCA_002405435.1 Flavobacteriales bacterium UBA4660
TATTCACCCGGCAAGGTGGGGCCGGACGTGAATTCCAGGGTAGGCTTTTCTACCCGCGCAGTGACCTCTTTCGGTGCCTCCTGCTCGAGGGTAAATTTTGTGGTTTGCGGTTCCTGACGAAGCACGCCGGTGTCAACGGTTTTTGCCATGAAGCCGGTGGCGATAACGGTAACACAAACATCTTCGCCCAGGCTTGCATCGTGGCCATATCCCCAGATGACCTCCGCATTGTCGCCGGCCTGCTCCTGAATGTGGTCTGTGATGAGCGAAATCTCATCCATGAGGAGTTCGTCGGACCCGAATGTGATGTTCACCAGAATGAAGTTGGCTCCGGCAATATCGTTGTCAATGAGCAGCGGCGACTCAAGGGCAACACCAACCGCCCGCAGTGCGCGTCCTTCGCCGCTTGCCTTTCCGCTTCCCATGATGGCTACGCCGCTGTTTTTCATGACGGTTTTGATATCGTTCATGTCTACGTTCACCGTACCGGTCAGCGTGATGACTTCCGCAATGCCCTTGGCGGCGGTGCACAGCACTTCGTCTGCATGGGAGAAAGCCTGCTTCAGCGTGAGGTTGCCGTACAATTCCCTCAGTTTATCGTTGCGAATGACCAGCAAGGTATCAACAGCGTCGCGCATGTCGTCAATACCCGTGCGGGCCTGAAGACTGCGCTTCCTTCCTTCAAACATGAACGGAATGGTTACGATACCTACCGTCAGTATGCCCATTTCCTTGGCCGCGCGTGCTATCACAGGTGCTGCACCCGTGCCTGTGCCTCCGCCCATACCGGCGGTGATAAAGACCATATTGGTTGAAGTACCCAGCAATGCTTTGATTTCTTCGATGGTTTCGATGGCGGCATTCTTACCGACTTCTGGTATGGAGCCTGCACCGCGTCCTTCGGTCAGCGTATTTCCAAGCTGAACCCGGGTCGGCACCGGACTCTTGTCGAGTGCCTGCGCGTCGGTGTTGCAAACGATAAAGTCGACGCCTTTGATACCCTGTTCATACATGTAGTTGACCGCATTGCTGCCGCCGCCGCCGACACCGATTACCTTGATAATGGACGTATGGTCTTTTGGAAGGTTGAAGTTCAGAAAGTCGCTGTTATTTTCCATGCCTGTGGTACTTTGTAGTAGGTAGTTTATGCGATTACCGGATGTGAGGTTAATTGAAGGGCCCTAAGAAACAATTAACCTGCTTGCGGCAAGGGTCGGCCTCCGCAAAAGAGTCAGTCATGCATTGTTAGTTTCCTGCCGGCTGCGTTTTCCGCCTGACCGCCCCGGAACACCGGCCGTACACTACACCGGACGGACAGAAAACACAGGTGCTGCGGGTTCGAGCGCCTTCCGGAAACGGTTGAAAAATTGCCGGCTGCGCATCAGGAGGGTCGTCACCCGGGCCAGGTATAAAAAAAACGCCCGGTGTATCCGGGCGTGGCATGGGGCGTTAGGGCCTATTCTTCCTCGGCCTCAAAAAATTCCTTGATGCGCTGAAGAAATGCGGCGGGACCCCGCCGGTCAGTGCCCTTGTCGGGTGAGGACGGTTTGCCCTTTTTGCCCTTCTCCAGCTGGGCAGCTTCTTGTGGCGTGGCCTCCCTGATCACCGCAGCAGGTTTTTCCTGACCGTACATCCCCAGCCCGACACCGGTGCTCAGGGAGGGCACCAGCATTTCTTCGTTGGGGGCTTTGCTCACGTGCTCATTCGGATACCCAATGCGACAATCCATGCCGGTAACAAATTCCACCAGTTGCTTCATGTGCCTGAGTTGAGCACCACCGCCGGTGAGCACGATACCTCCGATGAGCTGCTTTTCGAAATTGCTGTTGCGAATCTCATAGTGCACGTGCTCAAGAATCTCCTCCATCCGGGCCTGTATGATGAGGGCAAGGGTCTTCAGTGAAATTTCCTTAGGGTCTCGTCCTTTCAGTCCGGGGATGCACACCACCTCGTTTTCCTTGTTTTCAGTACCCAGTGCACTGCCGTATTTGACTTTTAGCAGTTCGGCCTGGGGTTTTAGAATGGTGCAGCCCTGCCTGATGTCATCGGTGATCACATTGCCGCCAAAGGGTATGACGGCGGTATGGCGGATGATGCCGTCTTGGAATATAGCGATGTCGGTGGTGCCGCCCCCGATGTCAACCAGCGCGATACCAGCCTCTTTCTCCTCTTCGCTCAGCACAGCCTCGGCGCTGGCCAGCGGCTCAAGGGTGAGCTGGGCCACTTC
>DHLU01000105.1:11583-19008 GCA_002405435.1 Flavobacteriales bacterium UBA4660
GGTGAGCTGGGCCACTTCAAGTCCGGCGCGCCTTACACACTTGTATATGTTTTTGATGGCCGTTACTTGTCCGGTGATAATGTGGAAATTGGCTTCGAGGCGGCTGCCGCACATACCCACGGGGTCTTTGATGCCTGACTCGGCATCAACGGTAAACTCCTGCGGAAGCACGTGAATAATTTCCTCTCCCGGCAGCATGAGGAGTTTGTACATGTCTTCGCGCAACTCCAGGATATCGTCGGTGGAAATTTCATCGTCGAAACTCTTTCTCGTCCGCATGCCCCGGTGCTGCAGGCTCTTGATGTGCTGGCCTGCAATGCCGACGTTTACCACCTTTATGCTTACGCCGCTTGATTGTTCGGCCTGCTGCACCGCTTCGGTAATGCTTTGAACGGTTTTCTCAATGTTGGCTACAACCCCCCGGTTGACACCAATACTCGCACTCTTGCCCATGCCGAGTATCTCGATTTTTCCGTGCTCGGTTTTTCGGCCTACCAGGCAAGCGATTTTGGTGGTTCCAATGTCGAGGCCTACAATGATGTCGCTGTTGTTCGTTGTCATGGTTTTACTTTTGAGAGCATACAATCTGCCCTTTGTATTCAAGGTTGATTACACTGTATTGGTTGAGGTTTTCCCTTCTGATTTCATGGGCATAGAACGCCATGAGTTTTTTGTATTTGGACTCCAGTCCCTCGAGGGTACCGAAGTTGATAATATGGTCGCCCACGCGCGGAATCATTTCAAATTCGCCCGGCGCCGTTACGCGCACGTGCTCGGTTTGAGCGGCCAGAAAGGGTTTTTCCATGGTGAAGCGGGTAAACGCGTACACGTCATCTAACAGGCTGGCCGCAGCCCACGCGGTATCCGACGGATGCAGCACGTTAAAGGTCGGGCAGCTTTCAGGCTTCTCCATCACAAATACCGGCACATGCGCTGTATAGCTATGGCTGAGGGGAAAAGCGAATCCATCGCGGTCGAGGTAGAAGCCCGAGCCGTCTGAATTCAAAATCCGTGCGATGGGGTCATGCTGTATCACGCGCACCACGCAACGGCCATCTACGGTGGTATAGACGTGCGCCTCCCGCACGGCCCCCAGTTGTTCTACCGAGGCGTGGATATCGGCCAGGGGCAGCTGCCCCAGCGGCATTCCGATCAGGCTGTCGGTAGCGAAAACGGCTTTTTTCACCTGGTCGGTTGTGACGAAGAGCCGCGCTGTATCACCCGGTGACGGGGTCAGGGGCACCACGTCCACATCAAGCGCCCGGCATGCCTTACCCCGCTGGGTGACATTGACAAAGCCCAGGAGCATAAAGAGGGCAACCGCACCGGTGAGTGCGGCCAGGTTAATCCACACGGCCCTGATCCGCTTCCTGCTGTTTACCTCCTTCAGCAATATGTTGCCGGTTTCTTTCAACGCAAGTATAGATTTTTGACGGGTTGTACCAGGGTATCAATATCACCCGCCCCCAGCATCATCAATACACCCTGAGGCACTTCCGCCAATTCCGCTAATAACTCACCCTTCTCGACCAGCTTTTTCGACGGAATATTGATTTTATCCAATAGCATTTGTGAATCAATCCCGGGCAGGGGCAGTTCCCGGGCTGGATAGACCGGAAGCAGGATGACACGGTCGAGCAGCTCCAGGCTCCGCGCGAATGCATCGGCAAAATCGCGCGTGCGCGTGAAAAGATGGGGCTGAAAAACCCCTGTCACCGGCCAGTCGGGAAACAACTCCCGGGCGCTGCTGATCGCCGCCCTTAGCTCTTCGGGGTGGTGTGCATAATCGTCGATCAGCACTCGGTCAGCCGACCGAAACGCATATTCGAAGCGACGCCTGACCCCCGTGTAGGTCGCAAGGGCCTCTTTTATCTTTTCCATGTCTATACCCAGCAGGTGGCAGATGGCGCAGGCGGCCACGGCGTTTTCCACATTATGCCTTCCGGCCAGGCCCAGCACGGCGTTTTCAAGCAGCCGCACCGCACTGCCGTCTTCCTGTTGCGCGATGAGGTCAAAATGGTATTGGCCGTTTTCAACCCGGATCTGACTGCCGGTGAAGGCCGCCGGTTCCGTGATGGAGTAAGTGCACACGGCATAGGGTGTCGGCGCCGCAAACCGCAGGGGAAGCCCCGCGCGGTGCAGCAGGGTGCCGCCCGAACGGGTACGTTCGGCAAACAGCTGGTATGATGCACGCATGTAGTCGTGCGTGCCGTAGATGTCAAGGTGATCGGCATCCATGGAGGTAATCACCGAAAGGGCGGGAGAAAGGGTAAGGAACGAACGGTCAAACTCGTCGGCCTCAACGACCACTTTATGCGATGTCGGATCGAGCAGGAGGTTGGTCTGGTAGTTGGTGGAAATGCCTCCCAGGAAAGCATTGCAGCCGTGTCCGCTGTGCTTCATGATATGGGCAATGAGCGAACTGGTCGTCGTTTTACCGTGCGTTCCGGCCACTGCGATGGTGTCGGATGACTCGCTGATCAGGCCCAGTACCTGTGCGCGTTTCATGATGGTATAGCCTTCGCGCTGAAACCAGGCCAGTTCGGCCGAGTCTTTCGGAATCGCCGGCGTAAGCACCACCAGCACCTTTTCCCTCGGAGTCAGTTTAACGACCTGAGGTATTTCGGGCACCCTGTCGTCAAAGTGAATCTCCATACCCTCAAGTTGCAGTTCGGTGGTCAGTGCCGTGGCTGTTTTGTCGTAGCCCATCACCGTCTTGCCTTGCGCATGGAAATAGCGCGCCAGGGCCGACATGCCGATGCCACCGATACCGATAAAGTACACCACATCGAGGTGCTGAAAGCCGGGGGTGTTGGTTTGCGTGATCATAGGGTTTTTTCCGCGGTGGCCAGTGCTATGGCTACAGCTGCAATCTCTTTGGCGGCATCGGGCCTGGCCATTGCGGTGAGTGCTGCAGTCATAGACTGACGCCTTTCGGCATCGGCTACCAGTGAAAGTATTTCTTTTCCGCGCGATGCCCGGGCTGTGTCGTCGGTCACGAGCACTGCGGCACCTCTGTCGGCGAGACTGCGTGCATTCTTGGTCTGGTGGTCTTCCGCAACGTTGGGTGAAGGAACCAGTATGCAGGGGCGTGCCGCCATGCATAGTTCACTGATGCTCATGGCGCCGGCCCGGCTCACCACCACATCTGCTGCCGCATAGGCGAGGTCCATTTCGCGGATGAAATCGAATACGCGCACATGTTCGGGTGCGATGGCGTCGGCAGAAGACCGTGCGGCGGATGCAAACGACCTTCCGGTCTGCCAGATGACCTGGCAGTTTTTTTTCGACAACGCTCCCAGCGAGGCCTGTATGCTTTGGTTGATCGTGCGCGCACCAAGGCTTCCGCCGATGACCAGCACTACCGGAAGTTTTTCACTGAGATGAAAGAAGCGAAGCGCAGCGCTGCGTTTGTCGGTGAAGGCGGCAAGCTCGGGCCTCACAGGGTTGCCCGTCAGCACAATTTTGTTTTTGTCGAAGTAGCGATCGAGCCCTTCATAGGCGACACAGATTTTTGCGGCCTTGCGCGCAAGCAGGCGGTTGGTGATGCCCGGATAGGAATTCTGCTCCTGCAGCATGGTGACCACGCCCATGGAGGAAGCCGCTTTGAGCAACGGCCCGCTGGCATAACCACCTACACCTATGGCAAGGTCAGGCTTAAATTCTGCCAGAATGCGGCGCGCTTTGCGCAGGCTCTGCCACACCCGAAAGGGTACCAGCAGGTTTTTCCACGTGAGCCTGCGCTGAATGCCCATGATAGGCAAGCCTTCAATGCGGTAACCCGCAGCCGGTACTTTTTCCATCTCCATACGTCCTTCGGCACCGACGAAAAGGATCTGTGTGTCGGGCCGCATGGCCTGAATAGCCCTGGCAATGGCGATAGCCGGAAAGATGTGGCCTCCCGTACCGCCCCCTGATATAATGACCCTGAGGGGTGAGGCATGCGATGCTGCTGGCATAGACAATAGGTATTCTTCAAGACACGGGAGCGGGTGCCGCAGGGCTTTCCCCTTCCGTGCCGGTTTCTTCGCTGTTAAACTTGCTCCGGCTGACCGAGAGTATGATCCCGATCATCATGCAGGTGAGTACGGTGGAGGTGCCCCCGAGGCTCACAAGCGGGAGCGGCTGCCCGGTGGTCGGAAACAGGTCAACGGCCACGCCCATGTTGACCATGGCCTGCACCACCATCAGGAAGGCGAGGCCCAGTGCAGCCAGCGAGCCAAACGCACGCGGACATTCCCGCACAAATTTGACCGTTCGGTAAAGCAGGATAAGGTAGAGCAGCAGCATGCCAAGGCCACCGAGCAGACTGCCATATTCTTCGATGATGAAGGCATAGATCATGTCGGAGTAAGGATGCGGCAGGCGGTTGCGAAAAGAGCTGTTGCCGGGCAAGGAGGGAAGGAGACCGCCCGACTTGATGGCGGCCTTGGCCATATCGACCTGAAAATTGCCGGCCTCGTTGTCTTCTACCTTGTTGAGTACCCGGTTTTTCCAGGTGGTATAACGCGGCAACACACCGGGAAACGTTTCGCCCACGGCTACCAGCAGCAGCAGTCCGGCGAAACCGGCCAATACCAGCTTGCGCAGGTGTTTCCAGGCGACACCGGCAAAATACATCATCAGGAAGCACACAAAGGCGAGTATAAAGGCCGTTGAAAAGTTGGCTGGAAGGATCAGTCCGCACACGGCAACCACCGGAACCAGTACGGGTACCATCGTGCTGCGGAAGTCATCGGGATGCTCGCGCGTCATCGACAGCTGCCGTGCCACATAGAGCACCAGCACAATCTTGGCAAAATCGCTGGTCTGGAAGGTCAGTCCGATTACCGGCAGACGGATCCACCGGTCGGCATTGTTGAGGTTGGAGCCAAACAGCAGGGTATAGACGAGCAGCACCACAGCAACCCAAATGAGAATCATGCTGATGCGCGAAAAATACTTGTAATGCATGCGGTGCATGTAGTACATCAGGCCGAAGCCAACGGCAAGCATGCAGCCGTGCTTGATGAGTATGGAGGCCGTGCTGCCGTCATGCCTCACGGCCAGCGTAGACACCGAACTGTAAACGGCGAGCAGCGATACGGTCGCGAGGAAAAACGCGACCATCCAGATCACCTTATCGCCCTGAAGCTTCTGTATAAAATGGTTCATTCGCCGCCGGATAAGTTGGGTCTGTATCAGAGTCCGCGCACCGCAGCTTTGAATTGCCTGCCGCGGTCTTCATAGTTTTCAAACAGGTCGAAACTGGCGCAGGCCGGCGACAGCAGCACTACGTCTCCTGGTGTGCTGATGTTGTAGGCTGTTCTTACTGCCTGCTCTGCGCTAAGGGTATCTGCGATGGTGCTGATGGTTTTCCCGAAGGCCTTGCGGATCTTGCTGCTGTCTTTGGTAAGGCAGATGATGGCCTTTACCTTTTTAGCCACCAATTCGTCGAGCTCACTGTAGTCATTCCCCTTGTCTGTGCCGCCGGCAATCCATATGACCGGACGGTCCATGCTTTCGAGTGCAAACCAGGCGCTGTTGACATTGGTGGCCTTGCTATCGTTGATGAATTTTACGCCGTGGACAGTCGCCACAAATTCAAGCCGGTGTTCGGCGTTTTCAAAGTGTTCAAGGCTTTCCCTGATTACATCCTTTCTGAGGTTGAGCAGGTTGGCTGTTATTCCGGCGGCCATGCTGTTACACAGGTTGTGTTTGCCGGTCAGTGCCAGTTCGGTAATGCGCATAGAAAATTTGTTTTGGTTGATATGAATGGTGAATTGGTTCTCGTCTGCAAATGCGCCTTCTGCTCCTTCCGGAAGGCGTTCGGGGTGAAGGGTGAAGGGAATCAGCCGCTGGCTGAGTCGGTCCTTCACCGGATTGAGGTAGGCGTTGGTTGCCGCGTCGTCGAGGTTGTAGACAAAGGCATCCCCAGGCTGCTGGTTGCGGATAATCCTGAACTTGGAGGCCACATAATTTTCAAACCGGTAGTCGTAGCGGTCGAGGTGGTCGGGTGTGATGTTGGTCAGCCCGGCGATGTCGGCCCTGAAGTCGTACATGTCGTCAAGCATAAATGAACTTACCTCCAGTACATAGCAGGCTTTGGGCTCGAGTGCCACCTGCCGCGCGAAGATTTTACCCACGTTGCCCCCGAGACCTACATCGAGTCCGGCATTGCGGAGTATATGGTAGGTGAGCAGCGTAGTGCTTGTTTTTCCATTACTGCCGGTAATGCATATCTTTTTAGCATCGGTGTACCGTGCTGCGAATTCGAGTTCGCCAATCACCGGTATTCCGGCCTCCCTGATTTTTGTCACAAGAGGAGCAGTAGGCGGTATACCGGGGCTTTTAATTACCTGGTCGGAAGCGAGAATGCGCTCTTCGTTGTGCCCGCCTTCTTCAAAGGGTATCCCGTGCTCAGCCAGTTCGCGGCGATAGTCCTCCCTGAGTTGACCGCGTTCGCTAAGCCACACACGATAACCCTGCTTCATTGCCAGTATGGCAGCACCTGTGCCGCTTTCGCCTCCACCCAATATGGTAATCTGTGCAGCCAGTGTTATCGGATTTTCAGGGTTATGATGGTGATCACTGCGAGCATGATTCCGATGATCCAAAAGCGCGAAACGATTTTGGATTCATGGTAGCCCAGTTTCTGGTAGTGGTGGTGAAGCGGCGACATGCGGAAAATGCGCCGGCCTTCTCCGTATCTTCTGCGGGTATACTTGAAGTAGGATACCTGCAGCATGACCGAAAGATTTTCAATGAGAAAGATGCCGCACAACACCGGAATCAGCAACTCTTTCCTCACTGCAATGGCGAAGGTGGCGATGATGCCGCCCAGGGCAAGGCTGCCTGTATCTCCCATAAATACCTGGGCCGGGTATGAGTTGTACCACAGAAAGCCGACACAAGCGCCCACAAAGGCCGCAATGAAAACCGTCAGCTCTCCGCTGCGCGGTATGTACATGATGTCGAGGTAGTCAGCGAAAATGTAGTTGCCGCTCACGTAGGCGAATACGGCCAGTGTGGCACCGATGATGGCTGATGTGCCCGTGGCAAGTCCGTCGATACCATCGGTGATGTTGGCCCCATTGCTCACAGCCGTTACAATCACAATCACAACCAGGGCGAATACGATGTAGAGCGTGAATTCATTTTCCCATTTTTTGGGAAGCAGCCAGGCGTAGTTGAATTCGTTGTCTTTAATAAAAGGTATGGTCGTGCTCAGGGCCTTGTATTCTTTCCACATGGCTGGGTCTTCGACCGAATGGAGCTCCAGCAGACTTGCCTGTCCGCTGTCGTTGATCTGCCTTTTGACCGTAACGTCATCGCTGAAATAGAGCATCGAAGACACAATGACGCCCACGCCAATCTGCCCGATGATTTTGGATGTACCTGCCAGTCCTCGTTTGTCTTTTTTGAATACTTTGATGTAATCATCCA
>DHLU01000105.1:19127-19339 GCA_002405435.1 Flavobacteriales bacterium UBA4660
TGAATACTTTGATGTAATCATCCATGAAGCCTACGGCCCCCAGCCACACCGTTGCGATCAGCATGGTCTGTATGTATATGTTGGTTAGGTCGGCAAACAGCAGGGTCGGTGTCAGAATCGCGGCGAGGATGATCAGCCCTCCCATGGTAGGGGTACCTGATTTCTGAATCTGCCCTTCAAGGCCCAGGTCGCGGATGGTTACACCCACCTGT
>DHLU01000217.1:0-3609 GCA_002405435.1 Flavobacteriales bacterium UBA4660
CTGCGTGGGCTTTTTTCGGAGGCGCGTTTTGCACCGTACCGGTCTTGCCACAGATCACAATATCTTTCAGTTTGGCGCTGTTGGCGGTGCCGCCCGGACCGACGACCTTCTCCATGGCCGAGATGATGGTGCGGAAATAGGAACTGTCGATGCCGGTATCGTACCTGACCAGGTATTCATCGCGGGGCCTGCCGGATTCTCCGATGCTCCTGACGGTGTGCGGACTGACGTACCAGCCCCGGTTGGCGATGATGCAGGCGAGGTTGCACATCTGTAGCGGGGTGACCTGCATTTCGCCCTCGCCGATACTCAGCGAGTAGATGGTGCTGAAGGCCCACTGGTTTTCGCCGTACCAGCGGTCGTAAAATGCGATATCGGGTACGTTTCCTTTTTTGACATCGGGGATATCACAGCCGAGGTTACTGCCAAATCCAAACCGGGTGATGTGGTCGCGCCATACCTGCAGGCCGAGGCGGGCATCCTTGAAGCGGCTCGAGGGGTCGCGGTCTGCTTCAACCACGCGGTGCATGACCTCTCTGAAGTAGGGGTTGCATGAGTGCACGATGGCCATTTCAAGGTCGTCGAAGCTGTGCGATCCATGGCAGCCGATGATGCCGCGGTTGCAGGCGATATGGGTCTGTGGGGTAATGGCATGGGTCTGTAGTCCGGTTACGGCCTGGGCGAGTTTGAAGATGGATCCGGGTCGGTACTCGGCCTGCGTGGCGCGGTTGAAAAGCGGCAGGTTGGGGTCTTTGTTGAGTACCTGAAAGTTGTGGCCGCGCATTCTTCCCACCAGCAGGTTAGGGTCGTAGGTTGGCGCTGATACGAGGCAAAGGATTTCGCCCGTGCGGGGTTCGATGGCTACGATGCAGCCGCGTTTATTAACCATCAGTTCCTCTCCGTAACGCTGCAGTTCGGCGTCGATGGTGCACCACAGGTTGGTGCCCGCCACGGCTGCGCTATCCAGCTTCCCCTCGGCAACGCCCCGTTCGACCCCCTTGTTGTCGCGAAAGACATACTTCACACCCCTTTTTCCGCGCAGTTCGTTTTCATAGGCTTTTTCGATACCGCCCTTGCCTATGTAGTCACGTTTGGTGTAGTAGGGGTTGGATTCAAATTCCGATTTCGAGATTTTCCCGACATCACCCAGCAACAGGGCGCCGATCTGCTGCGGGTACACGCGCAGTGTGCGGGTTTCTGCAAAAAACCCGGGATACTTGTAGAGGTCTTCAGAGATGCGCGCAAATTCGGCGGGCGTGAGTTGTTCGATAAACGGGTGGGTGAGGGCGTTTTCCCTTCTGGCGCGGATGCGGTCAAAGAACTTCCTGAAGTCTTCGGCCTTGATGTTGACCAGCGCGCAAAAAGCGGCCGTATCGATGTTTTTCATGGCAAATGGCTGTACCATGAGGTCAAATACCGTCTGGTTCGTTACCAGCACCTTGCCCTGGCGGTCGTAGATGATGCCCCGCGAGGGGTAGATAATCACCTCTTTTTCGGTCAGGGCCGTAGCCTTGTTTTCCCATTCATCTGTGGCGACCTGCAGGGAAAAAAGCCGTATCATGTAGATCACCCCGATGAGGATGACCATGGCGATGAGGGTATATCTTCTGCCTTCGAGGTTCAACGATCAGTTGCTTTGGACGTGTATATGAGGTACTGTCCGATGGTCATCAGCAACACGGTACCGGCAGCGCTCATCAGCACGCGGAGCAGGGTGAGAAAGAAGTCGGAGAAGCGGAAGACCTCGAGGTAGAAAAGCCAGAGGTGGTGCGAGAGGGTTAGGATGGAGGCGTAGGTTGCGTACCATGCCAGTCCCATATGCTGCACAGTGGGTCCTGCGGTGGGGTCGTAGCCTTCACGCGGAGCAAGCAGGTGCTGGATGCGTGGCTGCATGAAGCCCAGGAAGAGGCCCGCGCTCATGTGCAGCCCTGTCATGTGGGTGAAGAAGTCTGCACAGAGCCCAGTGGTGCCTCCGGTTACCAGCACGAGCCAGGGCGGGGTATTGAAGGGCAGCATGAGGACACCGAAAATGTAGATCCAGGGAAGCACCATGCCGTCGAGCAGTTCCATGCGGCTGACCACCAGGGCCTGCAGCAGCAGCACGAAGAGTATACGGATGATATTTCTGAGGATGACCAGTGCCATTATTCCTGTTGCGCTGCGGTTTCTAGTGTTTCCTGTTCTACGCGGTGAATTTTTCCTACCACGTCAACATAACTCACCGCCCTGAAATTGGTCGCAAGCTTTACCACAATCGAGTGGCTGGGTTTTTCGGGCAGGGCTTCGTGCGTATAGACCGTACCCACGAGGCATCCTGCGGGAAAGTTGTTGGAAAAACCGGTGGTGATGAGGGTATCTCCGACCGTTACGCGGTAATCGCGGGGGATGTCGTCAACCTTGGCGTATTCGGGTGACCCGTCCCAGTAAAGGGTGCCGAGCACGCCGGTGTCTTTGAGTTTGACAGATGCCGTGAATTCATTGTGCAATACGCTCATGGCCACGGCGTAGTGGGGTGACACCTTCAGTACTTTGCCGACGATACGGTTGTCGGCGATCACGCCCATGTCTTCGCGCACGCCGGCGAGGCTTCCTTTGTTGAGGGTGATGAAATTGGTCTGTGTCATTACCGAGTTGTTGACAGCCCTGGCCGGCCTGTACTGCCAGTCTTTGAGGTAGGTCGTGTCATTGAAGGTGAAGGCCTCGACGTTGACGGCAGTGTAGTTGGTGGCGAGCTGTTCGCGCAGCGCGGCGTTTTGCACCGAGAGTTCCTCATTGATTTCCGATAGGCGCAAGTATTCAGCTACCCGGGTCCTTCTTTCCTGCACATACCCGACCATGTCGGTGCAGGTGTTGAGCCAAATCGCACCGGGGTAGTTAGCCGAACGGAAGTACATGAGCAGGGCGAAAATCTGAAGGGCCAGAAACAGGAGCAACACATGCAGCCGTTGGATCAGAGCGAAGACGTTGCGCATGATTGAGTAGTCTTGGTTAGGGGGCCTGTGCGGTCATGGAGTGCATGCGCGTTGGTCAGCACGGCGGGGCGGCTCAGTCGCGCATCAGGAACTGGAATCGGTTGGTGTTTTTCAGGGCGATGCCGGTACCCCTTGCCACGGCCCGCAGCGGGTCATCGGCTACGTGGACAGGCAGTTTGGTTTTAAGGGAAATGCGCTTGTCGAGTCCGCGCAGCAATGCGCCGCCTCCTGCCAGGTAGATACCGGTTTTGTAGATATCGGCGCTAAGTTCGGGCGGGGTATTTTCCAGGCAGCTCATGATGGCTTCCTCGATTTTGGAAATGCTCTTGTCGAGGGCGTGGGCGATTTCGGAGTAGCTCACCGAGATTTCTTTCGGTATACCGGTCATCAGGTCACGGCCACGTACGTTGTAGTCGGGCGGCGCATTGTCAAGCTCGGGCAGCGCTGCGCCCACCTCGATTTTAATCTGTTCGGCGGTGCGCTCACCAATGAGGATGTTGTGCTGGCGGCGCATGTACTCTTCGATGTCCTGGGTGAGTTCGTCTCCGGCAACGCGGATGTTTTTGTCGGTCACAATACCACCGAGTGCAATAACAGCGATTTCGGAGGTTCCGCCGCCGATGTCGATGACCATGTT
>DHLU01000217.1:3775-4286 GCA_002405435.1 Flavobacteriales bacterium UBA4660
GCCATGGGTTCGTGGATGAGGAATACCTCTTTTGCACCGGCGTGAACGGCAGAGTCTTTGACCGCACGTTTTTCCACTTCCGTAATGCCTGAGGGAATGCAGATCACCATACGCAGCGAGGGTTGAAACAGGCCACGGCCCCGGTTAAACATTTTGATCATTCCCTTGATCATGTCTTCTGCAGCGTGGAAGTCTGCAATAACACCGTCTTTGAGCGGACGGATTGTTTTTATGTTTTCGTGTGTCTTACCGTGCATTTGTTGCGCAGCACGACCTACAGCGACGGTTCGTCCCGTGGCTCTGTCGCGCGCTATGATCGACGGCTCATCCACAACGACTTTATCGTTTTGAATGATAATGGTATTCGCGGTACCAAGATCTATGGCTATTTCCTGAGTAAGGAAGCTGATAAGACCCATACAATGGTGATTTCTTGAGTTTTACAATTCCTGCCCTATTTCACAAACCCTTGTAACACAAAGGTTTTTATCATAAAATATTCGAGCACAAA
>DHLU01000219.1:0-6045 GCA_002405435.1 Flavobacteriales bacterium UBA4660
CTGCCATGATTCGTTTGGGCTGAGACCTGCGGATCGTGTACAGGGTTAAAGGGAGAGTGGATGGGCAGGATGCCGATGCTAGTTAAACTAATTAGAAGATACTTAATTAAGCCCTGTAATTTTTCTTAGAAGAAATTAAAACCATTAAATTACAAAATATGAAGTTTAATATCTCCCATGTTCTAAAGGCTTCTATCCTGAGGGGCTTGCTACCTATCCTGATTTCGGTGATGAATATTTCCTGCGAATGTGATTCTGAGGTTAGTGATGGGCTGTCAAGCGACATTCATGGTCGAGTGATTGAGAAGCACACTGGTAATCCGATTCCATTTGCCTATGTAGGTGTAAAAATGGATGTATTTGTCGATTTATGGAACTCTTATGAGTATCTTGTGGATACGATTCAAGCTGACGCTGATGGTAAATTCATTTTAGACAGGTCTAAATACATCGAATTGTCTGAAGAAAACATTGGGGCGTCATTTTTCGCATGCGCAGATGGTCCGGACCAAAACGGAATAGATGTTTATCAGGATAATTGTGCTGAGGGAGGTACACCAATTAGCCCGAATAATTCCGACCATATTACGGTAGAGGTTTATACCATTGGTTGGGTGAGAATATTTATCGAGGATACCGGAGAAGAAAATCCTGAGATTACAAATGTGATAATCAATGAAATTTGGCCGGGAGGCCCGAGTTTCGGCTACCCATTTGGCTACAATCCAGATCAGGGATATGTCGTGGCTATGCATGCCTATCAGAATGTCGCTATAGATGTCGTTCTAGCAACTTGGGCCGATGGTGTCAATGGCAATGACTTAAGTGTTAATTATCCGGTTTTCGTTTTAGGCAGGGATACTGTTGATGTCTCTATAGAGTATTGATTTTAAACAAAGGAAGTCATGCTCTTTATGTAGTGCTATGGTTGTTGGTGTAGATGTCTGTGTTAGCTAATTCAATTTGTATAAACCTTAAATAAATTCTACTATGTTACAGAAGATTATGCACAGTTTTAAGGTAAGAGGGATAATCGCCTTCTTACCATGGATGTGTGTGGTGAGTTGGACTGCTAAGGCTCAACTTGATAGCCCCTTCACTTATCTGAGTACCGTTAGTCTACAAACTAACTTCTTCTATCCTAACTCTTTTAACCTTGTTGATCCGCCAAATGGATTGATTAGTGATACTCTATCCGATTTTCAGTCTCGGCAAGTTCTTAAACAATTCCAACAAGCCAGTTTTGATGAGTATTTGCCTACACTGCCTCAGCTCAAAAGTGCTAATGTTCAAATTAGTGAGGCTACGAAAGCAATACCGTTGGTCGTCCTTGATCTGGAGTTTGATTGTTTTAAGAATAATGTTCTTAGTGATAGCCTAATTGTATTACAAAATGGGTATTGGCAAGATGTTCAGGGTCGCTCTGAAGAGCCATTTGAGAAGAGAGAAGTTTATGCGGTACTTGTAGATATTGACAAATACCGAGAGAGTAATGTAAAGTTCATTCTCGAATCAGGGAGTTATTATACGAATAGAGGCGTGCCGGACATTTTGGAAATTAATTTGGATGATGGGCAAGGTTGGATTCCCCTCAATTTCGGTCAGACAGTTGAAGCCTTTTATGATAATATGTCAATTGACAGGTATATATCAATTCGTTCGCTTCGGCAAGATGATACTCGGATTGGGGTATGTGCCATGAATAGGATGGGTGGGTCATCTTCGTTCCCGAATCCTAATTCGGTCCCGTACGAGTGGCAAAGCGATATTACAGGAGATTTTACAAATTCTGATAGACCTTGGGAGTTCAGTGTTTGGTATGGGCCTCATGAAATGTTTGCGAATGCTTATACTCTTTGGAGTGCAGATGGCGTTTTGGATAAGCCATTCATATTTGTTGAAGGTATTGATTTCGGCCGTAGTAGATCGAAATATGGCAACGGCTCATTTGGTTGGTATGAATTTACCTCTGGTCTTTCAGAAGAGTATAATTTTTTAGAGCATATGCCAGTATTGCTTAATGAGTTGCGTGCTAATGATTATGATATTATTTTGTTGGATTTTGCTGATGGCGCAGCTCATGTTGATTGGAATACAGAATTATTGATCAAGTTGATTGGCTTGGTCAATGACGCGAAAGTAGGGAAAGAATCGAATGTTATAGCCGGAGCGAGTATGGGTGGCCAGATAACGAGATTAGCGTTGGCGAAAATGGAGAATCAGGGGATACCTCATTGCAGTAGGCTATGGGTTTCTCATGACTCTCCCCATTGTGGTTCTTATGTACCGTTAAGTTTGATGGAAGCGGTTGCTTGGTTGGCGGATTATCGCGCTGATGCTGAAATGTTTTTATCAGAGGTTTTGCAGCGCCCGGCCTCAAGAGAATTGATGAACGTTCAACTTCAGATTAATGACTTAACTCCTAATATCGAGCACTATGCTGAGATGGAGGAATTAGGTTATCCGAGTATTCTCAGAAAAGTTGCTATAGCTAACGGTAATGGTAATGGAATCGGATTATCAATTGAATCCGGAGATGAATTGTTAAATTATGAGTGTAATCCTTTATTTCATGCTAAACTAGTGGATCTTCATTTCTTTGCATTTCCGGGAAGATTCAATGAATTCAATGCTTTAGAATTGGCTAAGGTCACAATTAGCGAAGAATCGGAAGGTTTTTTTGAGAATCTTTTAGAAGGGGTAGCTAAGCAGTCTAAGACGATAATTTATAATTGGACATATTTTGATGATGTTTGCTATGACGCAATGCCAGGTGGTGTTAGAAATTCTGTACACGATTTTGTGGATAGTTTTAATAGAGAATATGATCCTCCTGGGAATTGTGAAATGATATTGGATCATCATTATATAGAAAATCATTCATTTATTCCCACGACAAGTGCACTAGGGCTTTGGGATCTTCCAATTAACGCGAGCGTGACTGATTTTTTGAATAATAACCCGGATGATTGTCCTTTTGATGCTTATATATTGGCACCGGGCACGGCTAATGAGAGACATTCTCAAGTGACTTTGGGACCTGAAGGGAATATAGAATTTATCAAGAGGCAAGTTTTGAATGGTGAGGATCGAGTAGGGGGTGTACTGACTCAGTTTTCGCCGAATTCTGGGGTTTTCAACTATGGTCTACAAGAGGATTATTTCATTCATGATATCCATGTTCATAACGGAGGTGAGTTATATGTTAATGAGAATTTGGCTTTTCATTTCGGAGATGTAGGAAGTCCTTCGGCTTCTGCATATCACGAAATGAGCACAAGTGATTGCCTGGCTCATATTAAAGTCAGTAATGGAGGCTTGATTAGTTTGGGTAGTCAGTCACAGGATAGGACATGTACCCTGAATGTAATGCGATCAAGTTCAGTAGAGGTGTATGAAGGTGGAATGTTAAGAGTAAATAGCAATTCGAACTTAATAATCAACAACGACGCCGAGCTCCGCCTTATGGGTGGGGTACTGGAGCTCAACGACGGTGCCCGTATCATTGTTAAGGAAGGTGGTAAACTCATGTTCAATGGCACCCTGATTAAACTCAATGGAAGCAACGCCGCCATTGTATTCGAAGGCGGAGAACTCAATGTAGCGCCCGGTCAAACCTTCACCTTTACCCACGACGGCAATGCAGGGGGGTATGTAGAATTTTCCGAATATGGCCAGCACGTCGTCACAGGAGTTAACTCCGTGGTGAAGTTTACCGGCACCAATCCTAACGATGTCGTACTCAAAATCACCGATGGCGCCACTTTGTGGAATGCTGAATTTGGCATGGGCCGCCTGGAAATCAGAGACGGGAAGGTCGAGATGTCCAATGCCGGCCATATCTACACCGATATGCGGTTCGTCGCCAACAATGTCATTTTCGAGGACGACGCTGACCTTAATACCGAAAATGCTGCTGATGTGCAGGTCTGGTACCACAACAGGTGTCAGGTAAAGAACTGCCAGTTTAACAACGTCCGGTTCAAAACCATCTATACCCGCAGTGCGGTCAGCAATACCACTTTCAACGGCATCCGATCCGGATTCAAAGCCACAGGCGGTTTTTATGGACTGACAAACTGTGATTTTATCGATTGCGCAGTCAAATCATCCAACCTGACTTTCAAAAGCCGCATTTCACACTCCTTCTTCGATCCGCCCCAAAACAAGTTCTGCGTTCAGGACGAAAGCCTGTCAGAAATTACAGCCTACAAAAACAACTTTGTCGATTCTGATCTGGGGGGAATCTACAAGGAAGGAGGAAAGCTCATACTGAAGTGCAACAAGTTCCAGGGCCTTTCTGTCGGGGTTTCAGCCAATGCCAGCGACGTCAACATGAGTACGCTCAACCGTGGCGGTTACAATGTATTCGATAATGTCGGATACTGCCTGCGACTCCAGCATGCAACCGGATTACACCTGGAAGAAGGGTACAATGACCTGTCGGGATATTCGTCTATGTGCATCGCCGGTACCCTCGATATTCCCTGCTATGACGAAAATACCTGCGGTGTACCTGTCCTGGCCACCCGCAACCACTGGGGCATGGGCCAGCCATGGGAATTGCAATACCCCAACGGTACCGTAGGCCCGGATAGCGACAATATCATGTTGTTCACAACCACCGAACCCGATGCCTGCGCTGCCGACGGCATGTTTGACGAGGGTTGCTATGTCAAGGTTATCGATACCGCTCCCATCCTTCCGGTAGCGTGTGAGTCGCATATTCTTCAACAACAGTCAGGGAAAAAGAGCCTCCAGCTTACCGGAGTATCGCTCGACACCTCCGTAGCTATCGAATTCCGTGATGAGGAAACAGACCCAGATAACCCGCCAGTATCTACTTCAGCCTTTCAAGACTGGCCCCTCGATGTGGCTGTCCACTTTGCGGTGACCCTCATGGAGGATGTTGATACCCTCGCCAATGACCTGAATGCACTGGACCTGATGCATGAAATCCTCCATAACGAGCTGGATCAGCAAAATCCCGTGGTTAAAGCACGCATGGTTCTCGCCCGACAGCATATGGAAAGTGCGCTGAACAATATGCTGGTTCAGGAGGAAATCCAGCCTATGGCACCCGGCGACAACTTTGCTGCCCAGGTGCAACAGTATGTGGATGTGCTTAATCTTATGACTGAACCGTCGCTCAGCGATACTGCGTGGCAACGGCAGTTTTACCTCGAACTGGAAAAGGTGCAGTTGCTGCGCAGCCTGGGACTCACCCATGAGGCTCTTTATGTACTCCAGCATATAGACGATTGTGGCCTCAGTACCCTGCACCAGCAACTGCTCAATAAATGGCTGTCCATGGTGGAGTTGGAACTCAGCATGGCTGAGCAGTATATAACCTTAGATATCCCGCTCGATGCGCTGGATTATGCAGTAGACAGTACCGCATATCCTGTTCCCGGCAGCAATGTGCCTGATGTGTATGCATACGGATCATGGATCCTGTCTTCAGGGGAATTTGAATTCCTGCCTAGTTCCGGCGCGTTTGAATTCAAAGCATACCAGCCCGCTCGCCAAACCGCTATTATGGTATTCCCCAACCCGGGCAACGGAGCATTCAGCCTTGCCTATGAAGGTGTGCCGGCGATGGGTCGTATTGAAATAAGAAATGCCCTGGGAGAAATCCTGGACGTGAACGAATCACCGCTCGAACCCTTCTCAGTGAACGCACTGGACGGGTTGCCTCCTGTGCCCGGTGTCTATTTTGTCGTGGTCAGCACGGCAACCGGCCGTTGGAGTGAGCGCGTGGTAGTGGTTAATTAGTACTACGTTGGTTAATTGGTCCGGAAGCCGCCGCAAGGCGGCTTCCTTTTTATCTGGTGTTCCGACCCAGCTTGTCACCGCCGGCGTAAAGCCAGCCGCTTGATCACCACGGCCAGTACCACCGACAACAGTAGCATGGAGGTTGTATACCAAATCCAGGAAAGAGTCGATTTCATTACCACGATAAAGACGATAGCCACCAGAAAAACCGTAGCCACTTCATTCCACATCCGCAACTGCGACGAACTATGCGCAAATCGACCTTTCTAT
>DHLU01000219.1:6186-7653 GCA_002405435.1 Flavobacteriales bacterium UBA4660
CGAACTATGCGCAAATCGCCCTTTCAGCTGAGCAGACAGCAGCACACCCAGCGAGAGGTGGTAAAGAAATAGCAGTAAGACCAGTCCAATCTTCACCACCAGCCACCACGGCAGTGAACCGGAGGAAAGGGCAAGCCAGGTGCCGGTTACCAGCGCTAACACACACGAGGGCCAGGTAATGGCATACCACAGGCGGCGCATCATGAGTCCAAACTGCGCCTGCAGCACTGTCCGCTCCGCCTCCGGGCGATCACAGGCTTCGCGGTTATAGATAAAGAGCCTGACGAGATAAAATAGTCCTGCAAACCACGTCACTACAAAAATGATGTGAAGGGCTTTAACGGGCAGGTACATGGGCCTGTGACTTTTTAAATTCCTGCTCCACCAGCACACCCAGCGTCTCAATCCAGTCATCACGGTCATTCAGACAGGGCACGACCTGATAGGAATTACCTCCTGCGTGCATAAAATCCTCGCGCCCTTCCATATGAATTTCTTCCAGTGTTTCCAGACAATCGCTGACAAAGGCCGGACATACCACTACAAGGTCCTTGATGCCCTTTGCAGGATATTCTTTCAGCACCGCGGTGGTATAGGGGCGCAGCCATTTGTCGCGGCCAAGCCTCGACTGAAAAGACCAGCTCCAGCTGCCGTCGGGCAGTTTCAACGCCTCGGCTACTCGCCGGGTGGTGGTAATCACCTGGTGCCGGTAACAAAAGGCGTGGGCTTCTGATGGCTCATCGCAACAGTTGGGCTTACTCAGGCAGTAATGTTTTGTACAGGCATGCTTTTTCAAATGCCTTTCCGGGATGCCGTGATAGCTAAAGAGCAGGTGATATTGCCCATGACCGATATAAGGCCTTATGCTCTCTGCCAGCGCGTTGATATAATGGGCTTCCTGATAAAAGGGAGCCACCGCACTCAGTCTGAAACGGTAGCCGCCGCGGCGGTGAAACTCTTTCACGTGCTCCACAGCGGTTTCGTAACTGCTCATGGCATAGTGCGGATACAGGGGCACCATTGCCACTTCCTCCAGCGCAGGGTATTGTGACTGCAGACGTTGCAGGGCTTCACCCGGATCCGGCGCCGCATAACGCATGCACAATTCCACCGGAATTCCGGTATGCCGGGCCAGTTTTTCCTGAACCAGCCGCGAAATCACCAGTAGGGGTGATCCCTGGTCTGTCCATATTTTTCTGTACTTGGCTGCGCTTTTTGGCGACCTGAAGGGTACAATAATTCCCTTCACCAGCGCGTACCGGACGGCCTTGGGTATGTCAATTACCCGCTCATCCATCAGAAATTCGTTGAGATAGCGCCGAACGTCGGCGGTTTCAGCGCTGGCCGGAGAACCGAGGTTAACGAGCAATATGGCGCGGCGTTGGTTCATAAATCAGTCTTTAAACAATGAAACGGCCTCCACGGTTCTGGCAATCTCTTCGGGGCCGATGCACGAAGAGATAAACG
>DHLU01000219.1:7772-17687 GCA_002405435.1 Flavobacteriales bacterium UBA4660
CTGGCAATCTCTTCGGGGCCTATGCACGATGAGATAAACCACGACTCGAATGCACTGGGCGGCAGGTACACTTCGTGGTTGAGCATGTGGTGGAAGAACCGCGCAAATCTCGCGGTATCGGTAGTGGTGGCTTGTTCGAATGACCGGATGGTGTCTTTGCCGAAAAATACACTCATCATGCTGCCCACCCGGTTGAGCGTGTGTTCGATGCCCCTGGCCCCCAGTGCACGCTGCAGCCCCTGAGCCAGCTGACCGCTATGCGCTTCAAGTTGGGTGTAAATTCCCGGGTCGTTTTTCAGGGCGCTGAGCAGTGTGAACCCCGCGGCCATCGCTATGGGATTTCCGCTGAGTGTGCCGGCCTGGTAAACCTTACCGACAGGAGCAACATGCTCCATAATGTCTTTGCGTCCGCCAAAAGCGCCGACAGGTAACCCCCCCCCGATAATTTTTCCGTAGGTGACAAGGTCAGCAGTAACGCCATACAGCTGCTGGGCACCGCCGGGAGCCAGCCGGAATCCCGTCATTACTTCGTCAAATATGAGCACACTGCCGTATTGGTCACAGACTGCGCGCAGCGCCTTTAGAAAACCCGGCTCTGGCGGAACACATCCCATGTTTCCCGCGACCGGCTCGACAATGATGCAGGCGATGTCTTCACCGTGGATGCGCATCAGCTCACTGACGGCTTCACGGTTGTTGTAAGGCGCCGTGAGGGTATCTGCTGCCACAGAGGCGGGTACGCCAGGCACGGATTGTATGCCAAGTGTGGCCACGCCGCTGCCTGCATTGACCAGAAAAGGGTCGGCATGGCCGTGGTAACACCCGCTGAATTTGATGAACTTATTGCGGCCGGTGAATCCCCGCGCAAGGCGCAATGCACTCATGCAGGCTTCAGTGCCGCTGTTGACCATACGAATGAGGTCAATACCAGGGGCCATGGATTTGATCAATTCGGCCATGCGGATTTCCAGTTCGGTGGGCGTTCCGAATGAGGTAGAACCTGCGGCATAGTCAGCAATGGCTTCCACTGCGGGTGCCCAGGCATGACCGAGAATCATCGGGCCCCATGAATTGATATAATCGAGGTAGCGGTTGCCGTCTTCATCGTAAAGCCATGCTCCCGCGGCACGCTGCATAAATACCGGACTGCCGCCACCACCGCGAAAGGCGCGCACGGGTGAGTTCACTCCGCCCGGAATGTGCGCCATGGCACGTTCCATCAGCGCAGTGCTCTTTTCCCGTTGCAACTTGTTTATTTCTGTTTCCATACGCTTCATGCTTCAAGGGCCCTTTCTGTTTGCCTTTGTGCTGCTGTTGCCAGCCAGTCTTTCGGCTTTTGCAACACCTCCAGCAGGCGTGCCTCCTCGCTGCCCGGCACAGCCCTGTGGTCGTAAGCAAAACGTACCACAGGGGGAAGGCTCATCAGAATGCTCTCTGTGCGGCCATTCGTTCTGATGCCAAATAAGGTACCCCGGTCATGAAGGAGGTTAAATTCTACATACCGGCTGCGCCTTATTTCCTGCCACTCCCGCTGCGCTGCTGTATAAGGGAGGTCCTTTCTGCGCGCCACAATAGGCAGGTAGGCGTCGGTAAAGGCCATCCCATTGTTCATCGCAAAAGAGATCCACGTTGCCAGGCTCCTGTGCGCATCACCGCGGCAATGGTCGAAAAATATGCCGCCGATACCGCGGCGTTCACCATCGCGGTGATGGTTGCTGAAATAATCGTCACACTGCTTCTTGAACACCGGATAGAGGTCGTCGCCGAAAGCATCGCACGAGGCTTTTTGTACCTGATGAAAATGAATGGCATCTTCATCAAAGAGGTACCAGGGTGTGAGGTCGGTGCCACCGCCTACCCACGCATCGGTCACGTCTCCGCCCGCACCGGTAATCTCAAAATACCGCCAGTTGGCGTGTACGGTGGGTACCAAAGGACTTACGGGGTGAATGACCAGCGAGAGGCCGCAGGCAAAGAAGTTTTCTCCTGAGGCGTTGAGATGGTTGGCTGCTGCTTCGGAAAGAGATCCGTGCACCACAGAGATGTTGACTCCGCCCTTTTCAATGACGTTGCCGCTGCCGATGACGCGCGTGCTGCCTCCGCCGCCTCCGGGTCGTTCCCAGTTATCGGTTTGAAACCGGGCCTTGCCATCGGCAGTCTCCAGGGCCGCGCAGATATCGACCTGCAACCGTGTGATGAAGTCGGTAAACAGGTCGCGGTTATTTTTCTGCATGGCTGTATTCTTTTACCGCATTGACAAAGGCACGCGCGTGGTCAACCGGCACATCCGGCGTAATACCGTGACCGAGGTTTGCGATGTAGCCTCGCGTACCGAATGCATCGATCATTGCTGTAACCTCTTGCCTGATTTGTGCCGGACTGTGGTGAAGCCATTGCGGGTTGAAATTGCCCTGCAAGGCCACGCGGCCGCCGGTCAGCTGACGGGCCTGCGCAGGATCCAGGGTCCAGTCAATACCGATGGCCGATACCCCTTGTGTCTGCGACAACAATGGCAGCGCATGGTTGCTTCCTTTTGGAAACAGAATAACCGGCGCATGGGGCGCGACGGCCTCCGCGATCATGGCAAGCCAGGGATGTGAGAGTTGACTGTAGGCCTGCTCATCCAACAATCCGCTCCAGCTGTCAAAAACCTGAATGACATCGGCACCGGCATGGGCCTGTGCAATCAGGTAGTCGATTGTAACCGATGTGATGCTGCGCAGCAACTGCTGTGCGACATCGGGAAAGGTCTCGCAGAAAGCCATGGTCTTGCTGAAGGTTTTGCTTCCTCCACCGTCCACCATATAGCAGAGCAGGGTAAAGGGAGCACCGGCAAATCCGATCAGTGGTACCCTGCCGTTCAGCGCGCGGCGTGTCAGGCGAATGGCGTCATACACATAGCTGAGTTTCTCTGCGGCTTCTTCCGCATGCAGTCTTTTCAGGTCTGAGGCATCCTGCACAGGTGAAGGAAGCCATGGCCCGCGACCCTCTTCCATATTTACCTCTAACCCCATGGCCTGCGGTACTACCAGGATATCAGAAAACAATATGGCCGCATCTACACCGATGATGTCGATTGGCTGAAGGGTGATTTCGCAGGCTAGCTCTGGGGTCTGCACGCGGGTGAAAAAATCGTACTTGCGGCGCAGTGCCATGTATTCGGGCAGGTATCGTCCGGCCTGCCTCATCATCCAGACCGGCGGGCGGTCAAGGGTTTCAAGCCGCAGTGCTTTCAGCAGCAGCTCGTTTTGCAATTCAACGGCAGTATCTGCTATGGTCATGGTTGTGTCAGTCATCGGAAATATTTCTTTCAGCGGGATAGGTATTGATGATGTCGCGGGCGCCTGAAGCAAGAATCTTTTCGGCGGCCTTCCGGCCTGCATGTTCAAACATACCCGGCACAAATTCCTCGCGCACCGTGCACATTTCTCGACCGTCATAACTCACCACGTTGCCTTCAAACCGCAGCACCTCTCCATCGAAACAGGCGTGAGCAGCAATCGGCATGGCGCACCCTCCGTGCAGTGCCGCCATGAAGGTGCGCTCGGCCCTTACGCAGGTTTCAGTGGGTGTATGGCTGATCTTGCAGCAAAGTGCCTGCGCTGGCACATCGTCTCCGCGGCATACAATGCCCACAGCACCCTGTGCCGGAGCCGGCACCATCCAGGTAAGGGGCTCAAATTGGTGTGAAGTGATGCCGAGACGGATGAGTGCGGCGTGCGCCATCAGGATGCCGCTCCAGTCTGACGCATCCAGTTTGCCGAGTCGGGTGTGGATATTGCCCCTGAGGTTTTCGGAGCTGTGAAGGGGATAGCGATAAGCCCATTGCAGTTTGCGCCGGAGGCTGCTCGTAGCCACGGTCATTGGTCTTTCATAGTCGGGCTTACCATTCGACGGGTGCAACACCAGACAGTCAAATGCACTTTCGCGCTCCATCGTGCCGCAGTGCACTAACCCATGAGCAAGCCGCGTAGGAACATCTTTGAGGGAATGAACGGCAATGTCAATCCTGTTGTTGAGCAGGGCCTGGTCAAGGCTGCGTGTGAAAACGCCCTGAATGCCCATTTCGTAAAGGGGTGTCACCGCATCCTGGTCGCCCTCGGCGTCAATTTCAACCAGGGTAGATTCGGTGCCTGTCTGCCGCAAGGCTTCCTGCACGGCAAGTGACTGATGCATGGCCAGCGCACTTCTGCGCGTTCCGATGCGGAGCACCCGGTGACTGCTCATGTGTGTTTTTCAATAATGGAAGACAAGCCGTGCAGAACGTCGCAGCCGCTGTATCCGTTATCACGGACACGTTCATACAGGGGGCGGAAGGAACGATCGATGGTATCTCCGTTCTGATCTACGTTAAGCAGATGCTGGAGCTTGTTACGGTAACCACTGATTACCCTTGCCGAGGCATAGAGTTGATGCCATTCTGCAAGTTTTTCTACCCAGTGATTCAGTAATGCCTCGGCCTTGGGTAAATCCTGCTTCCGTTTTTGCATTTGACGGTTGTAAAAAACAGAAATATCGTCAATGGTGCAGCGCACAACTCCGGGTATGCCAGCGGTAGCAGGATCGGTGGCCTGGGGAATACCTAGGTCTACGATGCGCATAGCCGTGTCAGCCGGCAGGTCTTGCGCCAGTATCAGCGGCGTCTGAGGACCGATACAGGTTATGATGGTGTCAAACTGTGTCAGCACGTTGGTGATGTCCTCGTAGGGCAGGGTGGCAAGACCGAGCGCACTTGCCAGTGCCGATGCCCGCCCTGCAGTGCGGTTGGAGATTGTGATGGCTGCTTCCGGAAAGCGGTCTTTTATGCGGCGAGCCACCAGTGCTCCGAAACTTCCGGCGCCGACAAGCAGCATATTGTTTATTTCGCTGGTGGCACGCTGGGCGGCCAGCCATTCCACCGCAGCAAAACTAACTGAATACTTGCCGGCGCTCATATTCGTTTCCGAGCGAATCTGTTTGGAGGCCTGTGCCGCGAAATTAGCCACGCGGTCAAGAAGGGTGCCCGCCAACCGGTGATGACGCGCGAGTTTCAGCGCTTGCTTTACCTGAGCAACGAATTCGTAATCTCCGATAATCTGCGAATCCAGCCCGCAGACCATACGAAAAACATGCCGCGCGGCGGCGATGCCTTCCTTTACCTCAAAACGCACACCCCCGGTTACAAAACGGCTGTGGTAATATTCCTGCACAAAGCGCTGCAGGGCTGGTGACGGGATGCTGCCGTAAAACTCCGTGCGGTTACATGTGGAAATGGCGAGAAAATTCTGAATACCCGCTGCATGGGCGCGCCGGTAGAGGAACTCACATTCTTCAGCATTCAGCGCGTAGCGGCTTCTGGTTTGGATATCCGCCTTGTGGTAATTAATACCGGCCAGACTCCAGTGCTGCAGGTGTATATGTGTATCTAGGCCTCCCCTCATCCAGTTTTTCTAACAACGTTGCAAAGAAAAAATACCGTTCAGGTTTCATTCGTCACAGAATTGCCATGAAGGCACGGATAGGGTGAAGTAGCCAAAAACCAGCCGGTGGTGTGCCGGCTGGTTCTAGGGTCTTATGCAAAAAATAATGTCAAGGTTCACAATAAACAAGGCCTGTTGGGCCATCGCAGCGGGTAAAGCCCCGGCCGGCCCGGGCGCTTATTCTATCACCAGCCTTGATGTACCAATGGCCTTGCCATCGTGCACCGCGGTTACCAGATAGATGCCGGATTGAAGGGCCGCCACATCGAGGGTCAGCATGCCCGCACCTGCCTGCACATAGTCGCGTCGGGTTAGCACCATGCGTCCGGTCGCGTCAACCACTGAGGTGGTCAGCATGCCGCTGGTCATGTTGGCAAGCAAGAGTTGGGTCATGTCACGGGCAGGATTGGGGGCCATGGTGAATGAAGACCCGGCATTCGATGCTTCCTGAACACCCACGGTGCATGCCATTTCAACCAGGGCTCCGTCTGGAAAAGCCGCTTCTAGCGTTTCGACGCCGGTGAGCGGCCAGATGTCGTTGTCCATCATCACATTCTCCGGATTTACCGAGATGTAGGTAGGAAACGCTGCAATGTTGTAGGCTGCATGCACGGCAGCACCGCCGCCATCAAGCCCGCTGGCAGCAGGGAATGGATTTTGGTCATCGATGCCTGCCCACTCTTCAAAGGCGTGGGTCTGGTCATTGGTGCCTTCCAGTTCGACGGCAATCACCACCACGGAGCCCTCGTTACAGCCGTACTTGTGGTAAAACTCGTTGATGGTAGGGGCCCAGTTGGCGCATGGACCGCACCAGTGGGCGAAGAAATCCACCAGGACGTACTTGCCCTGCGCGGTATATTCATAGAGCGAGTGCTCCACTCCGTTCAGGTCAGTGACCGTAAAATCAGGAATTACGTCGCCGATGGCGTAGTTCTGCACCTGTGCACTCAGCCAGGTGCCGCTAAGGACCAGACACAATGAAATGTAGATTTTTTTCATATTGTTGATTGTTGTTTACAAGCTGTTATCGTCCGCAATGGAAACGGCACATTGGGTAGGTATTTCACTACCTTACCATTACCACGTGCCCCGTGACCTTTGTTTTTTCTGCCCGTTCTGCCTGAAGGAACTCGATCATCCAAATGTAGGCGCCGTCACTGGCGTAGTAGTCGCCATTCATGACATTGCCATACCACTTTTGCATAGGATCTTCGCTGCGGAAAATCACCTCGCCCCACCGGTCAAAGATGAGCATCCTGTATTGCGACAGCAGTGAAAGGTCGCTGAAGACCGGTCCAAAAGTGTCGTTCACCATGTCGTCATTGGGGGTAAAGCTGTTGGGAACCCAGAAATTCAACTCAGGCAGGGTGCGGCAGGAATCGGGGATAACCAGCCATTGCAGGGTACGCTGGCACACAGAGTCGGGCATAAAAATTTCCAGTACATAAATACCGGTGTCATTCACGGTAATCACCGGCAATTGTTGTCCTGTGCTCCAGAGGTACACGCCGGCTGCATCTGCTTCGAGCTGGATGGGGAAGTTGCCGTTTCCACCCGGACAAACGCTATCGAGCAGCAAGATGGGCGGATCGGGTACAAGCGGACCGATGTGGTATTCAAAGAGGTACGGACAAATGTCGTCGCCGTAAACGCTCAGGTAATAAACACCCGTGTCGTGAACCGTTGTGTATACGCTGTTGTCTCCGTTGCTCCAGAGGTATGCACCGAGGCTGTCGCTCATCAGCATTAGGTCGTTCATGCCGCCCGGACAGATGCTGTCATACAACAAAATCGGCGGATCGGGCAGGGTCACGCTGACGTTGACCGTATCGGAATCCGTGCACCCACCCGTGCCCGTGACCTCGACGATATAATCTGTGTCCGACTCCGGACTCACGTCGATATTCTGGGAGGTACCTATCGAACTTCCGTTTTCAAACCACTCAAAGGAATAGCTGGGGCCATTGGCGACACTGAGTGCCGCTGATTCGTTGATGCAAATCTGCGTGGTGTCGGGCCATGCTTCTGCTTCCGGGGCCGCAAGTATGGTAATGTTGTTCACATCACTATCGCTGCCGCATTCGTTGAGCACGTCAACGCTGAGGGTATAGCTGCCCGGCTCGGTAAAGGAGATATTGAGTACGTTGTTGGAGGTGTCCTGAAAGGCGATGGTTTCTTCCGGAGCACTGGTGGACCAGGAATAATACGTATCCACGTAGAAATTGACATCAAACTCAACGGTATCGTTGGCGCAGACGTTAGACGGACCAGAGATATTGATGACCGGGTTGCCGAGCACATTGATGGACATAATGGGCGTCCACGGGCTTACGCAGCCGTTGTTGGTTTCCTGAATGGAAAACGTGAGTACACCGGCCCCACCGAGGTTCACATAGAGCGAATTCGAATTGGCACCTGAAGGCGAAACGAAAGGATCTCCTCCGTCAATCCCGTTGCACGACCACATGTAGGTGGAGCCTGCAAAGTAGTCGTAGGGATCAAAAAACAGCGCCACGGTCTCACCGACACAAAAGGTGTATTGCGGAATGAATTCAGGATAGGAATACGGTGTAATGACTTGTGGGGTATTGGTGTAGGCGCCAATGGTAACGCGTATGAGTGATCCCAGCGCGTTGTCAGGCGTAGAACTTTCGGTGGCAACCACACGCATATAGTTCATGCCCAGCGGTATGCCGAGCATGTCCAGGCTGTCTTTGCATGGCACATGCACGTCGAGCTGGCAGTCGCCTGTAGCGGCCTCTGAACCCAGCACGCCGTCGGGCCCGATCTGCGCAAAGGACGTCGAGCTAAGCAGCTGTGTATTGAAGATATTTCCCGGACCATAAGTGGCGGCTCCGTCGTAAGTATTTACATCAACATCGATGGTCTGTGTTTCACCGTCGGGATCAATGGCGCACTCATTGACACAGAAGAAAAGGTCTTCCATGTCGTTGGTCGTGATGTCGCACTGCTGTATGCAGAAAGGACCCCACACCGAGCCAATCGCATCGGGATTGGTGGAAATAATGCGAATGAAGTAATTGCAGCCGGGCTCTACCTCGGGCACCAGTCCGCCCACTGAGCCGGGAATGTCGCCGAGCATGGGGTCGTAGTTGTTGTTGTCATCGGAAGAACCGATTTCCACCGGGTCAGCCGGGAAGGTGCCGTCTGCATCACTCAGCTGGGCGATGTAGTCGTTGCTGGCCGCATACACACCTGTGGAATAGAAAGGTATGTCAATCGCGCTGCCCACACACACCGCATTGGTGTCGAGCGTGATGACGGGCTGCATTGTGGTAATGACGTTGGGACATTCAATAATCTCAAAGCAAAACGAAGCTTCTCCGGTGATGACCGGCGGTGGCGACGTTCGGTTAATCCGGAACCGGTAACAATCTCCCTCTCCCGCCGCTGCCGGCAACAACACCGATACAAAGCCGGTCGTGTTCGGATAGTTGATGCTAAAAACCCACGACCCAAAAGCCCCGGTGAATGCCCCGCTCGAATTGGAAAGTTCGATCTGGTAGGTACCGTCGCACAGGGTGTCTGACAGTTGGTATTCGATGGTAACAAAACTGTTTTCGCATACCGCCGTAGGGGAAATGCTGAGTATGTCAATCGTTACTGGATCGGCCGGGGCATAGGTCGCTACAATCTGCACGTCGTCTATGCCAAGGCTTTGCGTATAGGGCGGTGCCCCGCTGTCGTTCTGCCAGCGGAAACCAAACCGCAGGCTGCCCACATTCTCAAAAATGGGATCGGAGATGTCCACATACTGCCACGATGTCATGCCGTTGTACTGGGCCAGTCCGAACTGGGTCCACGGTCCGTCGTCAATGCTGTAGTAGATCGACCCGAAATCATTCACAGCGCCCTGGCACAGGTAGAAAAAACTGAAGTGTACATCGGTCATGCCGTAGGTGCAAACGCCATAGCTATAGGAGAACCGGTCGGAAGCAGCTCCTGTATCGTAATTGCCGTTGAGAATGCCCGACGGCTGGTCGTGGATATGCAGGTAGGTGCCCGTCGGACCGAAACCGATGGTTCCCCCGGTGGTGATGTCCTGGGTGGTGGTATTCGGATAGGTGGGTGCACCACTGTAAACGTTGTTGATGATCCACTGGTTGTTTCCGGTATTCGTCCCGACGCCATCACCGTTTAGAATCCAGCCCGCACCGCCGAACTCAAAATTTTCAAAAAGCAACTGGATATCCTGCCCGCGCAGATGCACAGCCGCAAGCAGTCCGATCATGCATAAAATTTTTTTCACTGGCGTTTCCGTATAGTGTGGTTTTTAAGAAAAAAGCAAATGTAACGAAAACATCCCCCGATCTACGGGTTGATTTTCAGTTATTTAACCTCTTCGAAGACGCAGGATCACCCCCAAGGGTTGCCTCGTCAGACAATAAAGGGAATTTCGCTGTGTTGCCTCATCTTTAACCCCTTAAAAAAACGT
>DHLU01000219.1:17883-18755 GCA_002405435.1 Flavobacteriales bacterium UBA4660
ACCGAAGCTATGGCAGGAGAACGCATTCTATGGGCAGATGACGAAATTGATCTGCTGAGGCCCCATATTCTGTTTTTAGAACAAAAGGGCTATTCCCTCACCACGGTCAACAATGGCCGTGATGCCGTTGCGCAGGTGCGTGAAACGTATTTCGACATTGTTTTCCTCGACGAAAACATGCCGGGCATGAGCGGACTGCAGGCCCTGCAGGAAATCAAGAAACTCGATCCCGCCCTGCCGGTAGTGATGATTACCAAAAGCGAAGAAGAAGACATCATGGAGGAGGCCATCGGTTCCAAGATTGCCGACTACCTGATCAAACCGGTAAATCCCAACCAAATTCTGTTATCGGTCAAAAAGAACCTAGACGAAAAGCGCCTCGTCAGTGAAAAAACATCGAGCAATTACCGCCAGGAATTCCGTGAAATTTCCATGCAACTGGGCGAGCGCATGGACGCCTCGGAGTGGGCCGTATTTTTTAGAAAGCTCCTCCGCTGGAGCATGGAACTACACGGCACGCAGGACGAGGGCATGTCGGAGATCCTGGCCTCACAACGCATAGAGGCCAACGAGCAGTTTTCCAAATTTGTGATGAAAAATTACCTGGCGTGGCTCAAGGGACAAAACGATGCCCCGGTGATGTCGCATACCCTGTTTCGTAACAAGGTGGTACCGGTCATCAAGGAAAGCGGTCAGGAATCGGTATTTCTCGTGGTGATCGACAACCTCCGGCTGGATCAGTGGATGGTCATTGCGCCGCGGTTGAAGGAGTATTTCCGGATCGACAGCGAAGATACCTACTTCAGCATACTGCCCACGGCTACCCATTATGCACGTAATGCCATTTTTTCAGGATTGATGCCCAGTGAAAT
>DHLU01000219.1:18945-19284 GCA_002405435.1 Flavobacteriales bacterium UBA4660
CGATGCACGAAGAAGATTTTCTCAGCACCCAGCTCAAACGCCTCGCCCTCGACATCAAATGGAGCTACAATAAGATTACAAATTTGCAGGCAGGTAAAAAACTGTCAGACAATTTCTCCAACCTCTTTGCCAACAAGCTGAATGTAATTGTCTATAATTTCGTGGATATGCTTTCGCATGCGCGCACGGAAATGGAAGTGATCAAGGAGCTGGCCGACGATGAACCCGCATACCGGAGCATCACCCAGAGTTGGTTTGACCACAGTCCACTGCTCGAAATGTTGCGTAAGGCTGCAGAGGGACAGGCACGGGTGATCATCACCACCGACCACGGCACCA
>DHLU01000219.1:19411-21224 GCA_002405435.1 Flavobacteriales bacterium UBA4660
TCATCACCACCGACCACGGCACCATCCGCTGCGAAAACCCTGTCAAAATAGTCGGCGACCGCAACACCAATACCAACCTTCGTTACAAAGCGGGCCGCAACCTCAACTATAATCCCAGGGAAGTATTTGAAGTGCGCAATCCGGCTGACGCTTTTCTGCCGCGTTTGAATATGAGCACTGCATTTGTGTTTGCGCTGAGCAATGACTTTTTCGTCTACCCTAATAACTACAACCATTTTGTGAATTTCTACCGGCACACCTTTCAGCACGGGGGAATCAGCATGGAGGAAGTAATGGTGCCATTTGTCAGCATGCGTGTGAAGTGATGGAGTTTCACGCAGTCATTCCCACCCTGGCGTCTCTGCCCGCTGTCGCCCGAGAGTTTGTCAATGCTTTTTCCGGAAAAAAGATCTTTTTGTTTTACGGAGGCATGGGCGCGGGAAAAACCACCTTTATACGCGCGGTGTGCGCAGCGCTGGGAGCCCCAGACGGTTCAAGCCCGACCTTTGCACTGGTCAATGAATACACCACCACTGCGGGAGCACTGATTCGCCACCTGGATCTTTACCGGCTGCGTTCACTGCGTGACGTGCTGGATATTGGAGTGGAAGAATACCTTCATGACGATGCGATGCTATTTGTCGAATGGCCGGAATTGCTGGAGCCAATGATCGATGAAGCGGTAAGGGTGAAACTTTCCCTGGAAGGTGAGGGCAGAAGGATAGAGGCGGAGGGGTGAGCGAGTCTTGCTGCGACTGCACGTAAGAAGGTTTGCCCGGCATCAATGAGGCGACTCCGCTGGCCATATTCTCCTGCCAAATGGCAGCCACCAACCGGCGTGCGTTAAACATGCAGTATCGGGGCGAATGGTCTACGGTGGGTCAACGACCCATAAGCCAGCATTCAGGAAGAACGGGCATGCGTTAGTAAGAGCCGTTAAGCGTCTTGCTTTCGCCCCTAGTGATGGGTCAGCGTATCGGCTGGCATCGTATCCGCAGCGCCGGAATGGGTAGTATCCGCATGGGCGCTTTCTGACGGCATGGCCTTCATGTGATCTTCGCCATGAGCAGGCGTCGATGCAGGCTGCACGCCAAAGCCAACGCGCTCACCGGCCGAAACTTCCTGGCGGTCGCCGACATTGAGTGAACGGTTGACCATGGCAAACATTAGGGTAAGGCCAAAGGCAACAGGCATGATTAACCAGAGAATGCTGCGTTCACGGCTCGAAGCATGGGATGACATATGTGGGTCGTTTGGTTTGTTGAGGCCGTAAAATTAACAAGGTTCGGGTAATGTGTGACAGTCTCCTAAGCAGTTGTTCACAAGGGACTTAACAAAGACTATTGCAAAATCGCCATTGAAAAGTCCGGCGCACCCGCTGCCGATTGTGTATCTTCGAAGGCCCGACCAGCCTATATTTCCACAACCCTATGGACAGCAAAAAAGAGTCGATCCGCAGCCTGGCACGCGAGGCTGCCCTGGCCACCCAGGAGGAGTTAAAACCCGTCAGCGCCCGACACCAGCGACTCACCATTGGTATACCCCGCGAGACGTCTTTTCAGGAGCGACGGGTGGCATTGGTGCCCGAAAGTGTGGGCCTGCTGGTCTCCCATGGCCACGACGTGGTTGTAGAAACCGGCGCCGGAAAGGAGTCCCATTTTGAAGACCACGACTACAGCGAGGCCGGTGCGCGCATCGCCTACAACCCCGAAGAGGTATTCCGCAGCGAGATTATCATGAAGGTGGCGCCGCCGAGCGAAGCAGAAATTGCTCTCATGCCCGGACGCCAGCCCCTCCTGTGCGCCATCCATAT
>DHLU01000219.1:21370-22026 GCA_002405435.1 Flavobacteriales bacterium UBA4660
GACGCCAGACCCTCCTGTGCGCCATCCATATGCCGGTGCAAAAGGCGGAAAACTTCAAGGCCATGTCGGCCAAAAAAATTACCGCCATCGCCTGGGACTACATAAAAGACGACAGCGGAATCTACCCCATCGTTCGCGCCATGGGTGAAATCGCAGGCAATACCTCCGTGCTGATCGCTGCCGAATACCTCAGCAATGCCGGCGGGGGACAGGGACTCATGTTTGGCGGTATCAGCGGCGTAAAACCCACCGAAGTGGTCATTATTGGTGCCGGAACAGTCGGTGAATTTGCCGCCCGCGCAGCCATCGGGCTGGGTGCCAGCGTGAAGGTCTTCGACAACAACATTTACCGCTTGCGCCGCATCCAAAGTGACCTCAACACACGCCTTTGGACAAGCACCATCCAACCCACCGAACTCCGTCTGGCCCTGGAGAGCGCCGATGTGGCCATTGGAGCCTTGCACACAAAAGGCGGACGCACCCCCATCGTGGTGTCAGAAGACATGAAAAGCAACATGAAATTTGGATCGGTCATCGTAGATATTGACATTGCCCAGGGCGGCTGCTTTGAAACGTCGCGCGTAACGCCCCACGATAACCCCATCTACAAAGAGCTTGGCGTTTTCCACTATTGTGTTCCCAATATCGCCTAGCGC
>DHLU01000232.1:0-534 GCA_002405435.1 Flavobacteriales bacterium UBA4660
CGAAAGCGCTGCTCCACCCGCTCCCCTTCTGAAACCTCACCAAAATCCATTGTGGTGTTTTCAAATTTCAATTCAGGCAAGGGCTGATCACCTTCGCCAGAGGCGGTTTTGGGGAAGTTGATGATTTCGGGGGTAATCGCTTCAGGGGTATCGGCGCAGGAAGCCAGCACCCAGGGCATCAACGGTATAAGGATTGCGGCACGCAGCATGGCGCTCTTTCTTTCGGCTATTCGACCAGACCCCTGCCGGTCTTCTTGATTTTTTTCTTCGTCTTGAGGTCGGCAAACAATTGGTCGAGCACTCCGTTGATAAAGGTACTGCTCTTGGGGGTTGAATAATACTTGGCCAGTTCGATGTACTCATTCATGGTCACCTTAACCGGAATCTGGTCGAAGGTTTGAACCTCCGCCAGCGCCATCTTCATGAGCACCATGTCGCTGAGTGCAATGCGGTCGCTCTCCCAGTTCGTTGCCGCCTTGGCAATCATTTTTTCACTGGCTTCTCCCTGCGCCAGGGTGGCGCGCCAGAGGTCTA
>DHLU01000232.1:669-6240 GCA_002405435.1 Flavobacteriales bacterium UBA4660
CAGGTCTATGGTGAATGCCTTGTCGTCATCATCTTCCTTCCAGAGCGGGAGCAGCACAATATCGTCGTCGTCTTCGGCAACACTTTTCAGGGTCTTCAGCACCATTCTGGCGGCAAGGTCAAGGTCGTCAGCCCAAAGTACTGTCTGTTCTTCCAGGTGATCGTGCAGGCTTTCGAAATTGATCATTTCCCGCTTGAAAAACCTGAGCAAGTATTCGCGGTCGTGCGCAAATCCACGCTGCTTGCTGGCCATGTACTCTTTGTAATCTTCCGTTTCGGTCAGCTGCCTGAAAATACCCTTGAGCAGGTCTTTGTGTTCTGACCACGACAAGGCCCTGTCTTTGGCCTCCCTTGAGACCTTCTTGCTGTTGACAATCATGCGCAACAGTGCGTTGGCAACAAATTTTGTATTGGGGTGAAGATCCTCGGGCGAGGGAAGCTTTTTGTTTTTTCCCGCTTCAATTTTCTCAATCGCAATTCCCTGCATCTCCCCGATCAGCATAATCAGCATGAGGTACAGGTCTCTGAAACGCTCAAAACTCTGCAGCATGAGTTTCTCGTATTGCACGACATCAGGTTTGTCTTCGCTGTAATAGGCAAAGAAGAGTTGGTAAAGTTTGATGCGTATCTGGCGTCTGTTCAGCATGTCTTGGGGGTATGGCGGGCGTTGGTTAGGTCAGAATGAAGTCTTAATGGATGCAATCGAAGCAATGCGTGCCTCTGCCATTTGGTTGGCCGCCAGGTAGGTCGGAATTTGGTCTTCCTTGCTTTTTTTGAATATGTTCAGCGTGGTATCGTAAATCTTCTCAGCCTGAGAAAGGGCGGCATCCTTGTTATAACCGATAATTTCCCAGTAGCAGTTGATGATACCTCCGGCATTCACCACAAAATCGGGTGCATAAAGAATGCCCTTTTCCAACAATGCCTTTCCATGTACCTGCTCGTCTCTGAGTTGGTTGTTGGCTGCTCCGCAGATAATTGAACTGCTTAGCACCGCAAGGCTTTCGTCGTTTACCGTGGCACCCAGGGCGCATGGGGCATAAATATCCATGGGATAACTGTACACAGCGTCCGGGGCTACCACCTCCACTTTGTGCGTTGCGGTAACTGCCTTGAGCCGGTCTTCGAATATGTCAGCTACAGCCACCCGCGCACCTTCCCTGATCAGGTGGTCTACGAGGTAGGCACCTACATGCCCGACCCCCTGCACCAATACACGCTTTCCTTCTATGGAGTCGCTACCGGTCGCTTCTCTGACTGATGCTTTCATGGCCATATATACGCCGAAGGCTGTGACAGGACTGGGGTCTCCGCCACCACCGAGGTAAGGCGGCAGTCCGACTACATGGTCGGTTTCAAGCTTGACAAACTCCATGTCGCGGGTGCTGATGCCTACATCTTCTGCAGTAATGTACCGGCCTGCGAGGCCATTGACAAAGCGACCAAAACGACGCATCAACGCTTCGTTCTTAACGGTTCTGGGATCGCCGATGATCACCGCTTTGCCACCGCCGATATTCAGTCCTGCCACGGCATTTTTATAGGTCATGCCGCGGGAAAGCCTGAGCACATCCGTGAGGGCCTCTGCTTCTCCGGCGTAATTCCACATTCGGGTACCGCCTACGGCCGGACCAAGGGTGGTGTTGTGAATCGCGATGATGGCGCGCAATCCTGTGGCCTTATCCTGACAGAAGACTACCTGTTCATGGTCGTTGATTGCCATCCTGTCGGTGACAGCTGTATGGGCAGACCGCTCGGGCGATTTGGCTGTGGATTCAATCATGATTTCCTTGCAATTTACCCGATCGCATACCGGGTTTCGGGGGCGAATGTACACCGGAGGCAAGGGAACGGGGTGCTCCTGCTTTATTAAATTGTGCCAAAAGGCACAAGCAGGACAATGCCCCTTCTATGGGCGCAGCAACGGCTGAGGTGTGCATGTATGTGCTTCTTTCTGTCATGCCTTCCTGTCTTTTTTTATGGCGAGGGCCGCGGCGATCCAACCGGCCGCAAAACACAGACCCCCCAGGGGTGTAATGGGGCCCAACACGCTGGCAAACGCGCCGTGTTGCACCGCCGGAATCGAAAGCCCATAAAGAGAACCGCTGAAGCATACCGTGCCGGCGAATAAAAGGCGGTTAGCCAGGCGAAACCTGTCTGGGTCTGCAAGCGCCAGCACTAACATACCCACGCTATGGACAAAATGGTAGAGCACCGCGGTCTTCCAGACCTCCAGTTGTTGTTCGCCGAGCAGCGGCCTCAGCCAGTGCGCGCCAAATGCGCCCAGCGTTACCGCAAGGGCCAGCAGTAAACAGGCAAGAAAGGCAAAGCGGTTTTGCTTGGTGTTCATGGAGCCGTTCAGTGAGAAAATCGGCGCAAGTATAGCACCGGATGACCCAACTGCGCCGGTCAGCAAGTCCTGCTGCCCTCTCCGTACCGCATTTCGGTAAAAAAAACGCCCCCCCGGAAACCGGGAGGGCGCTGTTAGGGGTAGTTGAAAAGCTTATTCCACGATAACCCTGTTGACCACGGGAACACCGTCAAAAGTGGTCTCCAGCTGATACATGCCCGCTGCCAGGTTGGACGTATCAAGGGTCCATACCCGTGTACCTGCCGCAATCACACCGGGCTCCTGAGCCACTACGATACGGCCGCTGGTATCCATCAACCGGTACTGCACCCTTTTGGCCTGGTTGAGTTGCACCTGGAGATTCAACAGGTCGCCGGCAGGATTCGGATAGACCGACAGCGATTGCAATCCGCCTACTTCTTCGGTACCCAGCAGAATAACCTGCACTTCTTCGCGGTCTGACGGACAGTCGAACACCGGTGTAGAAACGGACCAGTCGTAGAAGAAATAGTAATAGTTGTCAAAATCATCGCCCTGCACGTTGGTACCGGTGATCGTCGCCAGTGCACCTACAGCATAGGGAAAATCATAGGGTTCGTCTACGTTGATGTTGCGGTCGCGCCAGAGCTGGGGATTCATGTTGGTGCAGCGGATGCCGTAGCCTTCTCCCTGCGCGATGACAAAGCCCAGTTCAACGATGGATTCTCCCTGCGGAATGTCAAACGAGCCCGAAACAACGGTGTTACCCGCTTCATCCACTACTTCGATGGTGCGAGCACCCGCATTTCCGGCAAATACCTTTACCGCATCCAGGATAATGTCTTCATGGGCATCAAAGACGAGGTAATAGTTGGGGCTGTTGTGGTATTGTCCTTCTTCATTGACCAGTTTTCCGCCCGCCCCGGTTTCGCCGCCGTGCAGCAGGGCGTCTTCAACCCAATAACTGGTATTGATGTAAATGGTCGGGGTGGTGAAGGAGTTTCCGGTAGCCACGGGGGTCGTTGCCAACGCGCTGTCATACCAGCGCACGTTGCTGCCGGCAGCCGTGAAAGTGGCCTCACCAAATTCTTCCAGCACAATATCGGCAACAACAGGGGTTTCCGGGGCATCGAATACCTCGACATGGAAATCAGCCGAAGCCTGGGTGGAGCAATTGCCCGTCACCGAAACCGAATAATCACCTGTCTGGGTTACGGTAATGGCCTGGGCGGCGCTTCCGTTGCTCCACGACCACGCATTGCCATCCGTAGCGCTCAGCTGCACGCTTCCGCCTTCACAAAACTCCACCGCACCATCGGCGGTTACCGTGGGCACAGGGTCAGGGGTTACTGTTACCTGCACACTGTTGGAGGTGCCGGCGCAACCTTCTTCATCCCAAACGATCAGGCTGTAATTGCCTTCACCGCTCACCTCAAGTTCGGCTTCATGAGAACCATTGCTCCAGATATAATCGCCTCCGACCTCAACAATTTCGAGCACGACCGTTTCACCCGGACACAGGTCTGTGTCGCCCGTGGCGGCAATCTCAGCGCCCGGTGCTGCACAAACGGTTTCCACTACGTTGTGCCAGGTGTCAACATCCGGATTTTCAATCACAGTCACCAGTCCGGAAGGCCAGTAAATGACGGCAAGGTCAACCGATGTAGCTGAGCCCAGGCCGAAGTGAGCGGCAAAACAATTGGATATGCCATAACTCTCGCCTGCTCGCACCTCGCGGATCTGCACGCCCCATGCGCCGTGAATTTCCACCAGTGCCCCTACCGCATCGCGGCTGGAAACTGTTCCTTCGAGGTCGAAAACTACGAAGTGGTTGGCTCCGCCGTCATTGAGGAACAAACGGTCCTGGTGGCTGAAGTCCGGATCGATGTAGCCGTCTCCATAGCTGGCATACACGTCCAGGTAACCGTCGCGGTTGAGGTCACCGATACCAAAGCTGTGCATCACGTCGTTGTTTTGAAACGTATTGTCAACTTCGGTAAAGGTCATGTCGCCGTTGTTGCGGTAATAGCCGTGTGCTCCGCCCGCATGAATCAGGTCGACCCACCCGTCGTTGTCGAAATCGGCGAGTTTGGCCTGCAGGAAGAAACCGCTGACCTCCAGCCCTGAGCCCGCTGTAACGTTGGTGAAGTAGCCATAGCCATCGTTTTCGTACAACTGGAGCGTAGCGCTGTGGGTGGTGATGAGGCAGTCAAAGTCTCCGTCATTGTCGACATCGGCAAAATCCGATGTCCATGACTGCTCCAGGTTTACCAGTCCGCGCTCGTGGGCCTTGTCCTCGTAGTTGTTGTTGCCATCGTTGACCAGCAACACATTGGTTCTGCGCGGATCGTAAGGGTCATTCACAAACTGGCGGCACTTGGCAATGAAACAATCAATATCACCGTCCCTGTCGAAATCGGTCCATACGCTGCCGTAATTGCCGCTGTTGTCGCTGCCTGGGTAAATGGTCATGTCAATCATTGTCTGGTCGGGCAACAACGTTCCCAGGCTATTATTACGCCACAGGTGGCTTTCGCCATCATCATGGCACATGAAGGCATCGAGCCAGCCATCATTGTTGATATCGGCAAAATTGCAGGCTTGTGAAAACACGGTGTAATCGTCGTCAAGGTCAGCACCGGCGAAGTTGTCGGGGCCGTTGATGTTCGTGAGGTGCACGCCATCGTAGTAGCCTCCGGTCAGTACATCGCGGTGCCCGTCATTATCGACGTCCGCCACGCACATGCCCCACTGCTGCTCATCGCTTACAGTGCCGAAAAAATGCTCGTCGAATGACCCGTCGCTTTGCTGGTACAATACGTACAGGTCGAGGCTCTCGTCTAGCACCACGATGTCATCGAAGCCATCGCTGTTCATGTCGGTTACGCCCACACAGCCGCCGCTGAAAAAAGAAGACGGGAGCAGGCCGTTGCTCATGGTAAACGTTTGTGCAGCCAGCGCGGAAGAGAGTGCAGCCAGCCAAAGTGAAAGGTAAATTTTCCTCATGCGGTTTTATATGTTTTGTATGTAGTTGACCTGTATTAAGATGCGGGTTTTACAGCCGGGCCAAAGTAGCAGATACCCGCCTTCCCGGAAGGGTAAGAAATGTTAACTTTCTTGCAAGGTTGGACGGCCAATAGATGATTTTCAGGACTTCTTGGCCCTTTCCGAATAGACAACCATTACTGACAGGGACATTGTGCCCAGTTCTTTGCCGTCGTTCTTGCTTACAGCCTCGAGAAC
>DHLU01000132.1:0-208 GCA_002405435.1 Flavobacteriales bacterium UBA4660
CGAACAGGAATAAATTCGATTTTCGGTGATTCATGACCAGCACCGAAACCACGTTGCGCTGTTACCACTGTGGCGAAGATTGCGCGATTCAGCCGGTTCAAAGTTCAGGTAAGACCTTCTGCTGTGATGGTTGTAAGCTCGTATTTGAGCTGCTTCAGGAAAACAACCTCTGCTCGTACTATCAGTTTGAAGCCTATGCAGGCGTCTC
>DHLU01000132.1:357-5334 GCA_002405435.1 Flavobacteriales bacterium UBA4660
ATTCGCCTACCTCGATGATCCCAAGGCCGTAGAGGCGCTCGTGTCGTTCAGCGACCCCCAGCGACAGGTAGTGACCTTTCATCTGCCGCAGATTCATTGCTCATCGTGCGTATGGTTGCTGGAGCACCTGTACCGCCTCAACCCCGGCATTCTGCAGTCACGGTCGGATTTCCTGCGGAAACAAGTAACCGTGCACTATGACCCCCGGCTGGTATCGCTGCGTCAGGTGGCCGAGTTGCTCGCGGCCGTCGGTTACACGCCGCAGATTCAGCTCAACAGCCTCGAGACAAAGGAGAAACGGCCGGAACGCGCTGCTTTTATCCGTATCGCCGTGGCTGCGTTTTGTTTTTCAAACATCATGCTGCTCAGCTTCCCCGAGTACTTCGGCATGCGCGAGGAGGGAGCCACGCCGATGCTGGCACTTTTCGCCTGGTTATCACTCGGGCTGTCTCTGCCCGCCCTGTTGTACAGCGGACGCGGTTTTTTTGTCACCGCGTGGAAGGGTCTGCGCACCGGCGTGCTCAACATAGATGCCCCTATAGCCCTGTCCATTGCCGTCACCTTCGGCCGCAGCGTGTACGAAATTGTTTCTTCAGGCGGTGGGGGTTATCTCGATTCAATGACCGGGATCATCCTCTTTATGCTGCTGGGCCGGTACGCCCAGGACCGCACCCAGCGCAACCTGCAGTTTGACCATACCTACAAAAGTTTTTTTCCGGTGGCCGTGACGGTGGAAGAAGCGGGAAAAGAGCGCCCCGTGCTGCTGCCCGACCTCGTGCCCGGACACGTCATTGTTGTGCGTTCGGGAGAGATCATTCCCACCGATGTGCTGCTCCGCGAAGGTGAGGCCCGCATTGACTACAGCTTCGTCACCGGCGAATCTATGCCCGTGCACATCAAGGCCGGTGAACGCATATTCGCCGGCGGCAGGCAGACCGGTCCGGAGCTGAAAGCCACCGTGCTCAACAAGGTGGAAGAGGGCCAACTCGCCTCAATGTGGAGAGGCAGCCACGGTGATGCCCTGCCTGCATCGGGGTTTCAGGATGTAATCGCCAGGTATTTTTCACTGACGCTGATACTGATTGCAGCCGCATCGTGGCTGTACTGGTTTCCCCAGGATCCTTCACGGGCGATGCATGCTTTCACCTCGGTGCTCATTGTGGCCTGCCCCTGCGCCCTCCTGCTGGCATTTACCTTCACCAATGCTGCGGTATTGCGCCTGATGCGGCGGCACCGCATGTACGTGCGCGATGCCTCCGTGCTTTACAAACTGTCGGGGGTAAAGGCCGTATGCTTCGACAAGACCGGTACACTGACCGGAGCCGAACAACAGGTGCACTACGAAGGGCGAAACCTCAGTGAACACGAGCTCAACAAGGTATATTCACTGGTACGAAACTCGCAGCACCCGCTGAGCAAGGCGATTGCAACACACCTCAGGGGACTCGACAAACTCCCTGTGACCGCTTATTGCGAGCGGGAAGGACTCGGCATCGCCGGCACCATAGACGGCATTTTGGTGAAGGCCGGCAATGCCCGGTGGGTATCTGAAAAGCCCTGCGATGACGAACGGACACTGGTTTTTATTTCCTTCGATGGAGAGGTGCCGGGCTGTTTTGTGGTGGACCGCAAACTCCGCGAAGATTCCGGAGGTGTTTTCCGCCGTATGCAGGCACACTACCGACTTGGTGTACTCAGCGGCGACGGAGCAGGTGACCGTGCGCGTATCGCAGCACTCTCACCGGGTATTCCCATGCACTTCCGTTGTTCGCCCATGGATAAAGCTGCCGTCATACGCAGGTTTCAGGAATCGGGCTATCCCGTAGCTATGGTAGGCGACGGACTCAACGACATTGTCGCTTTCGGACAAAGCGACGTGGCCGTAGCCATCACCGACGACACCAATAATTTTTCGCCCGCCTGTGACATCATCCTTTCAGGCAAATCCTTTCACCGCCTGCCTTCACTGTTCAGGTTAGCCGCTGGTGCCCGGCGGATTGTTGTAGCTACGTTCATACTCTCCTTGCTCTACAACGCCGTTGGAATTCACTTCGCAGTGCGCGGCGAGTTGTCACCGCTGGTTGCCGCTATCCTGATGCCGGCGAGTTCTATCAGCATCATACTTTTTACTACCGGCGCCACCTGGCTGCGGGGCAAGCGCCTCGGGTTGCATACAGCACGTTGATTGCTGCACCGCGAGGCGCATAAAAAAAACCCCTCCGGTATTCCGAAGGGGTTCTTCCTTTGATCTAAACAAATCAATCAGTGCACAATACTCAACGGCAGTGAGGCTTGACCCTGATCGCAGACGAGTCGTACGAAGTACATCCCCGGTGCGAGATTTTCGGCAGGTATGGTGATAAACCTGCGCTGGTTGTTATTCATGATTCTGTTGACTACGGCTCCGTTGCTGCTGATAACTTCCACGGTGAGGTTGTCAACGAGGTTCTGCATGTAGATGGTGAAATCACTGGACGAGGTAGCCGGATTCGGATACAGGGTAACACCGCTGAACACATCCGTTTCGGCAACACCCACACCGGTTTCCACGCTGAAGAATCCCAGGTAGGTATTGGTCACTTGCAGGTTGCCAGCAACATCCGAAAGTCCGTCGATAGTCACATCAATATCGGCGATAAATACATCCGAGCCTTCAATGATTTCAAAGTCGGCGCGGTAAGTGGTCGCATTGATCCACTCGCCTCCGTCGGCTGACAATACATCTCCGAGGTTTTCACCGAAGACAATGTTGGGAGCACCGTTCTGGTCCATCGCCTCATCGAATATGGCAATGATGGAGAAACCATCATCAACCCAAGTGTCGTTGACAACATAGGTATTGGCCAGCAGGCTTACCACCAGCGGGTTGCGCGTATCAATGCTCGCTGCATCAAGGTTTTCATAATCCACCTGGCTGTTTCCGCTTGCGTCCTGGGCTCCGGTGAGGGTTACCTCAATACCGCTGATTTCTTCGGCAGCATCTGCCACATCTAAGGTGACCACGAAGGTGTTGGCATCTGCCCATTCGGAACCCGAAACGGTGAGCGTATTATCAAGCGGCTCATCACCTTCCATGGTAAATACAGGAATGACCGCGGTATTCATTTCTTCCGCAAAGGTGAAGGTCAACTCATAGGGAGTACCTACGTTATCGTCTGTGATCCAGTCAGAAGTAGTGGTGATGGTGGCCACGGCATTTTCAGTATCGACCGTAACCACATCTTCATACACTACCGCCACTTGTTCGTTACCTGCGGCGTCACGCGCACCTTCCACTGCGATATCGATATCGGCGAGGTGCGCATTGGCATCGGCAAGGCTCATGGCAATGGATGCGGTGAATGCATCTGTCCATGTGATACTTTCAACAGACAGACCGGCGGCAGCACCATCTTCGTTGGGGAATGATACCACCGGGGCCAATGAGGTATTCATGGCCTCATCGAAGGTAACGTTAACCGTGAAGGCATTGTCCCCTGCATCGGCATCGGCCAGCAAGCCGACGTCGGGTGTAGAGACCGCAACCGGGTTTTTGGTGTCGATGATGAATGAGTTGTTCACCGCACCGATGATCTGCACGTTGTCAACGATATCCTGTGCTCCGCTGAGCAACAGGTCTACGTTGTCGAAGTCCTCATTGGCATCCGTCACGTCGAAAGACACCACGAAGGTGTTGTTGTCGCTCCACACGCTGCTGGCCTCGTCATAGGTGAGTGTGCCGGCCACGTTATCACCTGAGAAAGCAACCGTAGGTTTCAGGGTGGTTTTCATGGCTTCGCTGAAGTCAACAGAAACCGTAAAGGTGCCGGCTGCTGCAATGGCATCGTTCACTACGGGGGCCTGCGCTGCGCTTACACCCACCGTCGGATTCTGGGTATCGAATTTGACCGCTGCGCTGAGGGCCGGAACGACCAGGTTGCCGTCCAGGTCCCTGCCCTTGGTCACCCTAAACCGGGCAGCATTGTAAGACGTGTTGGCATCTCCGGCCACATAGTACCATTCGTACTGGTTATTGCCGATCCACTGCTCATCGAAAATTTCCAGGCTCGCGGTATTGGGTACGTTACCGGTAATGTTAACCACCGGAGTGAAATCCGGATCCATCGGTTCGCTGAAGTCGACGTGCACGGTGATGATGGCTGGAGTTGACGCGTCATTTACCAGGCTGGTGCTGACGGTTACTGTGGCATGGGGCACACCTGCATCGAAGAAAGTTTCAGCCTTTTCAAACGCCTGCGGGCCGATGATCATACCGACACGGCGGCCGGGGATATCGTCCTGGGGCGGGTGAAGACCTCCATAGATACGGGAAATTGAGCACTGGTCAGCTGCATCGCGGTAGCTGGCCCACTGAAGGCGCACTTCCGCAGAAGGTCCGGTATCTGCATTCAGGTAGGTTCCAGCCGCCGCCACGAACTCGCCCAATCCGCCGGGGAAGAACTGGCTTCCGGTAATCAGTGTGAGCGCTTCTGCTGCAGTTCTTGAATAGGTAGAGTGTCCGGAGAAATAGCCTGAGAAGGGTGGGGTAACAAACGTGGCTACCTGGTAGGTCCACCATTCTTCTCCGAGTTTCCAGCCCACACCATCTTCACCGGTAGCCGTCTGCGGACCTCTCCAGGTCCAGAGTTTTATCTTGTAAAGGTTTTCGTTGTTATCGCCAGCGAGTGGGTCTCCGGGCATTACCAGCTCAGAGAAGCCCTCAATCAGGGGCACACCGGCGGGGCTGTAGTTGGGCAGACCGGGGTCGGAAGACTGGCCCTGCTGGCACAACCAGCGGATGGCCGAAATCGGACGGATGTAGTCATAGGCACCTTTGTGGCCCCAGCAGGAAACGGCTGCGTCATGAATGGCGCCGCCCATGCAGAAATAGGCTTTTACATCCCATTCCAGGTCGTCCATAATTTCGCCCTCACCCTTCCAGCGCTTTTCAAACTGGGGGTGATTGGCTACGTAATTCGTCAGCGAGAACCAGTGTCC
>DHLU01000132.1:5428-5870 GCA_002405435.1 Flavobacteriales bacterium UBA4660
CACAGCGAGAACCAGTGTCCGGGCGGTGTCTCTGAGTTCGGTCCGTCTGCCCAGTAATGCGCAAGCACCCGGCTGTAGTCGCCACGCTTCACAATCTGCGGGGTATAGGGTTGTCCGGTAACCGGATTAACGGGATAACCCGGACTGATGGTTCCTCCATTCTCCCAGTCATAAAATGCCTTGAACTCCTCAAAAGTTTCCGGCAGTTGGCTGTCATCGGTGATATTGAGGCCTCCGAAGGATGCCGGAGAAAGGTCCATCATCACACCGTCGTTGGCGTTATGAAAGGCGTGCCAGCGCGCTACCATCAGAAAGCCCCACTTGTAAAAACTGTCCTCAATGCCGGTTTGCACAGACGGACCGATCAACGGGGGATATCCCTGATCAAGGTACAGCGAATAGTTGTGGCCGCCATGCTCCACAAAACCGTGCAGCTCTGGGG
>DHLU01000132.1:5970-14117 GCA_002405435.1 Flavobacteriales bacterium UBA4660
GTGCTGCTCTGGGGTCAGTGCAAAGGGTACCACATTGCCCCATTCATGCGAAAGTGCGGGGGGAGCGGTTTCAATCGGGTTACCGCTCTGGTCAATGGAAAGGTCAAGGGCCATTTCCTGCCAGCGGTTGGGGTCATTGATTTGTCCGGCACCGGGCAGCTGGGCCCAGATATCCCCATTCACCGGCTGATAATATACGTTGGCGTAGTTATTCACCTGATTCGAGCCATCCCCAAGTGCGAATTCTTCCATCTTCGCAGCAATGTAATTGCCAAGTTTGGCTGGGTCACCATCACTATAATCCGTAGAAGTAATGGAGGAGTCATAGCCCAGCAGGGTCAGCTGGTTGTTAAGCAATGCCTGAATAGTAGCCAGTTTCGCAGGAGGTGCAAAAATGGTATAGCGGTTCCACAAAAAGCGGTACATCGCATAGCTGATGGCTTTTCTGCGCGCTTCCTCCACATCCGGCACAGGGGGTATTCCGTTAAACGTACACGCATACCCGCCAACGGTCTTACCGAGGAAATAGGTTGACGCAGACTGGTCATAGACCGCCCACATATCATACATCACTACTGACGCGTGAAAGAGATTGCGGGCATGCACAGTAGGCTTGGCAAAATAATTCCGGATGCAATTCAACTGGGTTTCATTCCAATCATGTGCCACGGAATACTGCGCATGCAACGACTGAAAAGCCATCAGCAGCGCAATCACAGCGGTATAAATCTTTTTCATTTAGGTTGGTTTGGTTTGTTTTGAGACACTTTACATCTAAGGCTTAAATATCAAAGCCAAAAGCAAAACTAAATAATTCCGAGATACTTTTGTGATATTTTCGGGATTATTTCGCAATAATCTGATCCTGAGGTTTTTGATTACCCTTTTTCCTGTCACCATCAGCCCGTTTGCCGTGGAGTCTGACGCCTGCTGAGACAAACCTGCCGACCCGAACTGATATCTGTCAGCGATCCGGGTGACGCGTATTAAGCACAGCATGGTACGGAAAAAATTTCTTTGTCGCACCTTTCTTCTACCAGTTAAACAGACATCATGAGTGCCATTTACCTGCTGATTGCTGCGAGCCTTCCCATAGCGCTCGGTTTTCTGATCGTCTTCCTCCGGGCCTCGCGCGCAGGGCAATTTGACGACACCCACACGCCTCCGATGCGTATGCTGCACGATGATGAGCCGCTTTTAAGACAAACCCATACCCCATCAGACAATACATTATGACTGACGCCCAGTTACAGACAGAAAAGTTTTCTTACGACAACAAAATCGTCAAGTGGTTTGCCTACGCAACAGCCCTTTGGGGCGCGGTGGGTATGCTCGTCGGCGTGGTGGTTGCCCTGCAGCTCGTTTTCCCTGCGCTGAATTTCAACCTGCCTCAAACCACCTACGGACGGCTTCGGCCGCTTCATACGAATGCGGTCATCTTCGCCTTTGTCGGCAATGGAATCTTTATGGGACTTTACTACTCCCTGCAGCGTCTGTGCAAGGCGAGAATGTGGAGTGATAAACTCTCCCGCATTCATTTCTGGGGTTGGCAGTTCATTATTGTTGCTGCTGCCATTACGCTATTGTGGGGCTTTACCACAGGTAAAGAGTATGCCGAACTTGAGTGGCCTATTGACATTGCCATTACCCTGGTGTGGGTTGTATTCGGCATCAACATGTTTGGAACCATTTTCACCCGGCGTGAACGCCACCTTTATGTAGCCATCTGGTTTTATATCGCTACCTGGGTCACTGTGGCAATGCTGCACATTGTAAACAGCGTTGAACTTCCGGTCTCATTCATGAAAAGTTATTCGTGGTACGCCGGCGTGCAGGATGCCCTGGTGCAGTGGTGGTATGGGCACAATGCGGTCGCTTTCTTCCTGACTACCCCTTATCTGGGTATGATGTATTATTTCATACCCAAGGCGGCCAATCGCCCTGTGTATTCGTACCGGCTTTCCATCATACATTTCTGGGCACTGATCTTTATATACATCTGGGCCGGTCCTCACCATCTCCTCTATACTTCATTGCCTGATTGGGCGCAGTCATTGGGTACTGTTTTCAGTGTCATGCTGATTGCCCCGTCATGGGGAGGAATGATCAATGGCTTGCTCACCCTGCGCGGGGCGTGGGACAGGGTGCGGGAAGATGTTGTATTGAAATTTATGGTAGTCGCCGTGACGGCATACGGCATGGCCACCTTTGAAGGCCCCATGCTTTCGCTGAAAGAAGTGAATGCCATCTCCCACTTTACCGATTGGACGATTGCGCACGTGCACGTGGGCGCACTTGGGTGGAACGGTTTCCTCACCTTCGGCGTGCTATACTGGCTGGTTCCGCGCATGTGGAAGACAAGGTTATACAGCAACAAACTCGCCAACTGGCATTTTTGGGTAGGCACTGTGGGCATCGTTTTGTATGCCGTGCCCATGTATTGGGCAGGATGGCGCCACAATGAAATGCTCACCCAGTTTACCGAAGACGGCAGGCTGCAGTACCAGTTCCTTGAAATGGTTAACGGCATGCAATTCTTCTATGCCATGCGGGCGCTCGGCGGTACCCTGTTTCTGATTGGTGCGCTGGTGATGGTATACAACCTCTGGAAAACAGTTAAGGGGGGAGATTTTGTGTCTGATGAAGCGGCCGAGGCAGCCCCGCTGGCGCGCCGGTATGCCATTGAAGGCCGCGAACACTGGCACCGCTGGATTGAGCGCAAACCCGTTCAGATGCTTATCGGTTCGCTGGTGCTGGTGGCCATCGGAGGTATCCTCGAATTGATTCCGACCTTCCTCATAAAGACCAACATACCGACCATTGCTTCAGTCAAGCCTTATACGCCTCTCGAACTGGAAGGCAGAGACATCTACGTCCGTGAAGGCTGTTATACCTGCCACTCGCAGATGGTTCGTCCGTTTCGCGCCGAAACCGAACGCTACGGAGACTATTCAAAAGCGGGAGAATTCGTCTATGACCATCCGTTCCAGTGGGGCAGCAAACGCACCGGTCCGGATCTGGCGCGCGAAGGTGTGGGTGTCAACAAAAAAGGAAATAACTGGCACTATAACCACATGGCTCAACCCACCAGCACGAGTCCGGGCTCAATCATGCCCGCCTATCCGTGGTTGCTCACACACAAGGTGGATACGGCCATGACCCCGAAAAAAATCGCTGCGATGCGCACCCTCGGTGTGCCTTATGAAGCCGGATTTGAAAAACGTGCCGTCGCCGCTATGCGCACGCAGGCAGATTCGATTGTCGCCGACCTGCTCAAAGACAAACAACAGCTGCTGCTGGGCAAAGACGGTGTAAAGCACGACCACGAAATCATCGCCCTTATTGCCTACCTGCAACGGCTCGGCGCAGATACCTATGTTGAATCACAAAAAACCGCATCAAAATGAAATTCATTACCTACCTCGAGTCCATCAGCGGCATCAGCATTTATCCGCTCATGTCACTGGTAATATTCGCCTCGGTGTTTACCTACGTGCTCGTGAGTGTGATTCGTGCTGACCGCAAGACCATTACAGACATCAAAAGGATTCCCCTCGACTAAAAGCCTGTCTATGAAAAGCACCGCATTGTTCTTATTGTTTTCCGTCGCCGGTATTCTCAGCGCTGTTGCACAGACCGGCTCAGTGGCCACCACCCCTGCTGCCCGGTCCTCGGTATACAGGGATCCCGTGTTTTACATTCTCATTTTCGTGGCGCTCACACTGCTCATCTTCATTACGCAACTGGCTAAGGTGCTCGCCGCCGTCGCCTCACGTTACAAGCAGGGAGACGGCAGTGCCTGGGACAAACTCAGGGGTTGGATTCTGATCATAGCTTCTCCCCTCTTGTTTTCGGGAAATGCGACTGCACAGGCCACACCGGCAACGATAGCGTCGGAAAGTTCTCCCATGCTGGATTTTTTCAAAGAAGGCCTGGGTCATCCGGTTTACAACATTCTTGCCCTCACCATCCTCATCGAGCTCGCCGTTGTGCTGTACTACACGCGGATGATCGGGCTTTTCCTCAACAAGCCGGCAGAAATACCTCCCCTGCAGGTAAAAAAATCGTGGTCGTTTTGGGACAAGTTCAACCAGTCTGTGGCGATAGAGAAAGAAGCTGCCGTGCTTACCGATCATGACTACGATGGTATACGCGAACTTGACAATGCCCTTCCACCGTGGTGGAAATACGGGTTTTACCTCACCATTGTCTGGGCCGTTATCTATATGGGCTACTACCACGTATCGGGGGCCGGGCCGCTGATGGAAGAAGAATACCAGATTGAACTTGCCGAAGGCCGGCGTCTGGAGGAAGAATACCGCGCGCGGGCCCAAAACCTGGTGGATGAAAGCAATGTGGCCGTGCTTACCGATGCCGGTGCGCTGGCCCAGGGCGGAAAAATATTCGGACAGTATTGCGCTGTCTGCCACGCCGCTGACGGCGGCGGTATCGTGGGGCCAAACCTCACCGATGCTTATTGGCTGCATGGCGGCGATATCAAAAGCCTGTTTACCGTAGTGAAATATGGCGTGCAGGGCAAAGGAATGAAATCATGGCAACAGGAATTATCCCCCGCTATGATGGCTCAGGTAACCTCTTACATTCTCGCTATGCAGGGCACCACACCGGCCAAGCCCAAAGACCCTGAAGGTGCCCGTTATGAAGCGCAGCTGTCTGCCGCACCTTCCGACAGCGTGACGGTAGCCGCCGGCAATCAAGCCGACACTTCCATTACCGCAGCCACCAACTGATATGGGTGCAGAGGCGTTCAGGGATAGCGTAAGCCATATTGACACGAGCGGTAAGCGGGTCTGGTTTTATCCCAAAAAGCCAAAGGGCAAATTTTACCGCTGGCGCACCGCAGTCAGTCTGGGTTTTCTGCTTATCCTGTTTACCCTGCCCTTCATCAAGGTGCATGGTGATCCGCTCTTTCTCTTCAATGTAGTTGACCGAAAATTCATTTTGTTCGGGGTTCGCTTCTGGCCGCAGGACTTCTTCATCTTCATGGTAGGAATGATTGCCTTTATCATTTTCATCGCCCTGTTTACGGTTGTCTACGGTCGTGTCTTTTGCGGCTGGGTATGTCCCCAGACTGTATTTATGGAAATGGTATTCAGGAAAATTGAGTACGCCATTGAAGGCGACTTCACACACCAGAGAGCGTTGAACCGGGGACCATGGACTGCGGAAAAAATCAGAAAAAAGACCATCAAATACATCCTCTTCTTTTTGGTGGCCGTTTTGGTAGCCAACACCTTTCTCGCATACATCATCGGGGTAGATGAATTAAAAATGATTGCCACCGAACCACTGTCGGGTCACCTCGGAGGTTTTGTGGCGATGCTGGTCTTTTCGACCATTTTTTTCTTTGTGTACAGCTGGTTTCGCGAGCAGGTATGCCTGGTGGTGTGTCCGTATGGCAGAATGCAGAGTGTGCTGCTTGACCGGCACAGCATCGTAGTCGCCTATGACCACGTACGGGGCGAACCCCGCGAAAAATTCTCAAAGGAAGAAAAAACAGGAAAGGGCGATTGTATTGACTGTTTGGAATGTGTCCGCGTTTGTCCGACAGGCATTGATATCCGCAATGGCACACAGCTGGAGTGTGTCAACTGTACCGCCTGTATCGACGCCTGCGACCACATGATGGAGGGTGTACACCGTCCAAAGGGATTGATCCGCTACGCAAGCGAACACAATATTGCCACCGGAAAACCGACGCGGTGGACCACACGGATGGTCGCCTATACCGGACTACTGGCAGCATTGGTTGTGCTGGAGAGCTTCCTGCTCGTAACACGCGCTGACCTCGATGTTACGGTGGTGCGTGCCAAAGGAACCCTGTTTTACCATGAAGAAGGCAACAGAATCAGCAACCTGTACAACGTCAAAATCATTAATAAAACCCGGCACGATATGGAGGTTGAAGTCAAGCTGACCGGCAGCAACGGCACGGTACGATGGGTCGGAGCGCCACATCCGGTAGTACCGGCTGACAGCCTGATCGACACCCAGTTTTTTATCACCCGTGAGGCGGCGGAAATTCTCGAACAACAAAGCCGGCTGACGCTTCAGGTATGGAGCAACGGGGAACAAATCACCACGGAAAACACCTCCTTTATCGGACCACTTTCATCAGAATAGCATGATACCACACACAAAAACATTTACGCCATGAACTGGGGATGGAAAATTGTACTGGTGTACGCCATATTTATGGGCGGTATCCTTTACCTCGTGGTAAAAGCGCGCCAGCAGCGTTTTGATATGGTAGAAAAAAACTACTACCAGCGGGAACTGGAATTTGAAAAAAAGCTGGAAGCTTCGCGCAACTATAACGCACTCGGTGAGCGGGTGGAAATTTCTCACCTCAACCACAACCTCACGCTGGCGTTTCCCGGTAAGGGGGTGAGCGGTGAGGTATGGGTGTATTGCACCCACGACAGCAAACAGGATATTCGCCTGCCGCTGGCCCTGGATACCGCAGGACAAATGCATATTGCTACCCGTGCGCTTTCTGCGGGACACTATCTGGTGCAGTGCAGCTGGGAAACCGGTGGCAAACCTTATTATCTTCAGCAAAGCCTTAACCTGCCATGATGACGATGGTGTTGGCCGCATCTGTGCTCGGGCTGGCGGGCAGTCTGCATTGCCTGGGCATGTGCGGCCCCCTGCTGGCCGGCATCCATGCAGCGCGCTGGAAATCGGGTGGCATGGTGAAGTCGCTCCTCTACCACCTGGGACGCATTTCGGTGTACGGATTGCTGGGTGCACTGGCCGGACTAGCCGGAGGTGCCCTCATTATGCTGGGTTGGCAGCAATGGCTGGCCGTCGGGGCCGGAGGATTGCTCCTCGCCTACCTGCTCGTGCCCAAACGATGGCTGATCCGTATTCCTCTCTACCCACGCCTGCGTGCTCTGTTTTCAGCATGGATCCGTCACCGCAGCCTCCTGGCTGACTGGTGGCTCGGCGTATTGAATGGTTTTTTACCCTGCGGACTTGTCTATACCGCCCTGACGGCTGCCATGCTCACCGGCAGCACGCTGGATGGCATCAGTTTTATGTTCATCTTTGGGTTGGGCACCTTGCCGGCCATGATGGCCGCAAGCCAGGTTTTTGTGTGGATCAAAAAACATTTCCGGCTTCGTTCACTCAAGCCTGTGCAGTATGCCCTGGTGCTGGTGAGCTTCTTGCTTGTGCTGCGCGGTGCCAACCTGGGTATTCCCTACGTGAGCCCGGCGGTTGAAGCTGCGACAGGAAAGGTCGATTGCTGCAGCGGAGCCCATAACTGCCACTGAGCGCCCTGGCACACGGGCAGTAATAACGTGGCCTCATATCCGAATCGGTTTCGACATACAAAAGGTGCAGCCGGCAGGTTAATTTTTCATCCGTTCCAGCTTTGCCGGATTGACAATGGAAATGTGGGATCCTGAAATTTCCAGTATTCCTTCTTCCTTAAAATCACTTAGGGTGCGGATTAAAGACTCCGTGGCCGTGCCGACCATGTTGGCGAGGTCTTCACGCGCGATCGCCATACCAAATGGCTTCTCCGATACCGGGTCCTGATAACGTTCTTTGAGTTCAAGCAATGAAGCCGCCGTTCTTTTTCTCACACTGCTGTAGGCAAGGTTAATGAGCTTCTCCTGTTCGCTGAGGATATTACCGGTGAGCAATTTCACAAACTGACTGGCAACCTGCGGATGGTCAATCAACCGGTAAAAATCTTCACGCGGGAAGATGATGATTTCACTGTCTTCCAATACCTCCGCTGAGACCCCGTGGGGTTGGTTCTCGAGCAGACCGATGTAGCCGAAAAAGTCACCGGGCTGAAGCAGTTTCAGTATCAGATCTTTACCCAGTTCATGACTCTTGAAAATTTTCACCTTGCCTTTCACCAACAGGTAAAGTCCTGCCGGTGAATCACCCTCGCTGTACACCACCTCTTTTTTACGGTAACTCTTTTTCATCTGGTGCTCAGAGATTCTGGAGATATCGCTCAATCCCTTAATGCTGCCCAATGCGTGGCTCAGGCTTTCCTGGGTAGGTTCGAGTTCGCGGCGGAGCTGTTCATTCTTCTTCAACCGGCTCTCCACTGCCTTCAGCAGTTCGATGTCGTCAAAAGGTTTGGTGATGTAGTCATCAGCGCC
>DHLU01000132.1:14220-14544 GCA_002405435.1 Flavobacteriales bacterium UBA4660
TTTGGTGATGTAGTCATCAGCGCCCATTTCCATGCCCTTGCGCATGTCTGAACGCTCCGATTTGGCCGTGAGGAATACAAAGGGAATACCGGCTGTTTTTTCGTTTTTGCCCAGCAGGTGAAGGGCGCCATACCCATCGAGAACCGGCATCATGATGTCGCAGATAATAAGGTCCGGAAGTTCAGCGAGTGCGGCTTCTACACCGGCCTTGCCATTTTCGGCCGTTATTACCTGATACCCTGACAGTTCAAGGATTTCGGCCGTATTTTCCCTGACATCAGGGTTGTCTTCTATGAGCAGTATTTTTTTCATGGCGAAGGTGTA
>DHLU01000132.1:14702-17032 GCA_002405435.1 Flavobacteriales bacterium UBA4660
ATAAAGGTAGAACCGTGGTCCAACCGGCTGCTCACCGATATTTCCCCCGACAGCAACTCGAGGTATTTTGATACTATGTGCAAGCCCAACCCGGTTCCCTGAATGTTGGCGACATTCCTCGAACGGAAAAAACGTTCGAAAAGATGGTGCTGGTCTTCTTCACTCATTCCGATACCGCTGTCCTCCACGGAGATACGCCAGCGGCCTGATTCGGAGCGGACAGACCGCACGCGAATGACGCTGTTTTCAGGAGAAAACTTGATGGCATTGCTGATGAGATTGAGCAGGATATTCCGCAAAATCATGCGATCTGTGAGGGCTTCAAAGGCTTCGTTTTCTTCCGCCACAACCGACTGGCCCTGCTTGCAGAGTTCATGCATGTCGGCGACCACTTCGCTGATGACCTCCTGGGCATGTATCTCGCTCCATTTGGCCGACACCTTGCCTTCTTCCAGCTTACCGATGGAAAGAAAATCATTGAGAATCTGTGTTAAGCCGCTGACAGCGTTTTTGATGCGGCCCACATGTTTTTCGCGTTTTTCCTGCTCCCCTTCTGCCCCGTAGCGGGCAATGAGTGAAACGCTCGAAAGTATGGTACTGAGCGGAGTCCTGAATTCGTGCGAGGCCATGGAAATGAACCGTGTTTTCATTTCATTAACTTCCTTCTCCTTTTCGAGTGCTGCCGATAGATCGTCGCGGGAAGATTCCAGTTCGCGCAGTGCTTCCTTCAGCACGAGGGTGCGCTCGCCGACCTTTCTCTCCAGTTCTTCATTGAGTTTTTTGAGTTCATCATTCATCCGCCTGATTTTATCCTGCTGCGCAAAGCGCTCGGTAATATCAATGATGAAGGAGATTACATAGATGCCTTCGGGCATCTGGTAGTAGCTCAGGCTGATTTCTACAGGAAAACGGCTGCCATCCTTGCGCTGACCCTCGAGCATCATATCCCTGCCCATCGGACGCGTAAGCGGGTTTTCCATGTAGTTGCCGCGATGATCCCTGTGGCGGTCCTTGAAGTTATCGGGCACCAGCACCTCCACCATCTGGTTGGTGAGTTCGTCTTCGTCGTAGCCAAACATCTGGTTGCACTTGGGATTGGAAAGAACCACACGGCCGGTATGGTCCAGGATCAGGACGCCTTCATTAACATGGTTAAAGATAGTTTCAAACCGGCTTTCAATCCTGACGTGTGTGCTCATGGCTTAGCGGAATACATCGAGTAGGTTTCTGGCTTCGGCCAGGGAAAAAATACCAATGACGAATATAAGGCTCAGTACAATTTGCCTGAACTTTTCCTGAGGAATACGGGCGAGTAGGAACTTACCGGCCAGCGTACCCAACACAGAGGCCACAAACAGCACCGGCAGGTAGATCATTTCGTTGAGATGTACGAAACCATTTCCTGCATACACGGCCAGCCGGCTCACATCTGTGCCGAGGTCAATGCAGGCCGATGTAGCGATAAAAGTTCCTTTGGGCAGATTAAAAGCGGCCATCAGGAGACCGCGAAGCGCCCCACCGGTGCCTAAAAGTCCGGCCGCAAAGCCCGAGATTCCGCCCCCCATAAGGGCATTGCTGTTGGTAGCGTTGAACCGGAAAGCCGGTCTCAGCATGAGGAAAAGGCTTAGGGCGATAACGAAAACGGACAGAATGATTTGCAGCCGCTGGGGGGCAAGCACGCCGCTGAGCAAGGCGCCGGCAATCACCAGCAGGGCCGACGGAAGCCCCATCCAAAGCAGGAGCCTGCGGTCAATGGAATCTCTGAAAAAGGCAATTTTGGTGAGGTTACTCAGCACATGAAAGGCCGCGGTAATGCCCAGCACGGAATGAAAATCAAAAAACAATCCTGCCAGGGGAACGAAAAATACCGATGACCCGAATCCGCCGACGGTACCGAGAATTTCGGCTACCACTGTCAGGGCGAAAAAAATCAGGATATACTCAAGTGCCACGTGGGAAAATTACGTCAAAAAGAAAAAGCCGCCCGTATGTTGAGGTACGGACGGCCATTCCATAATCACTACACTTCAGGAAACCTTGACCTCTTTGGAGCCAAGCTGTTTGGCTTCCTCCTTTTTCGGAAGCACAATCTTGAGCACACCATTTTCGTATTTCGCATCCACCTTGTCAGTTACGACATGCTGAGGCAGACGAAATGCCCGGCTGAATGAGGTCGAACGAAATTCATGGCGCATATAACGCTCGTTTTCGTCCTTTTTCTCCTCTTCTTTATTCGCCTCAATGGTGAGCATGTTGTCATCCACCTGAATGTTGAAATCCTCTTATTTCATACCCGGTACGGCTAATTCAAGGATAAAACTTTCTATGGT
>DHLU01000001.1:0-14163 GCA_002405435.1 Flavobacteriales bacterium UBA4660
CACGGTGGGAATTACCGCTGAAAAAGATGCGGGAGAGCGCATAGACCGCTGACCAGATTAGTTCAGTGGCCACGTCATGTTTCGCGGTAAACGCGGTCTGCGTGCGCTGGTGGTGGGAGATTACAATGCCCAGTTTGGGCAGGGACTTACCTATTGGAGTGGCCTTGGTTTCGGAAAATCACCTTACGTAATTAACCTGAAAAAAAATACCCTGCAGCTCAGGCCCTACACATCGGTCGACGAAACCCGTTTTCTTCGCGGGGCGGCCGCCACACTGGGCAAGGATCATGTTGAACTGACGGTGTTCGGTTCATCAAAAAAGATCGACGGCAACCTCGCCGTACCCGAAGACACCACGCTGACGGATGATGAGTTTACCATCACCTCTCTTCAGTCCAGCGGTCTCCACCGAACAGAAAGTGAATGGGCAGACCGCAAGGTGATTAATGAAAACACGGCAGGTGCCAACCTGAGGTACAGCAAACGTTCGCTGAGTATCGGTGTAACCGGTGTATACACAGCATTTGACCATGTCTTCACTCCAGGTGGACGCAGGTACCAGGCCTTTGATTTTTCAGGCAATGAAAACCTCAACATGGGTGCCGACTACCAATGTGTGGTCAGGAACGCCAATTTTTTCGGAGAAATTTCCCGCTCCCGCAACGGGGCTGTGGCTGTGATTAATGGGGTAGTTGCCTCGCTGCATCCCCGGCTCTCACTGGCGGTATTGTATCGCAATTTTCCGGCTGACTACCAGGCTTTGCAGGTCAATGTATTTGCCGAAAACAATGACAGGGCGCGCAACGAGCGCGGTCTCTACCTGGCGGCGGAAACCAAGCTGGCAAACGCATGGACGCTGTCGGTCTATGCCGACCAGGTGCTGTTTCCATGGTTAACCTTTAATGCAGATGCCCCCTCGCGGTTTACGGATTATTTCATGCAACTCAATTGCAAGCCCGATAAGAAGCATGAATTTTATCTGCGCTACCGTTGGCGCAGCAATGAGGCTAATTTCAACTCGGGTGAGCCCATTGACTATCCCATTGCCTATTTCCGGCACAATGTGCGCTTTCATGCCGCCTACACGGCACATCCGAATGTGCAGCTGAAATCGCGCTTTGAGTGGAACATGCGTAAACCGGAAAACGGCAGGTCCACAAATGGTTATTTGCTCTATCAAGACGTGATCTGGAAGAAACTGGGGTCTCGTCTTTCCCTTCAGGCGCGGTATGCGTTGTTCAATACGCCCTCCTGGGATGTGGCCATCTATGCCTATGAAACCGATGTACTTTACGCCTACAGCATTCCGGCATATTCCGGCAAAGGCAGCAGGATCTATGCCATGGCCAAATGGGCGGCTACCCGGGGAATTGACGTTTGGTTGCGCTACGGACAGTGGTTGTATGATGACCGTTCGGTCATATCCAGCGGAAACACGCAGATCAATGCCAACCATAAACAGGAAATCCACGTCCAGGTTCGCTGGCAGTTTTAGGGTTTGGAAGGTGCCGCGCGCATCCTATGCCGTGTCAGGCAGCGGTCGGTCGAAGCCCGCCTGCGCGGGAAGATGCTCGCCACGAATGCCGCGCTGCCTGGCCATGCAGCCTTGACCACCGCTTCAGGTTCTTAAAGAATGATAACACGTTCCGGGCGGGTTGAATATGTAAACCGTTAAAAATCAACTCAGTCGTTGGCACAAGCCACTTTTTCAGTGTGCGTCAGGCAACTTACCGGAAGCTACCGGAGTATTAGAGGCAGGGTACTTGATGTACCGCTGTCAAAACCTGCCAGAATGAAAAAACTGTTACTCTCCTTATTTGCCGCCGCACTCACCACAGCGGTTTGGTCACAGCACCCGGTCACAACGGCCTGGATAACCCCTAATCCGGTTGACAACGCCGCTGTCATTGCATTTGAACAACCGGTCGAGGAGCGCATCACGGTGGTGGTTAAAGACCTCACAGGAAAAATTATGTACACGACGCAGACCGATGCCGGTGCGGAGGGTGTCAGCCGCATACACATGAATCTCGAAGAACTTGCCAGGGGCATTTATATCCTGCAGGTGAGTGCATCAGGGGGCAAGATGAAAACCCTGAAATTTCAAAAGAACTAACCGCAATTCCTGCCGTTCGCCCGGCGGATATCACCCGGGCTGCCTGCATCCTGTCGGTCAATCCGATGGTCAGGCCCCTTTGCCGAAACCTGCCTGCGACTGACAGGAGCACGGCGCAGGCGAATACCTAAACACCTCGGTTCGTGCGGGGGATCGCATCCGTCTTAATGGCTCATCAAGGGTAGTTTAACGGCAAAATGATTGCTCCTCGCTGGTTAGACCTGGTAGCTCTTCCCGCAGAAGGCCTGCGCACCCGTATGGTGCATTGCGGGTGCCGCGTTGACCGGTGCAGCGCTGAATCGCATTTAACGAGGTGCAGAGCACCCAGAGGGCTGTATATTCGCGCCCCGAATTATTACTGCCATGGCAACAACTGCAGATATCAGCAACGGATTGTGCTTTAAAATGGATTCCCACATTTGGAAAGTGGTTGAGTTCCTTCACGTAAAGCCCGGAAAAGGCCCTGCCTTTGTCCGCACCAAACTTAAAAACCTCAACAACGGCAAGATCGTAGACCACACTTTCAACTCAGGAGTTAAGATTGACGTGGTGCGCATTGAGACCAGGGAATACCAATTTCTCTATAAGGACGACAACTACAACTTCATGAATCTCGATGACTTCGAGCAGATTTCCATTCCGGAACACATGATCAATGCGCCTGAGTTTCTTAAGGAGGGCATGAAGTGTATCGTGCTCTTCAATACCGAGGACGATTCTCCGATGAGTTGTGACCTTCCGATGTATGTGGAATTCACCATTGTGTATACTGAACCGGGTATTAGGGGTGATACGGCGACCAATGCGATGAAACCTGCCCGCATCGACGTGGGGGTGGATGTCAGGGTGCCGCTCTTCATCAACGAAGGAGATACCATAAGGGTCGATACCACGACCGGAGCTTACCACGACCGGGTGAAAAAATAAGGTGCAGTCTTTTGCACTGAGCAGGGGCGCCTTTCAGGCCGCCCCTTTTTGTTGACGGTTATGCCGGCCTCCTTTCTTCCTGCCATGTTGTGTGGTTACTGCCAGTCTATGACAAATGCTCCGCCTGCCGCCGGGTCGGCTCAACGATAGCCCGCTGTAAGTCTGATGCCGCGTCGGGCTTCAAAATCAACTACCTGCATTCGGCGTTTCGTTGTTCCTTTGCGGTCCTACGATGAAACTGGATACGCCCCATACCCTTGCCGAGATTGCAGCGCTGGCCTGTTGTGAATTTGCCGGCGACGCGAACCTTGTTCTTACAGGCATTAACGAGATACACCGGGTCGAGCCGGGTGACATCATTTTTACCGACCACCCGAAGTACTACGCCAAATCACTGCAGTCTGCCGCCAGTGTCGTTATTATCAACCAGCAGGTGGCGTGTCCGCAAGGCAAGGGGCTATTGTTTGCCGATGATCCCTTTGCGGTGTACAACAGGCTGACCCGTCATTTTTGTCCACCGCTTCCATTTACATCGGCGGAAGCACGGCAGGCAGTCATCGGAAAGGGTTGCCATATTCATCCCTCTGCGGTCATCGGGCATAACGTCACCATTGGCAATGATTGTATTATTCACGCCGGGGTTGTGGTGGGTGACCGAACCCAGATAGGTGACCGCGTAATCATTCATGCCAATACTGTACTCGGTGCAGATGCATTCTACTACAAGGGCCGACCGACGGGCCGCGAAAAAATGTATTCGTGCGGCAACGTGGTTCTCGAAGATGATGTCGAAATAGGGGCCTTGTGCACGGTGGACCGCGGCGTAAGTGCCGACACCCGCATTGGGGCCGGAACCAAACTCGACAACCATGTGCACATAGGACACGATACCCTCGTAGGCCGCAATTGCCTTTTCGCTGCCCAGGTAGGGCTGGCGGGTTGTGTGGTGGTGGAAGACGATGTCGTACTTTGGGGACAGGTCGGGGTAGTCAGTGATGTGCGGAGCGGAAAAGGGTCCGTGGTATTCGGACAAAGCGGGGTGTCGAAAGACCTTCCCGCAGGGCATCAGTATTTCGGAAGTCCTGCCGAAGAAGCCAGGACCAAGTACCGTGAGGTCGCGGCCCTGCGGAAAATGGCTGACAGTTATTCCTCCAGGTAAACACAAGGTATGTCGTCTGACCGGTTAAAGGAAAAAATTCAACAGCGCGATTTCAAGCTCAATTCGTTGCTCGAGATTGCCGTGGCCATCAATGGTAACCTTCCCCCATCCGAACTGCTTGACCAGTACAGGAAGGTGCTCCGGCATAACCTCGGTGTGGAACGGCTCATGCTCTTCACCCGCGAGGAAAACTGGTCATGTCTGATGCACTACGGCGCAGAGCACCACGAGGTGCCGCAGGTAAGCGACTTGAGCTACTTCTATGAAACGGGTGATTTTGTGATAGAAGTCCAGCATGAGGGCGAGCCCATTGCCTTTCTGCTGGCAGGCGATGTGAGCGAAGACAGAAAGATATCGCCCGTAATCAAGCATATGAAATTCATCAAGACCATCACCAACCTGCTGGTCGTGGCGCTGCAAAACCATAAACTGCAGCAGGAGTCTTTCCGGCAGATCGAGGTGAAGAAGGAACTTGAGCTGGCCGCCGAGATGCAGTCTATGCTGCTTCCTGCCCAACTGCCGAAGAATATAAATTATGAGGCCTCATGTTTTTACAAAGCCCACCAGCAGGTGGGTGGCGATTTTTACGACTTCACAGAACTGGGCGATGATGAATTGATGTTTTGTATGGCCGACGTCAGTGGCAAGGGACTGAGTGCAGCCTTTCTGATGGCCAATTTTCAGGCCTACCTGCGGGCACTTTTCCTTTACCACCGCAAGGGTCTTGAAGCGATGATCCGCGAGTTAAATCAACAGGTCATGCTGAGCGCGCACGGTGAAAAGTACATCACGCTGTTTCTCGCCATCTACAACCGCAGAACGCGGCTGCTGCAATATGTAAACTGCGGCCACAACCCGCCCGTAATGGCTGATGCGCAAGGCCACACACAGTTGCTCAAGCTCGGCTCAATCGGTTTGGGTATGTTTGATACAATACCGCGCATTTCCGTCGGTGAGGTCAAGGTAGAACCCGGCTCCACCATCGTGTGTTATACCGATGGTCTTGTCGAACCGGAAAATGAGCAAAAGGAAGAATTCGGAATTGAACGCCTTGAAAAGACGATTCTCGTCAACCAGCGGATGTCTACTTCAGACCTCAACACCATCATCGTGCAATCGCTCAACGAATGGAAGGGCGAAATGCCTTACACAGATGATTTGGCCATTCTCACCTGTCGTTTTTTCTGACCTGCAGCACAATACCCCAGTAGGCATGTGCCCGGCTGGCCTGATTGGATCACCTCCAAACGATGTTAAATCAGCACTTGGGCAAGTTCGGGCCCACCTTGTTCCGCTTACTTTCGTATAGATGCGCCACTTAACTTCAATCCGACGGCCGTTATGGTTAGCCCTATTCTGTGCCGTTTTCTTCGCTTGCCGGTACAGCCGCACTCCGAAGGGCGACGATCAAGACACCGCCATGCGTCCCGAAGAGTGGCACATGCTTATACGCACATGGCCCGATGTGGAGTTTTCCGCCGGGGCCTGGCGAAATGCCCTGACGGAAGCCTGGCGCCAGTCAAGGGCATCTGCCGGGCGTTCGGAGGAAAGCTGGCAAACCGAAGGACCCGGCAACCTCGGGGGCAGGTTCAACTGCATTGCAATAGATCCATCCAACACGTCAGTGATGTACGCCGGGGCGGCTACGGGCGGTTTGTTTAAGACCACAGACAACGGCGCCACCTGGAATCCGGTCTTTGATGCACAACCTTTTCTGGCCATCGGGGCCATTACCATCGATCCGCAAAACAGCAACCGAATCTGGGTCGGTACAGGAGACAAGAACATAAGCGGCTACTGTTACACCGGCAACGGAATCTATCTCAGCGAAGACGGCGGTGTCACATGGACACACAAGGGGCTCGGACAACAATATATCATTGCCGATATAGCGGTGGATCCGGGCGATTCAAACACCCTCTATGCCGCTGCCATGGGTAACCCCTTTCAACGCGACGAAAACCGGGGGCTCTACAAATCGACTGACGGCGGAATTACCTGGCAGCAGATCCTCTACACAAGTGATGACAGCGGAGTGATAGATCTCGCCATGAGTCACGAAGATCCCCAGACGCTTTATGCTGCTACATACAACCGCATTCGGACCAACTCTGAAATAGTCGCGGAAGGTGAAGAAGCGGGCATCTGGAAAACCACAGACGGGGGTGTAAGCTGGGCCGCGCTCTCCAATGGGTTGCCTTCCGGCGTTTTGGGCCGCACCGGAATTTGCATGTATCCCGGAGATGACAACAGGCTCTACGCTGTGGTGGTCGATACCACCTACAATGTGGAAGGCGTATACAAAACTACCAACGGAGGTGAAAACTGGTCGGCACTGCCGACGGAAAGCCTGCCGGCATCGGTATATAGCAGCTTCGGATGGTATTTCGGAGAAGTTTTTGTCAATCCGGAAAATCCCGAGCAGGTGTACATCACCGGCGTCGACAGCTATACGATGACCGATGGCAGTACCTGGCAGCCCATCACGCCGCCTTGGTGGGAGTATATCGTACATGCCGATAGCCACGACATGGCCTTCATAGATGGAAGCAACATTGTGCTGTGCACCGATGGCGGTCTATACCGCACCTCCGACAACTGCGAAAACTGGACCGACATCGACAATATTCCAGTCAACCAGTGTTACCACGTAATCGAAAATCCTGCTATACCAGAAGAGTACTGGGTGGGTGTGCAGGACAACGGCACGGCACGCGGAAACCTGTCGATGGTCAACAATTGGGAAAGGCTCTACGGAGGAGACGGATTTCAGGCGCGTATCAACCCGGATGACCCGCAAATCTCCTATGCGCAGACACAGTATGGTGGACTGGTCTATGACATCACGGGCCAGTTCCTTTTCACGGATTTTACCGCCGGTATCGATCCGGCAGACCGCACAGGATGGGACATGCCCTTCATTATGGGGCAGCAGGATCCGTATACAGTCTATTGCGGTACCTACCGGGTCTACAAAATGGAATCGGCCCCCTTCGGCACCTGGGAGCCCATCAGCGGAGACCTCAGCGACGGACTTGACGAGTGGTTTGACCGCGTGCACACCATCACCACGCTGGCGGAATCTCCGGTCATCGAAACCACCCTGTACGCGGGAACGGGCGACGGAAATGTCTGGGTAACCCAGGATGGAGGCAGCACCTGGACCGATATAACGGCGGGGCTCCCAGAGCGCTATGTCTCTCAGGTACTCGCGAGTCCCAATGAAGCGGCCAACGGTTATGTGACCCACAGTGGATACCGCGACAATGAACGCATTCCGCATATCCACAAATCGACCGACTACGGACAGACATGGACAGACATCAGCGGTGATCTTCCGCAGATGGCAGTGAATGATATACTTGTGGCGCCTGGCGATGAGAACCTGCTTTTTGCCGCTACCGATGACGGGGTGTATTACAGTGAAAACGCAGGCGAAAACTGGTTGCGGCTTGGCAATAACATGCCCATGATGCCGGTATTTGATATTGAATTTAACAGCGATCGCTCACGTCTGGTAGCGGGCACCTTTGCCCGGTCGGTTCAGACCATCGACATCAGCAGCCTTATGCCTGAAGTGGTGCCTGTGCCGGAAACGCCGATGCACAGTCTCATCACGGGGGCCTCGATCGTATCAGACAGGCTGGTGGTATCAGGGTATCCGGATTACCGCATTTACGACACCGCTGGCAGGTGCAGGCTCTCGGGAAGGGCCAATGGCGAATCCATTTCCACTGATGCGCTGCCTCCCGGCCTGTACTTCCTGCATGCAGACCGGCCCGACGGCGAGTGCGTAGAGAAGTTTGTGGTGATGCGTTAATTAATGCGGTAAGCTTTTTTCTTCCTGCGTTTCGGCGCGTTGAGATTGCTTCATCTTCAGGTCTGCAGCCACCATCATGGCGATAAACGCCCAGAACGGAACCGAGGCCTTGTCGGTATCGAGGTAGTTGTTGAGTGTGCCATGGATAAAATACGTCATCAGGCCGAGGTAAACGGAAGTGATGAGTATGCGTTCCTGAAGATTTTTCATGCGGAAGAATAGCCTGAAGCCCAGTGACGATACCAACAGTACGAGTGACACCATGATGAGCATACCCGGAAGCCCCTGCTCGCTGAGCGGGCCCAGGTACTCGCTGTGGGCATTGCCTCCGTCACCCACGTTGGTGCTGATGATGGTGCGGTCTGCCGAACGCTGGAAAGGTGCGTAGACAAATTGGTATGTGCCCGGACCCCATCCGAAAACAGGTCTTTCTTTAAACATTTCCCACGCACAGTTCCAACGGTTGAGCCGTTCCAGGTTAGATGCGTCGCTGGAAACATTAGATACCGAAGAAATGTGTTCGTCAAGACGGTCGCTGGATTCCTGCTTATTGCGTTGCAAGGAGACCTGGATGTCTTCCCAACCCGCATAGACCAGTCCGCCTGAAAGGGCAAGGCCCAGCACGGCTGACCGGAGCGGTATGCGCAAAACCAAAAGCATGAGCACTCCGGCTGCGCCGAATATGCTGAGCCATGCCGCGCGGGTGTAGGAGAATACAATGCCGGTGACCAGAATGACCATGCCGATTGACAGCAGCATGCGCAGTGCCGGCCCTGTTTTTTTCTGAAGAAGCATGCCTGCCAGTACCGGAAAGAACATGGCGAGTACCGCCCCATAGCTGGTGTGGTCTTTAAACAACGGCTCCATTACCCAGTGCGACGATTCTTTGTCGAAGCCATAGGAAGCGTGGCGGGTAACCGTATACAAGATGACGCCAAACAACGGAGGCAGGTAGGCCAATTTGAACCAGCGCGACTTCTTTTCATCCAAAAAAACATGAACCCCCAGAAAATAATAAGGCACAATGAACCAAAGCCTGGCCAGTATGAATTTGACGGAGACGAGCGGAAACGCGCTGGTAATGGCCGTGAGCGCCATCCATACGATGTAGATATAGAGCAGGATTGAAATCGGATGGGTGAAGATGCGCCGGTCGATGTGCGAGGCAGAGAGCAGTTTTAAAACGGCCAGCAGAAGGATACCGAAGAGCAGGGGTTCCGTCGGCAAGTACATGCCTACGCCTCCGATGCCGAGGTCTTCCAGGTTGATGGAAACCGGCACGCAGGCGGCGATGACAAGCAGCAATATATCCAGACGGTAAATCGCCATCCAGACGACACCGAGCACGACCGGTAACACAGCGGTATAATAGAACTCCTGGTAAATACTAACCCCCAATATGGCCAGGTACAGGGCTGAGCAACCATAAAGCCAACGCTTCTGACGTTCGGAAACTACGGTGCGTTGGGCTGACATGGCTCAGAGATAACCCTGCGTACGGAGGGATTTCAGGTTGTCCCATACCAGCAGCAGAATAAAGGCCAGCACAAAGGCCGAGGCTGTGCTCATGGCCACAATCAACCAGCGGATGGGATAGGATTTTTTGTCGCTTGCAGCGGCATAGTCAACCACAAACTTGGACGGCAGTTTTGACTCCACGTCAATCTTCATCAATTCGTACCGTTTTTTCAGAATGGCCTCCCGTTCGTAGGTGCTTTCAATCATCGTTTCCAGTTTGGTATATACATTTCCATACTGCGAAAGGGTGTCCATCTGCATCTTGAGCATCTTGGCCTGTGCCAGGCGGCCTTCGTTGATTGCGGTGGCATACTGTTCATTCAGGCCTTCAATCTGGGTGATGTAGTCATAGACACCCAGCCGCCGCAGGCTTGCCATCGAATCTTCCAGCAGTTTGATTTCTTCCTGAAGGTTTTTGTAGGAATTATCTGCGTACTGAAAGGCCTGGAGAGCGCGTTCGTTGCGCAGCTGGTTGCTTACAGTGTCGGTGAGGGCGGCAATGTCGTTGGCGATATCGCGGGCCCGCTCCGGTTTTTTGTCCAGCACCTGCACCTCAATGGACATAAACTTCGTCATTCTGGAACTTACGTTGCTATAATATTCGCGGGTCATCAGCGCATTGGCTCCCCGGGCATCACGCGGAATATCATAGTGCGTCCAGAGGTCATATTTTTCTATGATTCGGTTGCGGATCTTATCGCTGTTGATAATCTGCAGCAGGCGCTCAGCATCCTCTTCTTCCCCGTAGGCAAGCACGTCTTCCTTTTTGACTTCCTCCAGCAGCTGTTCGCCGAAGGAGTTTTGCGGTACGGCCAGCATTACTACGGTAGACTTATATTTTTCCTGAATCAGCAGCGAAACGCCCGCAGACAGGACGGCAGCCGCAGCCGTAATGATTACGAGGGGTTTTCGCCAGCGGTAGAGCAGTACCAGGAGGTTGGTCGATTGCAGCGGATTGACTGGGGTAGCTTCTGGTGGTTGCATGAAGGTCAGGGAATCTTAATAACTGGGTTTTGGGTCAAAATTAAGGCAGAGTCACTCAGTCGTCTTCCCGGCGCATGGCGGCTGCCAGCCTTGCAGGGTTTACCATCCGTGTAACAAAGGCCAGTACAATGCCTGTGAGCAGGATGCAGAGGCAGGCCACAAGGTCAGACAAGGCGCTGCGGGTGATCAGCCAGGAAAAAAGCAGCAGCAGGAGGGTAAATGCTGCGAGTCTGGGCGTGATTACCGGTGTCCGGTTGACCTTCCGCCTGACAAGCCAGACCTGCACAGTAACCACCAGGCCCTGGGTGGCTACGTTGGCTATGGCGGCGCCCTCAGGACCCATGGCGGGAATCAGCAAGGTGTTTAAGACGGCGTTGAGTACCATGCCTGTAAAGGCAGTCCACAGCAGGCTTTTTAGTGCTCCCTTGGCGGTCAGCAGGCTTCCGAAAATGTACTGGAGTGAAAAGAGCAATACGCCGGCCATCAGCAGGTGAAAGGAGGGCCTTGCTTCTGCGATACTATGGTCGTAAAACAGCGAGAGCACGTAGCCGCTTTTAAACCAGGCAATCGAGCACACCACCAGCGCGCCGCTGAACAGCAGCCGGAAGGCCTGCGACATGAGCGGACCGGTATCCTCATCTTTTTTCAGCATGCGTGAATACATCGGAAGGAGCAGGCTTGCAAAGAGGTATGCCATCATATTGAAGGCTTCGTAGAACCGGAATGCCATGGCATAAATACCTGAGTCGTGCGGACTCCGCCAGCGCTCCAGCATTACGGAGTCTAAGCGGTAGGCCACAGCCGAAAAAAATATCAGCAGGGCATAGGGGCTGCTTTCTTTGAGCACGGCGCGAAAAAAAACAGGATCCCATGAGAGCCTCAGACGGCCCGCATGCCGCATGACCATAAACATGGCAACGGCACAGGCAGCGGCATACGCGCCCGCCTGCCCCCACACGAGCCAGCGAATGTCAAACCGGTCGCCGCCCAGCCCGGTCCACAACAGCAGCGACATGGCGGCTGCCAGCAGCAGGCGGTCGAGTACCGACAACAGGCTGTCTTCCCTGAACCGGTGAAGTCCGGCGAGATTTGAACGCAGAAAGAGCAGGAGTGATGCCAGTACCTGCGACAATGCCAGTATCGCCAGTATCGCCATCTCCGTGCCCCGGTAATTCAGCACAAAGCCGCATACCAGGCACACAACAATGAATAAGGCCGAGAGGCAGAGCCGCAGGGTGAAGATGTATCCGAAATGTTTTTGGAGCAACTGGCTGTTGCGCGCAATGTGCCGGGTGTTCCAGTTGGTGATGCCCAGGTCAGGGATAATGTTGAGAATGAAGGAAAAACTGATCAGTGCGAAATAGGTGCCAAAGGCATGGGCACCCACCCGGTTTTGTATCTCGGCCTCCACTACCAGCAGGTAGAAAGGCTTGACCAGCAGGTTGAGTCCCAGCAACAATACCAGGTTGGAGAGAAAACGCGGCTGCATCAGGGCGCAAGATACGGCTGCACTGGAAAGGCCGGCTGCGCTGTACCGGCATATTCAACCCCCGCAACGGATGCGGATGGGGCCATTTTTTTGCCAAAAGTTACATTTATCCCCGTTCTGTCAGAGATTCGCAGGCACTATGATCATTGCCGTTGATACCCGGCTGTTGCTGCACGGTAAGCTGGATGGAATAGGTTGGTTCACCCGTGAGAACTTTGAAAGGATTACCCGCCGGCATCCCGGACATACCTTTCACTTCATCTTTGACCGTCCATACCATTCCTCATTTGTATTCGGCAAAAATGTAATTCCGCACGTGCTGCCTCCCCAGGCAAGGCACCCCCTGCTGTTTAGGGTGTGGTACGATTTCTCGCTCCCCCGGCTGCTGAGGCGCATCAGGCCCGACCTGCTTGTTTGTCCGGGTCCGGTCGCCTCCCTCAAGACGCAGGTGCCTCAGCTTGTGGTGCTGCATGACCTGAATTTTGAGCACTTCCCCGGTGATCTCAGGCCGGCTCATTCGCGTTATTACCGGAAATTTTCACGGCGCTGGGCGCAAGAGGCCACACGCATTGCCACCGTAAGCGAATTCAGCAAGTCTGATATCATAAGCACCTACGGAATATCCGCTGAGAAAATTGACGTCGTGTACAACGGTGCTGCAGAGCGGTTCAGGCCCCTCACCGCAACGGAGGCAGGTCAGGTGCGCGCAGCATACACCTCGGGCCAACCGTATTTCCTCTTTCTCAGTTCCATCCTGCCGCGAAAAAACCTTCACCGCTTACTCAGGGCCTTTGGCCAGTTCAGGCAGCAGTCAGGGTTGCCCTACAAACTGGTAGTGGCTGGCAATCCGTATCACCCCACTGATGCCGTGACCAGGGCACTGGCTGAAATGCCCTGCAGGGAAGATGTTGTGTTCACCGGTCACCTCAGGTCCGAAGAACTTCCCCGGGTCATCGGCGCAGCCCGCGGACTGGCCTACGTGAGTTATTTCGAAGGCTTTGGCATTCCCATCGTGGAAGCGTTTCGTGCAGGGGTGCCCGTTGTTACTTCCAATGTCACGGCCATGCCTGAGATTGCGGCAGGCGCAGCCCTGCTTGTTGACCCTATGTCGGTGGATGATATCACCGGTGCATTGAAGCGGCTGGCTACCGATGATTTTCTTTGCCAGCACCTCATCGAAAAAGGACACGAAAGGGCCGGCATGTTTACCTGGGACCGCACCGCAGACCTGCTCTGGCAGAGCATGATGCGCGCTGCCGGAAAGGATGGAATACCCCAAGCGCCATGAAGAGAATCACGGGCATTTACAGGGAGTTGAAATCATCGCTCACCACCGAAGATTCCTTCGTGCGCAACGCTGCTTATATGGTGACAGGGTCGGGTGCCGGCATCCTGATTCAACTATTGACCGTACCCGTCATCGCCCGTATCTACGACAACCCCGAGGTATACGGATTGTTTGGTTTGTTCAGTGTCTATACCAATACGCTCGGAGGCATGGCCATGCTCAGCTACAACATGGCATTTGTGCTGCCCGGGGAAGAATCGGTTTTCAACCGTCTCCTGCGCCTGTCGGTGGTGATATCGGCCCTGTGGTGCCTCATGATAACGCTGGTGTTTGCAGCGGGTGGACAGCAGTTCGCCGCTGCCCTGCAACTGGATGGAATCGGACCCTGGCTCTATGCCATCGGTCCTGTCGCTTTCCTTGTAGCCATAGACAGGATACTCGCCGACTGGTCGGTCAGACAACGCCGGTTCAGGGCTTCCACCATTTATGGCACAGCCAACATGGCCGTCAACAAAGGCTTCAATATCGCCTACGGAAAATTTGTGTCCAACCATACAGACGGACTTATGTGGACTCATGTGCTCAATTATCTGCTGAATCCTCTGTTGAGCGGTCTTTTTGTCATCAGAAATTTTCGCAGTACGCTGTTCGCCAGGGTGTCGTGGGCCGATTTGATCGCCACGGCGAAGGCGTACAGGCATTATCCAGGCTTTTTTTTCTGGGGCAGTTCGGTACAGGTGCTGAGTGCAGGCCTGCCCGCGGTCATGTTGCCCCTGCTCGGGTTTGGCCTCGATTCGGTGGCCATGTTCAGCTGGGCCATCGTAGTGCTCGAGTTGCCCCTTCGCATGATGGGTTCAGGGGT
>DHLU01000001.1:14304-15543 GCA_002405435.1 Flavobacteriales bacterium UBA4660
CAGGGGTCAGTTCGGTTTTTCTCAATAAATCAGCGGAAATCGTTCAGCAAAGACCCGATGAACTCGCGAGGCATACACGCAGGTTGTTCCGGGCCATGCTGCTGCTCACGGCGGGCTGCATGTCACTGATTTACCTGTTCGGAGAACCACTTTTTTCCCTCATGCTCGGCCCTGCATGGAGACAGGCCGGCGAACTGGCTTCTGTACTCAGCATCTATTATTTCTTCAGGCTGCTCTCGGTGCCCCTCTCGGTACTGTTTGGCGTGCTGCGGAAGGAGCGGGAATTTTTCCTGTACCACATGCTCATCTTCGTTGTACGGGTTGTGAGCCTGCTGCTCGCGGCACTCACCACCCGCGATCTGGTCACTCTCATGATGATATTTTCACTGGCCAACGCTGCTGTATACGCGGTGTTTACCGTGCGGGTGCTGAACCTGGCCGGAATACCGGCAAGACCCGCAATGTTTCAACTCCTCGCCTGGACCCTCGGCGTATTTGCACTGTGCGCCGCGGTAAAATGGCTCATGCTTTATTCCTGCTGCTGATGCTGGTCGCTCAATGGGTTCCCGGAAGGGTAGAGTGTGGCTGTGATGAAGCGGGCCGGGGATGCCTGGCAGGTCCGGTAGTGGCAGCAGCGGTGATTTTGCCGGAGGGATTTTTCCATCCCCTGCTCAACGACTCAAAAAAAATGAGTGAGCGCCACCGCAACGAGGTACGGGTCTATATCGAGCAGCATGCTGTAAGTTGGGCTGTGGGCATGGCCAGCCCCGAAGAAATCGACGAGATAAACATTCTCAATGCCTCTTTTCTTGCCATGCACAGGGCCGTCGATGCCCTGAATGCGCAGCCCGATCACCTGCTGGTGGATGGAAACCGATTCAAACCTTACAAAAAGGTGCCACATACCTGCGTGATCAAAGGCGATGGCAAGTTTGCAGCGATTGCCGCAGCCAGCGTGCTGGCCAAAACCCACCGCGATGCCTGCATGCAGGCCCTGCACGCCCAGTATCCCGATTACCGGTGGGCCGTGAATATGGGTTACCCAACCGCAGCGCACCGGGAGGCCATAAGGCGCTTAGGAAGCACACCCCATCACAGAAAGTCTTTCACCCTGCTGCCGCCCCAGCTCACGCTGCCACTATAGTCGACAAGTGCAGGGCGCACCTTGAGGTTAAATCGGTAATGGGCTCAATGAATAGCTTGATTCTGCTGGTCGAGGAAAATGCGGGCACAGATAAA
>DHLU01000031.1:0-1915 GCA_002405435.1 Flavobacteriales bacterium UBA4660
CGAGTAAAACGCAATCTCATCCTAGGTAAGTCTGGAAAAATGAACACGAGTGGCGTCTGTGAAACTCCTTTCCCTGTTGGCAGAAAGCAGGCATACGCCCGTGTACACGGTATGTATCTGGCCACTTAGGCTTCTCAGCATGTCGAACGCTTCCGCTTCATCGAGGGGTTTATTGAGCACGCGGTCATGCAGCCAAACGATGGTATCTGCGGCCAAAATCAATTCATCCGCTGCCGCAGCCGCAAAGGCATGACGTGCTTTTTTCTCGGCCAGGAAAAGTGCAATATCACCCGCCTGCAGGGTATCATCAAAGTCTTCGTTGCTGTCCGTGGGCCTTACCTCAAAGGGGATCATAAGGCCCTCAAGCAGTTGTTTCCGCCGCGGAGAGGCCGAGGCCAAAACCAGCTTTTTTCCTGTTAGCATTTCGTACATGGTGCCTGCATTGCGGCACAATGATAGTCAGGCCGGGCCAATGCCCCCGCACCAGCCTTGCGCCTGTGCCCGGGGAACGGTCTGGCACCATTCTGTCTTACCTTTGTATTAAACCTGTTGATACGAATGAGCAAAAATTTCTTGACGATGGTGCTGCTGGTGGTGCTGTCGGGCGCGCTGTATGCGCAATGTGGAGCCGGAGAAACCGAAGTGTATGTCGTAGGCTATTCTTATGACGTGTGGGGTGAAGAGTCGTACTGGGAAGTAGTACCCAATGGGGCAGGCTGCGGCAACGGCACACTGGCCTTCGGTGGAAGTGTTGAGGTAGGGTGCCCGGGAAATGGCCCTACCGGCGAAAATGGTATTCCAGACTTCGGCTCACAAACCGTCGGGCCTTTCTGCCTTACCACAGGGCAACTCTACGACCTGGTGTGGGTAGACTGGTATGGCGACGGTGGCCTGGCCTTCGATCTCTACCAAAACGGAGCACTCACCAACATGTACATTGGAGGTGGCGGTGGAAATACGTGGACCTTCGAGGCGGGTGCCAATGCGCTGGCTGCGTATGACTCACCCTGCGGTGCGCCCCAAATTTTACCCGACCTCACGTCGGTTTCGCTGGTGACTTCCTCGTGCATCGCTTCTTTCGGCGAAATTCGCCCCCAGAATGGCTCCTGTTCGACCTTCGGCATGTGGTGTGAAAATGGAGTCTCCGCTTCGGCATGGGCCTACTTTATTGCCGAAGAAGGCAAATCCTATGAGATTTCAACCTGCAATGCAGGAACCACTTTCGATACCCAGGTAGCAGTGTATTACGGCGGAGATTGCGCCAGTCCGGCAAATTTTCAGCTCGTTTCATCCAATGACAATGCATGGGGAGGCTGCAACGGAGCGAATGATTTTGCGTCGGTGTGCTACGCCTCCTGCCTTATCCCCGGCGGCACCTATTATATTCAGGTCGACGGAGCATATGGCCAAACCGGCACTGCGGTAATTTCCGTTGACTCTTTCCTTGGAGACGAAGAACTCAGTGTACAGATTAATGACACCAATTGTCCGCTCAACAGCGGCCAGACGCCCTCGGGCAGTCTCTGGCCCAGCATTGTGGGCACAGGCAGCGATTTTGATTGTGTCTGGACCGGACCCGGTGGGTACTATTCCGAGGCCCATTTCATCTATAACCTCGGACCAGGAGAATACCACCTCGTGGCCACCACCAATTGCGGGTCTGTGCATGAAGGAAACTACTTCGTCGGACTGCCCGATCCATGGGCGGTGTCGGCAGTGGTTACCCCCAGTTCATGTCCCAATGCGACCGATGGCACGATTGAAGTTACGGCAGGAGGAGGCACGCCGGGTTATGCTTACAACATCACAGGTCCCAACGGATACCAGTCTTCGCAGTCCTTAGCCGATAACCTGAGCCTGGGCGATTACAATGTGACGGTGACAGACGGAAACGGATGCAGTTTTTTGGAGCAGG
>DHLU01000031.1:2159-6993 GCA_002405435.1 Flavobacteriales bacterium UBA4660
GTTCTATGGTCCACCCGGCCTCAATTACCTGTGGAATGATGGTTCCCAAAACCAGTTCTTTCAGATCATCACTGACCAATGGGGGGCAGGTACCCACGCGCTGATTCTGACAGGCTCTACAGATACCGGTTGCACACACACCGATGCCCTGGTTTTTATCGTGGAAGTCTGTCAGGGCGTGGAAAATGCCACAGCGGCCTCATTGCAAGTATATCCCAATCCTTCAGACGGCACATGCTTCGTACAGCTCCCTGCGCCTGGTTCATTCGAGATATTCGATGCCGCTGGCAGGCATGTATTTGGCCAGCAGGTGTTGTCGGCCCGCGAGCGGGTGCTGGTCAACCTCGCTCCGGGTAGTTACGTACTCAAATCATCGGGTGGGGAAGTGGCCAAGGTGGTAATCCGCTGACGACCGCGATGCACCAGCCATTTGCGAGCCGCTGTGCATGGGCAACACCTGAGCCTGCCTTGTTCAGGCAATCTTTTTCAATCCGGCTTCCACCAGGGCGATTTGCGCATCGCCAATGTCAAGGTGGGTGACAAACCTGATTTTTTGCGGTCCGAACGGAAAGCACAGAATGCCCTGCTCGGCCAGTTGGCTGACCCTTTCCCGCGCACTTTTTTCCGGAGTTACCTCAAAGATCACGATGTTCGTCTCTGGCGCTACCACACTGCTTACCCAGGGCAAAGGCGACAGCATGTCGGCCAGTTGCCGGGCCCGACGGTGGTCTTCGCTTAGCCGCGCTATATGGTGGTCAAGGGCGTATAGGCCGGCGGCAGCCAGAATGCCAGCCTGACGCATACCCCCGCCAAACGCTTTGCGCACGCGGTGGGCCGATCGGATGAATTCCCGTGAACCCAGCAGCATGCTGCCTACCGGAGCGCCCAGCCCCTTGGAGAGACAAAAGTTGATGGAATCAAAAGGCGCAGCATATGCCACGGGGTCATGGCCGGTATGCACGAGCGCATTGAAAATCCGCGCACCATCAAGGTGCAGCGTGAGCCCATGGCGGTCACAGGATTCCCTGATGGCCCGAATGCCCGCCAGGGTATAGCATGTTCCCCCGCCCTTGTTGCAGGTGTCTTCGAGGCTGACCAGCCGTGTAAATGGCAGGTGGTCATCGGAACGGCTGTTGATATTGGCATCAATGTCACCGGCCTGAAGAATGCCGCGCGCGGCTTGCACAAGGCGCAGTGAACACCCTGAGTGTCTCGCCGCGCCGCCGCCTTCATACAGATAAATGTGGCTGATATCGGCGCAGATAATCTCATCGCCCGGCCGCGTATGCACGGCAATGGCGATCTGGTTGCCCATCGTGCCGCTCGGTACAAAGAGCGCAGCCTCCTTTCCAAACATGCCCGCGCACCGGGCTTCAAGGGCATTAATCGTCGGGTCTTCCCCAAAGACATCATCACCCACCTCGGCCGCAGCCATCGCTGCGCGCATGCCGGTGGTTGGGCGGGTCAGCGTATCGCTGCGCAGGTCGGCTATGGTCATGCCGCAAACTTAAGGAGGCAGCAGGCCATCAGGTTTCGACTATCTTCGTTGAAGCATAGTCATGGCGACGCCCTGAGGCAGGCAGCCCGCGGGTTTCCCGGTATGCATTGCCCGTGAAGGACTATTTCGCGATCCTAGAATTAAGCAGGGAAGCCGGTGCATACCAGGTACGCGCTGCCTACCGCCGGCTGGCCAAGCAGTTTCACCCCGATGTCAACCAGCAACCGGGGGCACGTGACCGCTTTCTTGAAATCCACGAAGCCTATGAATACCTCAGCGATGATACCCGCCGCAGCAGGTTCAGGCACCAGGGCATGCGCCCGGGCGTCTCTGCTGCCGAATTAAGGCGCCGCGAACAGGTATACCGGCAATGGGTGGAACGCCAGCAATATGCGGCCCGCGTGCGGGCCATGCGCTACGCGGATACCACGGCAGAGAGTTTTTTCAGAAGCCGTGTCTACAGGGCCGCAGGCGCAGTCAATAAGTGGTTTAACCTGGTGTTTATCCTGATGGCCATCGGGATGGTGGTCGTTCCAATGCTCGATTTTATACTGTGGTCGCCGGCTTCAGGCACCCAAAAACCCCACTGGTCAGCCGTGGCAGCACCGGCCTGTATCGGGTTGTTCTTTCTGATCGCGGGTTACTACATGCTCTTCGTGCAGGATGCCTCCCGCGCAGGAAAATGAGCACAGCGTTGGTCGGCTCATGCTGAAATTCATCATTTTTAACCGCCTTCCTGAACGGGAAAGGTATTATTTCGCAGTACAAAATTTGCCTATGCGCCCTGTTGCTCAAACCCTCCTGTTCGTGCTGGTCATCAGCACACGTACCCTCGCCCATGAAGGCATGTGGATCCCCTCCATCCTTGGTGCGGTGGAAGACGAAATGAAAATACTCGGACTGAAGTTGTCACCCGAAGAGTTATATGCCGTCAACCAAAGTAGCCTCAAGGATGCCATCGTGCTCTTTGGCGGAGGATGCACTGCAGAACTGGTAAGCGACCAGGGCCTGCTCTTTACCAACCACCATTGCGGGCTGGATTTTATTCAATACCATTCCTCGCTTGCCAACAACTACATACGCGATGGATTCTGGGCCATGAACCGCAGTGAGGAATTGCCCTGTCCGGGACTGAAGGCCACCCTCATCGTGCGGATAGATGACGTGACGGCCGCCATGAACATGGGGGCCAATGACAATATGACGCCTGAAGCACTCAAGGCGCTCAGGGCCCTTAACCGCAAATCCATCGAAGACCAATACCGGAAATCTTCACCCGGGCTGGCCACGGTGGTGAGGGCATTTAATTACGGCAATCAGTTTATGGCCATTGTCACCCGCACTTACGAAGACCTCAGGCTCGTCGGTGCCCCGCCCGCAGGCATCGGTAAATTCGGAGGCGATACCGACAACTGGGTATGGCCTCGCCACACCGGCGATTTCAGCGTATTCCGTATCTATGCCGGTGCCGCCAACGATCCCGCGCCCTTCAGCGAAAACAATGTCCCTTTCAAGCCGGCCCGTTTTCTTACCATTTCACTCGACGGGGTAGAGGAGGGCGACTTTTCGATGGTATATGGCTTTCCCGGACGAACCGAACATTTCCTTACCAGCTACGCGGTCGACTATGTCACCAACAAGAGCAACCCCATGAAAATTGACATGCGTACGGCTTCGCTGGATGTGCTCAGGCAGCAAATGGGGGCTTCAGACAAGGTGAGAATCCAGTATACCGCCAAACAAAGTGATATCGCTAACGCCTGGAAAAAATGGAAGGGTCAGCAAATGGGGCTAAACCGTTTTGGAGCACTCGAACAAAAGCAGCAACGCGAAGCTGACCTGCTGCGCATGGCGGCCGACAGCGGCGATGCCCGGGCCACCGATGCACTCACCCGGCTGCAGTCGCTCTACAGGCAAATGGAGCCGGTCAACCTGCAGCGCGAAGCCTTTGTCGAATACGTCTTCTATGGACCGGAACTCTTCGCTTTTGCCCATGAATTCGACGCGCTGGTGAGGTATACCGATTCGCTGAGCAAATCCGGCACCCTCAGCGAAACCATCACCAACCTTACCCAAAAGGCACGTACGTTTTACAAGGACTATGATGCGCCCACCGACTTTCATATTTTCCGTGCGCTAACCCCGCGGTATCTGCGCTATGTACAGCCACACTGCGCACAACCGGTCCAACTTCCCGCCCAATCCGATTATGAACTTTCGGTGTTCGCCGACTCGACCCGGCTGATGTCATTGCTCGGAAAGTGGAAGGCGTCGTCGGCCGCCAAACTTCGCCGTGATCCGGTTTTTGCCGGTTCCACAACCCTCTATGAGCGGTATGAGAACGCATTGCGCCCCGAATTTCTGGCCAGGCAGGCTGAGGTGGAAGGTTGGATGGAACGCTTCGTGGCCCTGCAGGCGAAGTATTTCCCCTCAGATCCTTACTGGTGTGATGCCAATTCTACGCTGAGGATTTCTTTTGGAAAGGTAGAGGGAAGCACCCCGGCAGACGGAATGGTCTACACCTATTACACCACCTCCGACGGAATACTCCAGAAATACGACCCGACAAACCCGGATTTTCAGCTGCCTGCCCGACTTGTTGAAATGCTCGAAGCCGGTGATTTCGGCATTTACGGTAAGGATGGTGCGCTCAGGGTCTGTTATACCGGCAGCAACCATACTACCGGGGGCAACTCAGGCAGTCCGGCGCTGAATGCCGAAGGACAATTGTGCGGCATAAACTTCGACCGGTCCTGGGAAAGCACCATGAGTGATATCCTCTACAACCCTGCGATTTGCCGGAATATCATGGTCGATATCCGCTATGTGCTCTGGGTGATCGACAAATACGCAGGTGCCGGCTGGCTGCTGGGTGAAATGAAATTGTCTAAAAACTCCAACGAAAGATCCGAGACAAATTAATTCGGCCTGACTTCAGGGATTTATCTGCCTTTAGGCTGATGGAGCTGCACAAAAAATGACACGCGGTGCACTGTCCCGCAATGGGAAGATCTCCGATGCCGCTTGTGCCGCGGGAAACGCTTAGAGGGTAAGGAGATAAATCACGGTTACCGCCAGCGCCAGGCATAGCAAGGCGAGGATTACCGGTCCTGCAATCTCATTCTCTTCTGCTTCCGGATGGGCGTCGTGGTGATGTGAATCTGTGGACATGGGTTTAATTTCTTCCGCAAAAATACAAGGTCCGACCCCCGCCGTGCAACCGCACTATTCATTTCATGCACAATCCCTTGTTTCCCTGCAGTGCTGCCCCGGCTGGGCTATCCCCGGCCGCCCGCAGGGCCTATGAAACCGGTATGCCCATGCGGTTAGCCTACA
>DHLU01000031.1:7182-7830 GCA_002405435.1 Flavobacteriales bacterium UBA4660
TTAGGCTTGACCACTGTCATCCGGATGACAAAAAGAAAGGTGTACATTTGACACTCTGAGAGGAGAATTTTTTTGCACCCATGCAACCTTTTGCCCGTGCTTTATGTTCTCATTATCAGTGTTTAACCTGCGTTTTGAATCCATTCCAATGAAAGTAAGGAAAATATTTTTACTCCTTGTTCTGTCGGGTGCTGCCCTTCAGGCTGCGTCCCAGGTGGTCATCAATGAATATTGTGCCGCCAACTATTCCGACTGGTCACCTTCCGGAGGGTGGTTTCCGGAATACGAAGACTGGGTCGAATTTTATAATCCTACCGGAGGAGCCCTGGATATCGGCGGCCATTGGCTTAGCGATAACCCCGACAATCCGATGAATTACGAGATTCCGGGCGGAACGATCGTCCCCCCGGGTGGCTATTTTGTCATTCTCTTATCCGGAACGGGTGACTATGACCCTGATTACCTTGGTTTCGTCAATACCGATTTTAAGATTACACAGACAGCCGGTGAAGTGCTGGTGTTTTCAAGTCCGGGTGGAACGGTATTGGAGAGTTATGATTACAGTGCTACAGGCCCCAACCAGGCAAACCACTCATTTGGCCGCGCCACGGACGGAGGCGCCAATTGGGTAATAATGACCAATCCGAC
>DHLU01000031.1:8034-21265 GCA_002405435.1 Flavobacteriales bacterium UBA4660
CCGGTCATCGACATGCAGGCCGGATATTATCCTTCAGCCATCTCCGTGGAGATTACCTCTCCGGAAGCGGGTGCATTGATTTATTACACGCTTGACGGTTCAAGTCCGGCCAATGGCTCAACGCCCTACACAGGTCCGATTGACATTGATACCACCACTCCGCTTCGCGCCATCGCCTATTCGCCTGACCCCAACGTATTGCCAAGTTTCGTGACCACGAATACCTTCTTTTTCGGCGAAGACAACCACACCATTCCCATCGCGGCCATCACGGGTCCTACGCTTTCTGATGGTGCCTGGGCAGGCGACGAAATGACCCACATTGAGTTTTTTAATCAGAATGGTGCCTTTCAGGCAGAAGCTTTCGGCGATTCCAACGAGCACGGCAATGACTCCAATGCCTACGACCAGCGTGGCTTTGACTACATCACCCGCGATGCCTTGGGTTACGACCATGTCGTAAATCTTCCGATTTTTCATCACAGCGACCGGCCCAGTTACGAGCGCCTGATCTTCAAGGCTGCGGCCAACGATAATTATCCTTTCTCCGGCGGCGCACACATCCGCGATTCCTATGTGCATGAACTCGGAGTGCTGGGTGACCTGCACACCGACTCGAGAAAAACCGAATCCTATATCGTCTACATCAATGGCGAATACTGGGGTGTCTATGAGGCCCGCGAGAAGGTGGACGACATCGACTTTACCGATTACTATTTCGACCAGCCGGAAGGATATGTTGATTTTCTCAAGACCTGGGGAGGCACCTGGGCCGATTACGGCGACGGAGCCGACTGGTATGACCTGGTGGATTTTATTACCAACAACGACATGGCGGTCGATGCCAATTATGACTATGTGCTCACGGAGTATAATACCCTCAGCCTCATCGACTATTTCATCCTGAACTCCTATTGCGTAACCACTGACTGGCTCAACTGGAACACCGCCTGGTGGCGCGGCCGCCATCCGGAAGGAGATGCCAAACGCTGGCGCTATGCGCTGTGGGATAACGATGCTACCTTCGGCCACTATGTCAATTACACCGGGGTTCCCGATACCAGTCCGCAGGCTGATCCGTGCGACCCTGATGGACTGGGTGATGTCGGCGGACAAGGGCACGTGCCGGTGCTGAATGCACTGTTCGACAATGAGAATTTCTTCGCTGACTACGTGCAGCGCTATGCGGCGCTGTCCAATACCGTTTTCTCCTGCGAACAAATGATCGGTATCCTCGACAGCATGATCAATGTGATTGATCCCGAAATGCACCGCCAGGTCGAACGCTGGGGAGGTTCCTACGATGGATGGCAGGGAAGCGTGCAAACCCTGCGTGATTTTATTGAGGCCCGTTGCGCCGATGAAATCATCGGGGGGCTTGAAGACTGTTACGATGTGACGGCTTACACGCTGACCGTGCTTATCGAAGGCATCGGACTGGTAGAAGTGAATACGGTTCCCATTAACCAAAACGATGTACCCTGGTCTGGCATATTCTTCGGAGGCCTGCCCATCGATCTCATCATCCCGGGCAGTGAATGTGGTTCCTTCGCCGGATGGGAAATCATCTCCGGCGATGCCACCATTGAAAATGCCAATACCGATGAGGCCATACTGGTGATGAACGGCGATGTAACCATACAGGCCACCTTCGTGGAAGCCACAGACGTCGTGACTGTGGTTACTGACGTTTTCCCGCCCGGAGCAGGTACCATCAACCTCAACGGGGTGGAGCAGGCGATCTATCCGCAAACCAATGCCTTTACCCTGGGTGATTTTCAAGACCTGGTTGTGGCACCTTCAGATATTTGGTACACCTTCAACCACTGGGAGGCCAACAGCACCATCTTTAATCCCAATGAAGAATCAGCCACCGTTGGATTCAGTTCCTGTATCTCTGATACCATCATAGCCGTATTTGACGTAACTCCGCACTTCCCGCTCACCGTTGATGTATTTCCCGCGGGTGCAGGCACCATCACCATGAACGGCACGCCACTGCCCTCTTACCCCTATACAGAGGTGCTGGAGGGAGAACTCAACTACAACTTCACGACGGTGCCCGTGGATGAGTGGTCAGGATTCGACCACTGGGAAATCAACAACCATGTGCTTAGTCCGGATGAATTCGATACCAACGTATTCTTCACATTGACCGAGCAGGATACCCTGATTGCCGTGTACGAACTTATCGAACACTATGCCTACACGGTAATCGTAAACCCGCCTTACGCCGGAACCGTCAATTTCAACAACAACCTCTCTACCATGAGCGAGGTGACGGTGGAACTCGGGGTAAATGATCCAATCACCTTTAATGCCTATCCCGAAGACTTCTGGAATTTTGTCAAGTGGGAATCGTTCAACCATATTCCAATGCCCACCTGGACAGACAGACAGGTCCAATACCAGTTTACCGAAGGGGATACCATCGTCGCCCATTTTGACAAGGAACCCTTTGCTGTGTATGTGCCCAATTCTTTTTCACCCAACAACGACGGTGTAAATGATTACTGGCTCCCTATAGGCAATGCCATTGATGTGGAGACCTATGAACTCATGGTCTTCAGCCGCTGGGGGGACAAGGTATTTGAATCCACTGACCCAGAAAAAGGATGGGACGGATCCCATACCGGAAATGGTTACTACAGCAACAACGATATATACCTCTTCAGGCTGCGCGTCAGGTCTGTACATGATGCGGAGTTTGAAGAAATCACGGGACATATCACGGTCTTCAGATAGTCACTTGTGAAAAAATACCGAAAGGGCGGAGTCAATTCCGCCCTTTTTTTGTTTCTCAATGCGAATGCATGAAACCCCTGAGGGCCGGATCCGCCGGAATGCTGACCCTGCATCTGCAGGCATCTGGTACATGGTGGGTTCGGTGGCTTGTTTTGCCGTGGTGAATGCCTGTGCCAAAACACTCGGTCATATCCCCGTCCACGAACTCGTTTTTTTCAGGTCGCTCGTAGTGCTGGCCGTTTCTGCCGCCATCATGCACAGAAAACGTATTTCATTTTTCGGAAACAACCGCAGCTGGCTGCTGGTGCGGGGGCTGACGGGACTGGTAGCCCTCTTTTTGTTTTTTGAAACTATCAGGCATATGCCGCTAGCATCGGCCAGCACCATTCAATACCTGTCGCCGGTATTCACTGTGCTTGCCGCCATAAGTATCAACAAGCAAAAACCCCGAAACATCCAGTGGCTGCTTTTTCTCGTTTCGCTGGCGGGCGTGGCCATTATGAAAGGTTTTGATACGCGAATCAGCACACCGTGCCTGATCACGGGGGTGGTGTCTGCGGCCCTCGCGGGTCTAGCCTACAATGCCGTCATTCGCTGCAAAGACACTGACCACCCGATGACTATTGTCGTGTACTTTCCCATGATCGCCGTACCTGTCATGGGTACCTGGTGCCTGTTTGACTGGGTGACCCCGGCGCCGGGCGACTGGTGGATTCTCATCACCATGGGGTTGTTTACCGTCATGGCGCAATACCTCGTGACCGTAGCGCTGCACAGTGATGTAGCCAGCAAAATCACGCCGTGGAACTACACCGGCGCCATATTCGCCCTGCTGCTCGGCTATTTTATCTTCAATGAAACGGTAAACCTGATGACGGTACTGGGCATGGCGCTGGTGGTGTCGGGCGTGGTGCTCAATGCACGGATAAAAATCCGCGATACGGCGGCTACCTGAATTCGTCTATCACCAGTACCACCCTGAGGACGCCGAGGTGATAGAGCACACCCGAACGGTAGTCATGACTCAGTTCGAGATTGGCAGGCACGTTGAGGTGATGCGCCGGCGCGACTTCAAGTATGTAGTGCGTAGACGTCTCGGCATCGCATGCGCCAATAAGCATGTGGCCGTGCTCCAACTCCCTGATCACAAGAAATGCCGGGAATTTCAGCAGGTCATCGAAGGGCGCATCCAGAAATGGAATGACGAAGTGCGGATAAATCCGCCGCTGCGGATCAAACCCTCGTTCCCTGAGCGAAGTTTCAAGTGCCGCCATCATGCTGCGAAAACGGGTGCCCAGCGTATCGGTTGGAGCCGCATCGGCATAGCGCCTCCAGGCCTTGCGCTCGTCCATCCACTCATAGTGGCCCAGACTCATCTTGTAGTTGAAACGCGGTGAGCCGTCAAGCACATAGCCGGGATAGTAATAATCCATGTTCATCTCCGCGGCCAGGTTCACCTCCAGCAGCATGGTGTAGATACCCAGGCTGGAAGAGGCGTAATCAGGATCGCAAATGGCCAGCAGGCTTGCCACCGAATGGGAGGTGATGTCGAAAAAACTCGCGGCAATGGCCTGGGGGCCGTCGTATACAATAAACTGAAGGGTGCTGAAAATTCTGTGGTCAAAAGCCCTGCAGAAAATATCTTCCAGCGAGGCGTGAATGAAGCCGTTGAACCGGCTCTTCTGCTTGGCGTACAAGGCCTCCAGTTCGGGCGTCACAACGGCCGGACCTTTAACCACCCTGAAACGCCGGCCATTCTTGCGCAGCAGCTTGAGGTGACTGTCGCGAAAATTGAATTCCCTCAGCGGTAGCCGCACATTGATGACCGAATGTACGGTCTGCTCCATACAAACAAGTTCCATGCGGTAGAGCAGAGAAGAACCCCTGAACCAACCCTTTGATAAAAAGAGGTTGTAGTCTGAGGGCTTTAACTTTTCCGGGAGGTAGGTTTGAACGAGCACAGTCCAAATCTATCAGATTTGGCCGCTTATCCAAAAAAAAATAATCGGGAAGTATCGCACCCAGGCTTCGCATGGCGTGCATTTTTACGCGCCGCGGTATGGCGCACACGCCGGAACGGCGCCTGGCCCAAGCGGACCGCTCCGAATGCCGGGTTTGGTCCACTTTAGCCCGTTACGGCACGGGGTGGCAGGTTCGTGGCGTTAAATTTGCCCTAAGGCACCCCCATGAAAGCTTTCCTCATCAGCCTCATCCTCTCCGGTATAACAGCCGTTGCCGCTGCTCAGCCGGGCAGCCAGCCTTTCAAACCCGATTACCTGCTCTACGGGGAGGTGCTGCAGCGTCATGTGGATGACAGGGGGCGCGTCAATTATGCCGCCTTGAAAGCAGACAAGGATTTTCCCGTCGTGCTGAAAAGCATGAGCCTCATGCACCCCAATGCGCGTTGGTCAAGGGAAGAGCAGATGAGTTTCTGGATCAATACCTACAACATGTTTGTGCTTAAACTCATCTGTGACCATTATCCCATTGGTTCTGTGAAGGACATACCCGATGCCTTTACCCGGGAATTTGTGAAAATCGGCGTACATAATTATTCACTCGATTACATCGAGAAGGAAATGCTGATGAAGAAATTTACATGGCCCGAAATTCATTTTGCCATTAACTGCGGCGCGGTATCGTGTCCGCCCCTTCAAAATACACCCATACGGCCGGAAGGACTCGAGCAGCAACTCAGGGCACTGGCCAGGTCTTTTATCAATAATCCCCATTTCAACACGCTTACTGAAAAAAAGGTGGAGGTTTCGCGAATTTTCGAATGGTATGCCAGCGACTTCGCACCCTCAGGTAGCATCACCGACTACCTCAGGGCACAGAGCGCTACGCAGTACCCAGACAAAGTGAAGGTCGAGTACAAAAACTACGACTGGTCACTCAACGCGCAATGAACCGGTATTACCCAACACCTAAAATCAGCCCGCCATGGATTCACATTATTACAACCCCAAAGACCTCGGTAAATTCGGTCAGATCGCTGACTGGGACAAACCGCTGGCAGACAAGTTCTTCGAATGGTACGGGGCCGTGTTCGAAGAGGGCGCCCTTACGGCCCGGGAAAAAGCACTGATTGCACTGGCGGTAGCCCATACGGTTCAATGTCCTTATTGCATAGATGCCTATGCCTCCGACTGCCTGCAGCGGGGTGTGAGCAATGAGCAGATGATGGAAGCCCTGCATGTTGCCGCAGCCATACGCGGCGGTGCAAGCCTTGTGCACGGCGTGCAGATGATGAATAAGGTTCAGAAACTTTCCATGTAGTGAGCAAGAGCCTTATGGCCAGGCGCGCGCCGCTGGCTAATACCGAATACCAGCGGGCACTGCTGGCAGACAATCCCGGCATTCCTGATTTCGAGGAACAACTGAAGTCCTGTGGCCTGTTTCCTTTAAAACCGGCCGCACTGGAAATTTTTCAGGTGAATATCGGGTACATGTGCAACCAGCTATGCGCACACTGCCATGTAGATGCCGGACCTGACCGCACGGAAATGATGACGCGTCAAACGATGGAACAGTGCCTGCGGGCATTGCAGCACGCCGATGTCACCACCCTGGACATCACAGGAGGTGCGCCCGAAATGCACCCCGACTTCCGCTGGTTTGTATCCCGCGCGGCCGAGACGGGTGTGAAGGAAATCATGCTCCGTTCTAACCTGACCATCATCGTAGCGAACAAAAAATACAACGATTTGCCCGGGTTTTTTGCCGCAAACCGGGTGAGGGTCATCAGTTCGCTTCCCTATTTCCAACGCGACCGCACCGACCGGCAAAGGGGAGAAGGGGTTTTTGACAAAAGCATAGAAGCGCTCGCGCTGTTGAATGCGCAGGGTTATGGTATGCCCGGTAAGTCGCTCGTGCTTGATCTGGTGTACAACCCTGCAGGCGCATTTTTACCCGGACCACAGGCTGCACTTGAAAAGGAATTCAGGGCAAGACTCCTCGACCCCTATGGCATCCATTTCACCCGACTGCTCGCCCTCACCAATCTACCCATCAGCCGCTTTCTGGAATACCTGGTCGCCACTGATAACCTCGACGATTATATGCAATTGCTGGTCTCATCATTTAACCCCACTGCCGTTCATGGCGTAATGTGCCGAAACACGGTAAGCGTCGCGTGGGACGGGTCGTTGTACGACTGCGACTTCAACCAGATGCTCAGGCTGCGTCCCGAAATGTGTGCCGGTCATGTTGCGGGTTTCGATGCAGTAGCGTGGAACCAAAGAACCATTGCGCTGGCCAGGCATTGTTTCGGTTGTACAGCCGGAGCCGGCTCCAGTTGCCAGGGATCGACATCATGACTATCCGGCCGGCATACCGTGTAGCCGACGCACGCGGGCTTGTCCTCGTCGCAGTCTTCTTCGCACTGGTCGCCTGCGGGTACGGGACCTTTGCCGAAATGGCCGACGACATGGCAGCCGGTGCCGCGCCGGTAGTGTATGGGAATGAAATTCCTGCCGGTGTAGTCTTCCTCGATGCACGCAGCAAAGAAGAGTACAGCGTGTCACACATTCCCGGTGCCCGTTATGCCGGTTATGACGACTTTGACCTTTCTGTATGCGATGGAGTAAACCGCGACAGTCAGGTGGTGGTGTATTGCGCAGTGGGCTACCGGAGTGCACGTATTGCCGAAAAACTTCAGCACCTCGGCTTTACCAGGGTGATGAACCTGTGGGGAGGTATTTTTCATTGGGCCAACGAAGGCCGTCCGCTCGAAGGCCCCTCAGGTGCCACTGCACGCATTCATCCCTACAGCGGCGCCTGGGAGAAATGGATTTACCGCGGATTACCGGCCTATGAGTGATCATGTTATTATGCTCGGACGCTGGCCCGTACCCGGAAAGGTGAAATCACGGCTTGCCGCTGCAACATCGGAAGCATTGGCCTACCGTGTGTATGAGGCTCTGTTCAACCACACCGTCCGAATGCTCCGTGGCGCTGAAGGCATAGTGCACTGCTGTATTGAAGACCTCCCATCCACGGCATGCCTTCCGCCGGCTTTCAAATCGTACCCTCAGGTTGCAGGCGATCTTGGCCAACGCATGATGCATGCCGCTGCAGAAGCTTTCCGTCTGGGTGCGCGCAAAACAGTAATCATTGGCACCGATTGTCCTGCACTTTCAGCCGACACACTCCGCAACGCATTCGAGGCACTTGACAACGCCGAGGTAGTATTCGGGGCGGCTGCCGACGGAGGTTATTACCTGATCGGATGCAAAGCGGTGCATCCGGTACTCTTTCATCACCTGCCGTGGGGCACCAACACAGTACTGGAGGATTCACTGAACATCTGCCGGAAAAACCGGTGGCCGGTCTGTACGCTGCCTGTGCTGAGTGATGTGGATACCCTGGATGACCTCCGCAGCATTATGCGCAGCCGCCCGCCTTGGTCAGGCTTCTTGACAACATTTGAAGAATGCTTACCTTCGGACGATATTTAGACATATGCTGGAAGAACTCAACGAAACCACTGACTGGCTCAGGGCAAGGGGCATCACACAACCCGAAATCGGCATCATACTCGGTACGGGTATGGATGGACTGGCAGCACATATTGAGATTGAAAAACAGTTTTCCTATAATGTTATTCCCCACTTTCCGATAGCTACCGTAGAATTTCATTTCGGTAAACTGATCTATGGTAACCTCTCCGGTAAGAAGGTGCTGGCGTTTAACGGCCGTTTCCATTATTACGAGGGTCACAGCATTCAGGATGTCGTTATGCCGATACGGGTGATGAAAATGCTCGGTGTGCGCTGGGCCCTGCTCAGCAATGCCTCAGGCTCTCTCAACCCCGCATTCGAAAAGGGACAACTTATGCTCTTTGATGACCACATCAACCTGCAGCCCGAAAATCCGCTCAGGGGTGCAAACCTCGATGAACTCGGACCACGCTTTCCCGATATGTCAAGGCCGTATAGTGCCAAACTCAACAGCATGCTGAGGGAGATTGCCCGTGAACGGGGTATCACATTGCACGAGGGTGTCTATGCTTCGGTTCAGGGGCCCAACCTCGAGACCCGCGCCGAATACCGTTTCCTCCGCACCATAGGGGCAGATGCGGTGGGTATGAGCACCGTGCCCGAAGTCATCACCTGCAACCACATGGGACTGCCGTGTTGTTGTATTTCAATCCTTACCGACCAGTGCGATCCGCTCAACCTGCAGCCGATCAATATTGAAGAGATTTTGCGTATGGCCAAGGAGGCCGAGCCACAACTCACTGCATTGTACATAGCACTCATTTCTCAGTTGTAGGCATGGTAAAACTTGTCGGTTCACATGCGGCCACTGTTTGTCTTTTGTGGGCAAGCATAGTGTCGGTATCCCAAGCGGTGGCGCAGGAAAAGGAGGTGGCGCGGGCGATGGCCCTGTACGGTCGGGGAGACCTTGAAGGAGCCGTCAAGGTCATGCACAAAACAGCCAACAAATACAACCAGAATGAGCTTTGGGATATCCTGGTGAAATTGGAAATGGAAAAATGCGAGGCGCAATGGAATGACCCTGGCAGGGCCCTTTCAATGATGGTGACGCGGCTGATAGCTGATGCGGTTGACAGCATTGCCGGAATCGCGCCTTCGGAATTGGATGAAAAAGTGCGCAGCAACAGGGTCATTTACGGCGACTGCCTGCTGGCCTGCAACGAGGCTGCACTCAAATCGACCAGCGCCACGGCCTCCATGCTTGAACGCATACTCAGCGTAGACACCAATCCCGACTCGGTGGTCAGCGAAGAGGCCTTGCAAAGTTTTACCAAAGCCGAAGCGTACTTCGCCAGCCATGATTACCTGCCGGCTAAAAACCTCTATCTGAAAGCACTGAGCCAGCATCCGGGTTATTACCAGGCAGCACTCTATGCCGGAGACATGTATTGGCACCTTAATGAACTTGACAGTGCCATCCATTACCTCAGCAAGTGCACCCGCTGGCAACCGCATCTTCTCGAGCCCCGCGTATATATGATTGATGCGCTGGCTTCCAACCACGAGCATAAAAAAGCCATCGATGAATGCATCAATGCGCTCACGGTCTATCCGTCGGAGTCTGTCTTCCTCAAGTTGCGCGATCTGCTCGACAGAAATGGCATGGAACTGAACCGCCAACGCCTGTTGAGAGGCGCTATGGTTAATATACCCCCGGGTTATTCGCTTCCACCGGTCAAGTTCAGTAAACCCTCGTTAATCTGGTCGGCCTACAGCCGGTCGGTTGGTGCAGCTGGGTTCAGCCGTTACGGCATTCATACGGGGCTGACCGGTGATGTGTACCACGATTACCTGGAGTTGTATGCATGGAAGCGTATGATGGCCGAAAACCCTGATGCGCCCGAACTCGCCCAAGCCCGTGCAATGGAAAAGGAGGGGGTACTGGATTGTTACATCATGATTACCCAGTTTCACCGCGATTTTTACGAGCAGTATCACCACTTTATGTCTTATCACCGTGAACGGGTGATTCAGTTTTGCCGAAACCACCTGGTGAAGGTGAAATGAATGGGGGTAACGCGGGGCGCATATGACAGAAGGCAGGGTCCCGACTGACCGCCGTCAGTATTGCAAGGGAACAGGGGGCTGACTTTTGCGGTGTTAAAGACAACGAACAACAATACCCGTCACCCCATGAAACAAGAAAATCACAAAAGAGTCGCCGGCCTGTGGATAGACCATGAAAAGGCATTGGTTATCAGCACCCCAGACCACCTGCCGCACGGAGATTACGCACAGGTGGGCAAAGTGCAGGCACACCACCACGCTTTTCACAGCAGTTCCAATGAAAATTCTTCTAACAACCAGCGTCGCGCCGAATTGTCGAAATACTATGGAGAAGTGGCGGCCAGCATTCATCCGTACGATGAAGTGTTTGTGTTTGGCCCCGGTAAGGCACAGGAGCAGTTTGTCAACCACGCCCGCGAAGACAAACAATTGTCAAACAAGCGGTTCGAAATTGCGTCGGCGGGGAATCTCACCGACAACCAGATGATTGCCCAGGTACGGGATCATTTCAAGAAATACGCTTTCTGATTTAGCGAGAACAAAACGCGGATGGGGCATGTCCCTGTCTGCGTTTTTGTTTTTACACAACCACAAGCACCCTGCTGCGCTGCCAGGACCTAGTGGCTCACGGCTGCAGGGGTAGCCAGCAACGGTGAATCCATTCGTTGCGTTTCGTGTCTTCTGTGAGAAAGGCTGCTATGCGGCCATTATCATTTTCACTCACGGTACACAAGGTCACTTCATTGATCCGTTCCGGACTATAGGTGCGGTAATGGTCGTTAACCAGCAGGCCAATGGCTTGCACATTTGTTTGGGCGGCATTTTCTTTTACCGGCGTACTGATGGCTTCTACGATACAGGCTTCAAGCAACTTGTACCATAGGTCGGCAAACAACTGCCGGTTGTTGTACACATCAACGCCGTATAGTTCTCCGTTGATGAAGTAGGCGAAACCGACTGCACCAGGGTGCAAACCGAGATCGATGGCGAGTTTTTCATGAAAATGGTTGCGAAGTGAGTCGAGATCCTCATTCTCCAATGTGAGCTGAAGGCTGGAGGCCGACGTATTCCGGGTAACATCGGCATTGGACACCCGGTAGGTGCTGGCCATATTCATATTAAGGCCTTGCTGTTGTTTGCTTACCTGGCCCCAGACTTCTCCCTGCTCCCGGCTATAGCGCGCAGCTATTTTCAGTTCGCGTGAACTCACCATCTGGCTGCACCAGCCGAATTGGGAGGCAGATTCATTTCCCCTGTGGGTCCAGCGGCCCGATTCCACGCAATACGAGGCGATTGCTTCAGAGGGGTCATTGGGGGCAATCACGACGTCATACTGAATCGTCCGGTCTTGCTTTCCGCCTTTTACGATGTCTCCCGAATGCACAAACAAGTACTGGTCGCTGAGATTGGTGATGTTGAGTTCATCTACCTGCGAAGTTTCATGCACCGTAGCCATTTTTCGCACCAGGGCTTCGCTGAGCGTGATATAGGGTTTGTCGTTGAGATCCGGCCGGGCGTTGATCAGCACGATGGCGAGGTTGGCGTGACTGATGACCTCACCTGTGGTGTAGGCAGGCATGCGGAAGAGGTCTTCGCCTGTGAGGGGCCCTAGTTTTTTGCGGCCTTCTGAGTGGTACATCGAATGCGGATGCGACTGGCTGGCGATGGCTTCTCCCAAGGCATCGTGGTAGGGAGCGTCGCTGTAGCCGGTGTCGTTGGGCTGGGGCTCGGCATAGTAGAAAACAGCGACTATGACGCCGCCCACGAGTGCGAGGGCGATCAGTGGAAAAATTAGTTTTTTCATAAGCTATGGATACAACAAAGGTGGTAATCTTCACAAGATGGCACAACTAAACTTTGTGAAAATCAGCAATAGACCTCGGTCGTGGCCCAACGTCGGTAGGCCGGCAGGCTGGGGTAAAGCAGGGGGGAGGATCAGTCTGGCCCGGAATTTGGTTTCGCGGTGGCCGGGTTATTACAAAAAAGATCCCCGATGCTCGTTAGCATCGGGGACCACTGAACTTAACCAAAAACCTAACATTCTCTGATGTTAGTGAGATTTGTATTCAAACTTGCAGGAATAGGCGTTAAAGGTCGAACTGAGGTAAGATACCAATGTTATTTGATAACATAAGTCACTCTTATCTTAAACGATACAGCCAAAATTGAGACAAGATTTCGAAAAAATTGTAACAAAAACGTCACGAGATAGCATTCCTGTCAACTATGCTGACGAGCTCAGCCTTTTTTACCGGGGGAGCTAAGGGTAAATACCCTGGAAATGTTGAATCCGAAACTGATATCGCCGTTAAACCAGTCGCCCTGGGTTTCCGTGATAAAGTAATTCTCCGTCATGCCACGGCTGTTGGTGAAATGCAGCTGAAACACGTGGCCTCCGGTTTCTATGTCAAATCCTACGGAAAGCGAGTTGTTGTAGTTGGTACTTACTATTTGTCCGGGCAACACATAAATGTATTCGAAATTAACTGAGGTTCTGCGTGTAATCTTTTGTCTCAGGCCCACGCCGCAAGCCAGAATATCGTTGGCATCGTCTTCGGTTGGCACCAGGTTTTTGTGCACCAGGGTGGGCGATAGTTGCGCGGAAAAGCCTTCGCTGAATTTTCGGCCAACGATGAGCTGGTGCACATAGTTGAGCCGTGATGAAAAGAAGTTATTCCTGGTTTCATCAGCCCAGCGCAGGGTATTGCAGGTGATGGAGGAAAACCAGGAGATGGTCACCGGCATATTGACCTTGCCTGTGCTCTGCCGCGTCAGCTTATACTTTACAAAGCCGTCGTAGGTCTTGTTGATGGTGCTGCGCCCAGCACCAACCATCAGTCGGTCATTGATGCCATACTCAAGGCCCAGGCGCAAGGTAGCTCCGTCGAGACCAAACAGGTCGTACAGGCCGCCATTCAGATAGTTGAACCGGTGTGAAATCTTAAAGTCGAGAACGCCGGGCGCATTGTTTTCAAAAC
>DHLU01000031.1:21556-21818 GCA_002405435.1 Flavobacteriales bacterium UBA4660
AGGATAGGAAATTTCATCGGGCCTTGCGCTTACTGCATTTTGTCAAGATTCACTTTTACTGTCACGGCAATATTCTCCGAGATCTTGTCGACCACGGCGGAGGGGATGGCAATATTGTAGTCTTTGGGATTTACGTTGAAAACAGATTCTCCGTTAATCTTGCCACCGGCCACCACAAACTGCGCATCGGCCGTGATCGCACGGGTAACCCCGTGCATGGTGAGCGAACCACTGATCTTGGCTTGGTAGGTGCCATCCTTGG
>DHLU01000069.1:0-2329 GCA_002405435.1 Flavobacteriales bacterium UBA4660
ATGTATGTACGACTCTCATTCCATCATAGAAAACAATACCGTTGCGTTAAACCATGGCGTATTGGGTGGGGGAGGGCTGTACCTGTTCGAATCCAGTCCGATTGTGCGCAACACCATTTTCTGGGGCAACACCCGCTTTTCGTCTGACATCCCCAGCCAAATATTTTTCTTTACCGAAGACGCTGAGCCGGTGATAGATCATTGTGTTTTTCAGGGCGGAACGGAAGAATTTTTATTTGCCACCGACGTGACCTATGCCGGAAATGCCAACGCGGTGTATGCATTTGACCCCCAGTTTACAGCCATTTCAGGAGGTTCGGGCATCGCCTATGACGGTGCCGGCGCGGAGTGGCGCCTGCAGCCCGGATCGCCCTGCATCGACATGGGGTCGTTCGAGACGGAAACGCTGTTGCCGTTGTCTGATGCCTGGGGAGGAATTCGCTTTTCCGGATCGGCGATAGACATCGGTGCCTATGAATTTTTCGACGGCGAATTCAACCAACTCCGCGAACTGACCAACGACCACTTTCTGCTCTACCCGAATCCCTCAACGGGCACGGTCTGCCTGGTTTCCTACCAGCCCTCATCACCCATTAAGGTCTATGCCGCCGACGGCAGGCATGTGCTTACGACCCGCGAAAACCAGTTCAGGCTGGAGCCCGGTTTTTACTTCGTCACCTGTGGCCATATTTCCAAAAAACTGCGGGTAGATTAACCCCGCCGCCGGGCTCCGTTTCCACTGGCTTACTTACACCCCGGGTATAGCCTGAAATTATGGGCAACTTGTTCAAAAAAACCGCCCCTTTCTGAGGCCCTGGCGCCCCGGTGCAAAGTATATTCGCACTCCGTCAGAAAATGCCTTGAAAACAGGCAATTCCGGACCAGCAAGTTCGTATTAATAACCTACAACAGTCATTATGGCCGAAGGCGAAAGGATTATAGACATCAATATTGAGAATGAAATGAAGAGCGCGTACATCGACTATTCGATGTCCGTTATCGTCTCCCGCGCATTGCCCGATGTACGCGACGGGCTCAAGCCCGTTCACCGCCGGGTACTTTACGGTATGCTCGAACTGGGCGTACTGAGCAACCGGCCGCACAAAAAATCAGCCCGTATTGTAGGGGAGGTGCTGGGAAAATTTCACCCCCACGGCGATACGGCCGTCTATGACACTATGGTGCGCATGGCCCAGGAATGGAGCCTGCGCTATCCGCTGGTAGACGGTCAGGGCAATTTCGGATCGATGGACGGCGACAATCCGGCCGCCATGCGCTACACCGAAGCCCGGCTCAGAAAGCTGGCCGAAGAGCTGCTGGAAGACCTCGACAAGGAAACCGTGGATTTCCAGCCCAATTTCGACGACTCGCTGGAAGAACCCAAGGTAATGCCGGCCAAAGTGCCCAACCTGCTTATTAACGGGGTTTCGGGTATTGCCGTCGGTATGGCCACCAACATGCCCCCGCACAACCTCTACGAGGTCTGTGAGGGCATCATCGCCTACATCGACAACCACGATATCACCACCGAGGAACTCATGAAATTCATCAAGGCCCCCGATTTTCCGACCGGTGGGGTCATCCACGGACTGGAAGGCGTGCGCAGCGCCTATGAAACCGGTCGCGGCCGGGTGGTGATGCGCGCCAAAACCGCCTTCGAAGAAATCGACGGAAGGGAGTGTATCGTCATCACCGAGGTACCTTACCAGGTCAACAAGGCCGAAATGCAGCAGCGCCAATACGCCCTGGTACAGGAAGGGAAACTGGAAGGCATCAGCGATATCCGCGACCTCAGCGACCGCCATGGTATCAGGATTGAATACGAACTGAAGCGCGACGCCATTGCGAATGTTGTTTTAAACAATTTGTTTAAGCAGTCCTCATTACAAACTTCATTTTCAATAAATAATATTGCGCTGGTCAATGGCCGCCCGGAAGTGCTCACCCTCAAGAGCATGATCCGGTACTACGTCGACCACCGCCATGAGGTGGTGGTACGCCGCACCCGGTTTGAGCTCAAAAAAGCGGAAGAACGGGCCCATATCTTAGAGGGACTCCTCATCGCCCTCGACCACCTGGATGCCGTGATCGCACTCATCCGCGCCTCCCAGACGCCTGAAGAGGCCAGGGAAGGTCTGATGGGCAACTTCGGACTGAGCGACCTGCAGGCCAGGGCCATTTTGGACATGCGCCTGCAGCGCCTTACCGGACTCGAGCGCGACAAGATCCGCGACGAATACCAGGAATTGATGGCACTGATCGCGCGTCTGAGGGAAATTCTTGGCAGCGAGTCCCAGCGCATGGAGATCATCAAGGGCGAACTGGCCAT
>DHLU01000069.1:2434-4359 GCA_002405435.1 Flavobacteriales bacterium UBA4660
CCATCAAGGGCGAACTGGCCATGCTCCGCGATAAATTCGGTGACGATCGCCGCAGCGTGATTGAGTTTTCCAGCGCCGACCTCAGTATCGAAGACATGATACCCGACGACCACGTCGTTATCACCATTACCCATGCCGGATATATCAAGCGCACCAACCTCGCCGAATACCGGTCGCAGGCAAGGGGCGGCATCGGTTCAAGGGGAACCGTGGCGCGTGAAGAGGATTTTGTCGAACACATCTTCACAGCCTCCAACCACGACTGGCTTCTGGTTTTCACCCAAAAGGGACGCTGCTTCTGGATGCGGGTTTATGAAATTCCCGAAGGAGCCAAGGCTTCAAAAGGAAGGGCCATCCAAAACCTTATCCAGATCGAACAGGACGACAAGGTGTTGGCCTACATACCCACCGGAGACCTGATGAACGAAGAATATGTCAACAACAACTTCGTCATCTTGTGTACCCGTAAAGGATTGATTAAGAAGACTATGCTTGAGGCCTACAGCCGGCCGCGCAGCAGTGGAATCAATGCCATAACCATCGTTGACGGCGACGAACTGCTGGCCGCCCGACTCACCAACGGTACCAACGAAGTCATCATGGCCACCCGCGAAGGCAAGGCCATCCGGTTCAACGAATCCACCGTACGGGCTGTCGGACGCACCGCACAGGGCGTGCGCGGTGTAACGCTGGGCGGCAAAGACGATGAGGTCATCGGCATGGTGTGCATCGAAAAACCCGAAACGGATATCCTGGTGGTGTCTGAACAGGGATTCGGAAAACGCAGCGCCCTGGAAGACTACCGGATCACTAACCGCGGTGGTAAAGGGGTGAAAACGATTAACGTAACCGAAAAAACAGGTAACCTGATCTCCATCCTGGCTGTTGACAATGAACATGACTTTATGATCATCAACAAGAGTGGCATCGCCATTCGGCTTGAGGTAGATGAACTGAGGGTTATGGGCCGGGCCACACAGGGCGTAAAACTCATCAGCCTGCGTGAAGGCGATGAAATTGCTGCCGTTTGCAGTGTGCTACCGGAAGATGACGCTATTGATAATCAAGAGGTTACCGGAGAAGAGGCCCCGGGTGAAGCCCCGATAGACCCGGAAAATTTGGAAAACAACGCCGGGGAATAAGAACTCCAACAAAGGATAAACGGCCCGCCGCGCATCTTTGCCCTTTGGTTGCGCGATTGGCACACACCTTGCCGATAGCCCAACCGCAAATGAACACTATATCCAAAAGATAACCTGCTATGTTAAAAAGCCTATTGTTTCCATGCGCGCTGCTCATCGCTTTAGCCGGCAGCGCCCAACCCGATGTAACCAGCGCCTACAACGCCAACCAGGATGGCAAATACGAAGAGGCCGTGCAATACATCGAAAAAGCCATGAATGACCCCAAAGCCATCGCCAAGGAAAAATACTGGCGCTACCGCGGTCATATCTACCTTAATGTAGCTTCTAAACCAGAACTGGCAGCCAAATATCCCAACGCCATTCAGATTTCCCTCGAGTCTCTCACCAAGGCAATGGAGATGGACAAGGACAACTTTAACCGGGAAGCCAATGAAAAAATGTGCGTGAGCCTATCGATTCTCGCCAACAACTCGGGCATCGACCTCTTCAACAAGGGCAACTACAAGACAGCCGCTTCCAATTTCGTCTGGGCCCAGCAAATTGCTGCGCTCTTTGGTGCCACGGATACGTTGTCCATCTACAATGCAGCGTTGTGCTATGACAAGGCCGGACTGCGCGATGATGCCATCGCCAACTACCTGCGATGCGGCGACCTTGGCTACAACGTGCCCGCGGTCTATATTCTGGCCGCGATGCTTGAAAATAAAGCCCTGAATCGCGACGCCGCCCTCAAAAATCTGAGCGACGCACGGGTGAAATACCCGAGAGAAATAGCACTGC
>DHLU01000255.1:0-5972 GCA_002405435.1 Flavobacteriales bacterium UBA4660
GCTGCTCTGGCCAGCTGAGCTACACCGGCAATACCGCGTCTGTCAAAGAACTAACGAAAAAAAGCCCCTGTATTTTTTTTACAGGGGCGCAAATGTAGAAACAAACTTCTGTGAATCAATAAAGCGTGGCTTTTTTTTTGTGGAGAACCTATTTATCCCGGTGTTTTTCGATCTGCCTGCGCAGGGCCTCCATGGCGGTATCGGCCGCTTCCTCGAAGGTTCGGCATTGCTTTTTGGCGAAAAGTTCCCGCCCCGGGACCGCAATTTTTACCTCGGCGATCTTGTTTTCCCGTACATCGGACTTGTCAATTCTCAGAAAAACGTCTCCGCGAATAATCCGGTCGTGGAACTGACCGAGTTTTTTGACCTTGTCTTCAATGAATCCAATGAGTTTGGAATCGGCATCAAAATGAATGCTCTGAACTTGTACTTGCATAACAGGTTGATTTAATGGTGACTATTATGAAACATTTCTCGGGTGGTGCAGGCGATGCACCGCCTTCAGTTTTTCGATGGAATTGTGGGTATATACCTGTGTGGCTGCCAGGCTGGCGTGGCCGAGAATCTCCTTGATGGCATTGAGGTCAGCGCCCGCATCAAGCATGTGGGTGGCAAAACTGTGTCGCAATACGTGGGGACTCTTTTTTTTCATGGTGGTCAAGGCGGAAAGATACGCGGTTACGGTGCGGTAAACAAGTTTTTCCGAAGCCGGTTTTCCCGAAGCGGTCACCAGCAGGCGGTCGTGGCGGCCGGTGCCGGGCACCTGGTCTCTCAAGGCGATAAATTTGCGCAGCACCTGCATCATATCCTGTGAAACGGGGATAATCCGCATTCTGTTTCTCTTCCCCCTGACTTTTACCGTATTGTTATGATTGTCAATACTTCGCGTTTCCAGTCCGCACAACTCAGCCCGGCGCATACCGGTTTCATACAAGAGTCTGATTACAAGATTGTTTCGGGCGGTTTCCAGGTCTTCTCCGACCGGAGCCGGGTTGTCCTTCAGCCGGGCGGCCTCCACCACTACAGGCAACCGGGAAGGCAACTTGGGACGGGCAATACCGCGCGCCGGATTGGCCTGCGCCAGCCCGTTCTTCTGACGGTAACGAAACCACGCATTCAGTGAGGCCACTTTGCGGTGAACAGTCCGCGCAGACCAGCCCCCCGACAACAGCGCGGCTACAAAGGAGCGCACTACGGGCTTATCGGCGTTTTCGGGCTTATCCAGCGCAAATTCCTCCACACACCACCGGCTGAAATGCCGGAGGTCGGCCAGGTAGGCTGAAACGGTATGACGCGAGTGACGCTTTTCCGCCTGAAGGTAGGCCTTGAAATCGCTGAAGTCCATACAAGCAAAAAGGTGAAGTCCTGTTGTAAAAACAGGACTTCACCTTCAATATTGTGAACAGCGGGTTGTTATTCCTCGCCTTGTCTCAACTGGCTGATATAGACGGCCTTTTTGATCTCCTCCCGGCGCCTTACGCTGGGTTTGGTAAAAGCCTGACGGCCGCGCAACTCCTTAACAACACCGGTCTTTTCGAATTTCTTCTTGAACTTCTTAAGTGCGCGGTCGATGTTTTCGCCTTCTTTAACTGGAATGATAAGCATGTATAATCTTCGTTACTTAATAATATGGGCGGCAAAAGTAATGGGACTTTCCTATTTTCCAACCCTTTACTTCAAAATTTCCCTCGAAATTACAAGTTTCTGGATTTCCGAGGTGCCTTCTCCGATGGTGCACAGTTTGGCGTCGCGGTAAAATTTCTCTGCCGGAAAATCTTTGGTATAACCATAACCCCCGAAAATCTGTACTGCTTCGGTAGCTACGCGCACGCAAACCTCGCTCGCATAATATTTGGCGATGTCAGACTCTTTTGTCACCGGTCTTTTGTTGTTTTTGAGGAACGCGGCTTTATACAACAACGCCTCCGAAGCTTCAATTTCAACCTGCATATCTGCCAGTTTAAAAGCGATGGCCTGGAAATGTGAGATAGGTTTTCCAAACTGCCGGCGTTCTTTGGAATAGGCCACGGCACTTTTCAGGGCCCCTTTGGCGATGCCCAGCGCAAGGGCGCCAATAGAGATCCGGCCACCATCAAGTATTTTCATTGACTGAATAAAGCCCTCTCCCACTTTTCCCAGTACCTGGCTTTCGTGCACACGGCATTGATCAAAAAAGAGACAGGCTGTTTCGCTTGCGCGCATACCCAACTTATTTTCCTTCTTTCCGCCGGAAAACCCGGGAGTTCCCTTTTCGATAATGAAAGCCGTCATTCCACGCGAATCTCCCATTTCGCCGGTACGGACGATCACCACTGCGACATCCCCGCTGATCGCATGGGTGATGAAATTTTTCGACCCGTTGATCACATAATGATCGCCGTCTTTCACAGCCACGGTGGCCATTCCGCCTGCGTCTGATCCCGTGCCGGTTTCCGTGAGTCCCCATGCGCCAATCCATTGTCCTGAGGCCAATTTGGGCAAATACTTTTGCTTTTGCTCCTCGTTCCCGAATTCATAAATGTGGTTGGTGCAAAGTGAATTGTGCGCGGCCACCGACAAGCCGATAGAACCGCAGACTTGTGAAATTTCATCGATAACCGCTATGTATTCATAGTAGCTCAATCCGCTTCCCCCGTAGTGCTCAGGAACCAAAACACCCATCAATCCGAGTTCACCCAATTTCCTGAATAGCGGAACGGGAAACTCCTGGGTCTCATCCCACTTCATCACGTGGGGAAGAATTTCTTTCTGGGCAAATTCACGCACGGTGCGCGCGATCAGTATCTCATTTTCCGTCTTTGCGAAGTCCATATTTTCTGAAGGGTATTGCTGCAGGCAACCCGTTTTTCTATTAGGTTGTTAAGCGGAAACAAAAGTAAAGACAGGACAGTTCATGTCGCCCAGATACTTTCTTCCCGAGAGCGAAAGGATTTCAAGCAGGAAGCTGCAGCCCGCCACCCTGGCGCCTGCGGCTTCAACCAACGATGCGGCAGCGCGCGCCGTTCCCCCGGTGGCCAGCACGTCGTCATGAATGAGCACATTCCAACCGGGCTGCAACGCATCTGTGTGTATCTCTATGCCGGCAGTACCATATTCAAGCGCATAATCTACCTGGTATGTTCTGCGCGGCAACTTCCCCTTTTTCCTTGCCATCACAAAGGGCAGGCCCATCTTCAGGGCCAGGGGCATACCCATCAAAAAACCACGGCTCTCCAGTCCAACCACAGCATCGACTTTTATGGCGGCAAATTGCCGGGCCATTTCGTCAACCAGGCTGTTGCACAACTGTGGCTGAAGAAATACGGGGGTGATGTCTTTAAAAACAATTCCGGGTTGTGGAAAGTCAGGCACATCAGTAATGTGCGACATAAGTTCTGCCTGAAGGTTCATAGGCGGCAAGGATACAGACAACAGCGAAATTTTCCGGCAGAAATTACCTGGAAACGATTACCTTCAAGGTGCCTGGTAAGTCGTTTATCGTAAGAAAATAGCAACCTCTGGCCAGATGACTGGTGTCAACTATCCATTGATTCCCGGATTTTACGACGTTTATTTGACAACATCTGCCCGTGAGATCAACCATACGAATCCCTGTTACCATGTCAAGCCCACCTCCTTCCAGCATCAACTGATCATTGGCAGGGTTCGGATAAATCATCAATTCAGAAAAATTTTCGGTTGAAATGAATGCGCAGATGGTGACCACCAACGGAACCTCTGCCACATCAGTACAGCCATGCTCATCGGTGTATGCATATTGAAGGTAATGTTCACCCGTTCCGGCAAGCAGTGGATAAAATATTCCGTCCACGCCACCTTCTCCTGAATATGCGCCTCCTGAAGGTTCCCCGCCGGTAAGAACCCATGGGCTATCTGAGGTGCACGCTGTATCGGGTAATGTCCAACTTACTACTGGCAACGGAAAGATCTCTATCTGAGTGGCCGAAGTATCGACGCCAATACATCCATTGCCCGCAGCTACCAGCGTGATCGTGTATACCCCCGGGGAGTGGTAAATATGTTGGCCTAGGGTGTCGGACACACTTCCATCTCCGTACATCCATAGAAGATCAGCGGCATTAGAATAGACTGCAAAGCTCAGGTCAGCCGGTGCACAAGGCAGACCCGAAAATGCGAGGCTGTCAACCTCTACCGGAGGACCAATCTGAAATGACCATTCCAACGTATCAGCATATTGGCATGATTCATCAAACGCAACGCGTTGTAAGGAATAATTGCCAGGGTCGTCCAATTCGAAAGCCACTGAATTGTAATAGTAAAAATTGCCTCCGAAATGCCACTGGAGCGAATCGGCCCCACTTCCAGTAAACTCAGCGAAAATGGTTGTTGAAGAATCGCACAATCCGCTATCGGAATATTCCCAGGCCATATCAAGGTCTGCTGATATATCAGGCACATGGACATTTAACTTAAGCGTATCGTGTATGTTGCAGCTTTCAATATCATAGGCAGCCAGGCTCACTGTGTAATCACCCGGAGCATTGTACGTATGGGTCACCACAATGTCCTGAGAAGCTAACCATGTATCAGCATCTCCAAAATTCCACTGAAAAGAAGCGCTGTCGCCCCAATTGAAAAAATTGACCGTATAAGGCAGACAGGTTGTCTGTGGTTCCATTGAAAATGATGCCACCACCGCCGGAGATTCGAAATCAATCTTGAATACGGCAGCCTCACAGGCATCTGCTTCAAATGCCTTGATGAGCATCACTTGCTCTTCCGGCAGATCACTGCCCAGCGGTGTTAAGAGCGGGATTGTATTGGATTCAGGAATCCACTTACCCACAAACAGTGTAGAACCATCGTTGGATCATGCGCCTTCGGTACCCGCAGCCGGCGGATCAGTGCTGACGCCCGTAAACCAAATATCCCCATTAGAATCTGATGCAACTACGCCTGCGGCCGCTTCGATTTCCGTAAATTACGCTTGCGCCACCGGTGTGGCTAATCTGACCCCTGTCACAAACCTTGTGGCCGGGGTCCGCTTTTCTTGTTCAATTTGTTTCTGTCGGATACATCTGCATATTCCTGGTGCACTTCAATAGTTATGCCCGCATAGTCATCTGCGCTATAACATTCATTGCCGAAAGTTCGCCGACCAAGGGTTGTAGAATCCTAGATTTGTCGGCATGTTGGCTCCTGATACCCGCACAACCGAAGACCTTGGATTCGATCAGGTGTTGGTCTTACTGGCCAAGGCATGCCATCAACCGACGGCGCGGAAACGAGCTGAACGCCTTAAGCCGCTTTCGTCTCCGCACGCCCTTCAGCAGGAACTGCTGCGCACTGCAGAGTTCCATAGCATCAGAACCGAAGGCATCGCCTTTCCTGCCATTGATTTTACTGAAATTGACCGGGAACTTCATTTACTTTCAATCCGCGACAGCGTGCTTTCGCCTGAAGGTTTTGCTGCGATAGCCGGGGTAGTGATGCTGGTCAACGAAATGGTGGAGGCCATAAAGCACCTGGATGAAGCCTTTCCCTGCCTCCACGAAAACGTAATGCGCGCCGGGCCCAACAGTGAAATCGCTCCGGCCATTCATAAAATCTTCGACCACAAATGGCATGTGCGGGATGATGCTTCGCCGGAACTGCAATCCATACGCACGGCGTTGGCGAACATTCGCAAACAACTGGCAAAGAACTTTTCGCGCCTGATGAAGGAATACAGCGGTAAAGGATTGCTGGCCGAGACGGGAGAATCTTTTCTCAGCGACAGAAAGGTGCTGGCCGTTCACTCAAACCATAAACGACGTATCGGCGGAAATGTACTGGGCACAAGCAAGACCGGATCCATCACCTTTATCGAGCCCGAAGACAATATAGAGCTCAACATAGAAACAGGCAGGCTGCAGGAAGAGGAGCGCAATGAAATAAGGCGCATTTTACTGCAACTCACCCACCAGATGGGGCGTCACCTTCCCTACCTAACCTCTTGCCAACTGCTCCTT
>DHLU01000255.1:6098-9032 GCA_002405435.1 Flavobacteriales bacterium UBA4660
AACTGCTCCTGACCGATTTAGACTTCCTGCAGGCCAAGGTGCGGCTTGCCTTGAGCATGAATGCACATTGCCCGGTAGTGGTGCCTGATCCGGAAATTGTTCTCCGCAATGCCTTTCATCCATTACTCCTCCTGCAGAACAACAAAGCAGGGAGAAAAACGCATCCGCAAGACATCTCGATGACACCAGAGGCAAGGATGCTGGTGATCAGCGGACCCAATGCCGGTGGCAAGAGCATCACGCTCAAAACGGTTGGGTTGCTGCAACTGATGTGTCAGTCAGGTTTGCTCATTCCGGCTTCTCCGGAAAGCCGGCTGGGTTTCTTTCATGCCATTCTCACCGATATAGGAGACCACCAGAGCATCGAAAACCAGCTTTCCACCTATAGCTATCGCCTCAAAAGGATGAAGTATTTTCTCGATACCGCCAACAGGAGAAGTCTTGTACTGCTGGATGAATTCGGTACCGGAAGCGACCCGGATCTGGGTGGCGCGCTGGCGGAGGTTTTTTTTGAAGAGCTTTACAACAAAAGGTGTTTTGGGGTTATCACCACCCATTACAGCAATATCAAACTGAAAGCGGCCAAACTCAAGCATGCCATCAATGGCTGCATGCTGTTTAACCGGGAAACACTCGAGCCTGTCTACAGGCTATCGGTCGGTGAGCCCGGCAGTTCGTTCACATTTGAAGTGGCAGAAATCAACGGGATACCCGTTGACCTGATCCAAAAAGCCAAGTCGCGCCTGAGCGAAGGCAAGGTCAAGATGGATGCGTTGCTTTCTTCTCTGCAGGAAGAAAAAACAAGGCTGGAGCAACTCACCGAACAGGCGCGGGAGGCAGCCCGAAGCGCCAACCAGGCCATTTCCGAATATGAGAAAAAACGGGAGAAGTACGAAGACAGGCTACGCAGGCAACAAGACACCATAGAGCGCAACAACAAGTTTCTGATACATGGCAAAAAACTTCTTCAGTTTATCGAGAAGTATCACCTCCGGTCGGCAAACAAAGAACTGATCGAAGAAATCCGGAAATACCTCGCCATGGAAAAGTCGGCCATAGAAACAGCAAGAAAGGAAAAAAACATTAAGAAGGAACTCGACAAGGAGAAAGGAAAGGCCTTGCGGCGGACTAAGTCGGCTGAGGTAATCAAGGTCGGCTCACTGGTGCGGCTCCGACAAACAAAACAAACCGGCACGGTACTCGAACTGGACGGCAACCAGGCCACGGTGGCTTTCGGAAATTTCAAAACGCTGCTCGACATAGCGAAGATCGACTGGATCCGATAACCGCTACCGGATCAGCACTACGTGACCCTGAAAGAGACGCTCCTCGTCATAGGCCTTGAGCTGCACCTTCACTTGCCAGTTGTACACGCCGTCACGCGCAAAATATTCCCCATCCCGAACATCGCCGGTCCAGGCTTCGGAAGGGTCTTCCGTCTCAAAAATGACAGTGCCCCAGCGGTCGAAAATCATAAAACGGTACCGCTCAATGAAAGCCGTTCCGCTCATCTCCGGCTTGAAGTACTCGTTGATGTCATCGCCATCCGGCGTGAACGCGTTGGGCACAAAAACATCGAAAACATCATTGATCACAAGCATGTCAGCGGCATCGTCGGCGCAGCCATGCTCGTTCCACACGGTAAGGTGAACGGGCCAGTTACCCGGTCCGGCGTAGGTATGCTGCACGTTGGGTAGTGTGGCATCGCTTCCATCACCGAAAGACCAGTACCAAGCGCTGGCATCAAAACTGTCGTCATTAAACGTGATGACCGGCTGGTAGATATTGGTGACCTGAGGGGTAAAGACAAAATCAGCTATTGGCAGGTTGTAGGCCTCTACATAGTCCTGCATCACCAGGGTATCGCTGCAGCCCATGTCGGTAACGGCTATAAGCGTGACATCGAAAATGCCGGGTGACTCATATACATGCACCGGATTAGATCCCTGGGCCGTGCTCCCGTCTCCGAAATTCCATAGGAAGGCCTGCGCTCCCTCGCTCTGGTTGTTGAAGTTAACCGTCAGGTCCACGCAGCCATTTAGCGGCGCCGCCGCCATCGAAGCCACAGGAAGCGGATACACATTAAATTCAGCCGAAGCGGAGGAAACACAGCCGTATTGGTTAGAGGAAACCAGTTCAATGGCATACGTGCCAACGTCACTGAAGGTGAAGACGGGCGTCGTCAGGTCGGTCTCCGCGACGCCGTCTATGAACCATGTGAAGGCGAGCGCATTGACCGAAAAATTGCTCACATTGACTGTGGCCGGGAAATAACAGGTTTCGAAAGCAGAGACGTAAAGGCGCTTACGGGCTGAGGACTTACCACGATGTCCATCGCAACAGTATCGGCACACAACTGCAGGTTTTCCACTACAAGTGACACGGTATAGTGCAAGGGTTCACTGCCTGCATTAAAAAAGGTGTGCTGCGCCTCCTCCCCCACGTCCGTATTGCCGTCTCCGAAATCCCAGGCATAAAAAAGGCCATTGTCTGAACTGCCCGAAAAAGCCACGGTGAAGGGTGAACACCCGCCCTGGTCGGGTACCTCAACGGAAGCCTGCGGTGCACCTGTCACCGTCACCGGCTGCGACACCGCGCTTTCACATCCATTCACGCCCGCGCCGGTAAGCACCACGTTGAAGGTGCCCGGCTGCAGGTAGGTATGGACGGGGTCAGAAAGACTGCTTCCGTTTCCGTCGCCAAAATCCCATGAGAGGCTGACAGCACCACCCGGTTCAGCATCAAATGAAACACTCTCATTCACACACAGGGAAGAAGGTCCGGCGGCAAAGTCAAGCTCCGGAGCGCCAAACACTTCAATGGTGACCGACGTGGTGTCAAACCTGCAACCGTTGTTGACCGACTGTTCGATGGTGTACAAACCGGGCTCGTTGAATACATGCACAGGGTCGGCCGCACCCGTGAAGGTACCAT
>DHLU01000255.1:9116-11153 GCA_002405435.1 Flavobacteriales bacterium UBA4660
GCACCCGTGAAGGTACCATCATCAAAATCATATTGAATCGCCGTGCCGCCCTCACTGAAATCGGTAAAAGCGACCTCAAGGGGTGCGCAACCTGTGGTGATATCGGTGTTAAAAAAGGCAGTCACCGTATTGGGCAGCACGGTGATGGTGTACTCCGCGCTGTCGGTGCCGCATTCATTTTCAAGGTAGAGCCCTATGGTATAGTTCACCGGCACGGTATCGGCAACGAAAACATGCGTACCGGGCTCTTCGAGCGATGATGAGGTGCCGTCGCCAAAGTCCCAGGCAAACTGGTCCGCATTGCCCACCGAGGTATTGTTAAACACCACGGTAAAAGGGGAACAAAAAACATCCAGGTTGGTTCCGAATGAAGCCACCGGTTGCGGGTATACCAGCACCTCATCCACGGCTGTGTCGCTTCCGCAGAAATTGGTGGCAGTGAGGCTGACGGGATAGGCTATCACATCGTCTGCCTGTGGAAATACGGCGGCACCGGGCACTGCTTCGCTGCTTGTGCCGATGGCGTAATCCCATAGATAGCTGAGGTATAGTCCGGTGCTCTGGTTTTCAAACATCACCTCCAGCGGGGCACAGCCTTCAGCGGGAAGCACGTTCAGCGCCGCTAGCGGGGCACTGATAATTTCATGGTTATGCGCTGTGGTGTCGCTGCACATCCATGCGTTTGCGGCCACCAATTGCACACCGTACACCCCCTCGTTGATATAGATGTACGAGGGATCTGCCCCTGTTGCGGTGGCGCCGTTTCCAAAAGACCAGGTGTAGGTCACGGCTCCGGTTGAGGTATTAACAATGTCAACACCGACACCCGTACACCACAGGGGCGGTAACGCAAATGACGCCGTGGGCACAGGATTCACCGTAACGGTTTTGAGCGCTGAATCGGCACATCCGGTGATGGCATCGGTGTACCAATACAGCAGCGAGTAATTGCCGGTGCCTGCGCCCGGATCAAAGGTGCCTAGTGCGGCATCGGTAATGCCGTTGCCTTCCCAGATGCCGCCTGATGTGGGTATATATCCCGTAAAATCAAAGGGGGATTCATTGCCGCAGACGGAAACCGGAGGGCCCGCAGCCACCACAGGCGGCGCTGATACAGTTACTACCAGCTGATCGGTGGTAAGACAGGTACCTGCACCAAACTGCAGGGTGATTGTGAAGGTTCCCACACCGCTTACGGTGGGGCTAAACATTCCGGTCGAAGTATTGATGATGCCTGTGCCGCTCCAAACACCGCCTGCCGCAGGCACATAACCTGACGGAATAAAAACGCCTTCATTCTGGCACAGCGCCACATCAGGTCCTGCCGAGGCAATCACCGGAGCGACGACAGTCACTACCGCATTGTCGCTGCTGACACAGCCCGCAGCATTGGTAAAGGTATAGGTCAGAGTAAAGGCTCCGGTTCCTGAAGGTGTGAATACGCCCGCCGGGGTTACCAGCGGTGATCCGGTCCAGGTGCCGCCGCCCGGAGAAAATCCACTTAGGGCTGTGGCAATAGGCTGGTTGCACAAGGTGATATCGGGACCGGCATTGACCACAGGCAGCGGGTTGACGGTGAGCACCACCTGGTCGGAAGCGCTGCAGCCGTTGTTGTCGCCGACCGTCAGGGTGTAGGTGGTGGTGGACGCGGGGGTAGCCACCGGGTTGAGCACGCTGGCGGAAGAAAGTGAGGCGGCATTGGTCCACGAAGGTGCTCCGTAGGGCGCTTCTCCCCCACTCACCGCACCATTGAGTGTTACCGACTGGCCTGAGCAAAGGGCCGCATCGGGCCCGGCGCTGACCGCAGGCAGCGCATAGACTTCTACCGCTGCCTGGTCTTGTGTCAGGCAGGTTCCTGTTCCGAGGCTATAGGTGAGCACATAGATTCCCGGTGCGCCCGGTGTGAAGGTGCCAGCGGCATTAACCCCTGTGCCGCTCCACGTGCCGCCCGGGGTTACCGGCACCAGCACGGCGGGTGATGCGCCCTGGCAAAATCCCTGGTCGGGACCGGCATTCGCGAGGGTGGGCGCCACCACG
>DHLU01000255.1:11414-12610 GCA_002405435.1 Flavobacteriales bacterium UBA4660
GAGAAAATCCGGTGAGTGTGGTGGGCACGGGCTGGTTGCACAGCGTGATGTCAGGACCGGCATTGACGACCGGAAGAGGATTGACGAATATGGTAACCTGGTCGGGATCTGCACATCCAAGGCTGTCTACCACATTCACCGTATACGTGGTGGTTGACATGGGAGAGGCGGTAGGGTTTGCGGCGTTGGCATTACTCACCGTGCCCCCTGACCAGGAATAGACCAGCACAGGACCGTTGTTGCCGGTAACCGTGGCATTGAGTTGCACTGTTTGTCCCGCACAGATGGTTTGGTCTGACCCGGCATTAGAAACCGGCAACGGCATTACCTCCACCAGCAGTTGGTCTGTGGTGAGACAGCTTCCGGTGCCGACAGAAAAGGTGAGGGTATACTGACCTACCGCACTGGGCGTGAATAGACCGGCTGGAGTGACCTGCGCGGAGCCACTCCAGGTGCCTCCGGAGGGAAGGTTTACAGCAGGCTCATTGAGACATAGCTCTTGGTCAGGTCCGGCATCGGCAGGTGTTACGCCCACGACGGTCACGTTCATCCCGTCCTGGTTGACACAGCCATTGGCATTCGTAAACGTATAGGTCAATGGAAATACGCCGGTGCCCGACGGTGTGAACACACCGGCCGTCGTTACCAGCGATGAACCACTCCATGTGCCACCGGCCGGAGAAAATCCGGTGAGTGTGGTGGCTACAGGCTGGTTGCACAACGTGATGTCGGGACCAGCGTTGACCACAGGCAGCGCATTAACCGTGAGCACCACTTGATCGGAAGCGCTGCAGCCGTTGTTGTCGCCGACCGTCAGGGTGTAGGTGGTGGTAGACGCGGGTGTAGCTACCGGGTTGAGCACGCCGGCGGAAGAAAGTGTGGCGGCATTGGTCCATGCAGGTGTTCCGTAGGGCGCTTCTCCCCCGCTCACCGAGCCGCTGAGTACCACAGACTGGCCGGCACAGAGGGCCGCATCGGGCCCTGCGCTGACTGCAGGCAGCGCATAGACTTCTACCGCTACCTGGTCTTGTGTCAGGCAGGTTCCTGTTCCGAGGCTGTAGGTGAGCGCATAGATTCCCGGTGCGCCCGGTGTGAAGGTGCCAGCGGCATTAACCCCTGTGCCGCTCCATGTGCCGCCCGGGGTTACGGGCATCAGCACGGCGGGTGATGCACCCTGGCAAAATCCCTGGTCGGGA
>DHLU01000255.1:12807-20189 GCA_002405435.1 Flavobacteriales bacterium UBA4660
TAAAGGTGTAGGTCAGCGTGACCGATCCGGTGGCTGCCGGGGTAAACACACCCGCAGCCGTTACCTGAGAAGAACCACTCCAGGTGCCACCGGCCGGAGAAAATCCGGTGAGTGTGGTAGCCACGGGCTGGTTACACAGCGTGATGTCGGGTCCGGCAATGACGACCGGAATCGGGTTCACTACAACAGGCACCGTTCCGCTCCCCTGACAACCATTGTTGTCGGTAACCCCCACGGTATATGTAGTGGTGCCGGTGGTTACAGGCGTAGCCGTGGGGTTGGGTGTGTTGGCACCGGTGAGCGTGGCCGGCGGGGTCCAGCTCCAACCTGAGAAAGGCGCTTCACCTGCAGCAGCAGTGGCAGACAATACCACACTCTGCCCGAGGCAAACGCTGTAGCTCGCCGCCGCCGTCAGCACCGGGAGGGGATTAACTGAAAGCGTGACCTGCTCGGTGTCAGAGCAGTTGCCATTGGAAGCCGTAACCGTGTAGGTAGCCGGCGAATTCAGTGAAGCGCTTACCGTGGTGCCGGTTGTCGATGATAATCCGGGCCCGGTCCATGTGTAAGAAGTACCTCCTGTTCCCGTGAGGGAAAACGATGCGCCCGCGCAGACTTCGTTGCCGGGTGCAGAGGTAGCAATGCCGGCATTGGGTATGCTGTTAACCAAAATGCCGGTAGCCGATGAAGCCGGACCGCAGGCATTGGTCGCCGTCAGGCCAATGGAATAAGATCCGGGCGTCGCATAGGTAACGGATCCGGGCGTAGCCGATGTGCTGCCTGCGGGACTGCCGCCCGGAAATGTCCAGGTATAACCTGTGATGGTCAGGTTGCAGGGATCGATGCTTGCAGACGGATTTGTGGTGCTTCCTGCACAGATGGCCGGCAGGGAAGACAGGGTCACTACTGGCACCGTATTGACCGTCACAGTTTCGGAATCCGTAAACGTGCCGCAGGCATTTTGCAGTTGCAGGTTGATGGTGTAGGTGCCCACCGAACTGAGGGTGTACTGTGGCTCGGCGGACGCGGCCGTGGTGCCGCCCGAATAGGTGAATGCTCCGTTGTCAGGATCGCACGGCAGGTCTGAATAGGCCACATTCCATGTGCGGGTGGTAGGACAGGTTACGCCTGTGGTAGAAAGGTTATCGGTGGCGACTACCATGGGCACACATCCGAGGTTGCTGCTTACGGTAAACGAAGGTGAAGGGGCTATGTCTATGCACACCGTACCCGTAAATACGGTGCTGCCGCACGACAGCAAGGGGTTGCCCCCGTTGGTGGCCGTGAGGGTGATGGTATAGGTACCCGGCGCCGCATAGGCGTGCGTGGGATTCACTGCAGTGCTGGTATTTGCGGCACCGCTGGCGGGATCACCAAAGTTCCATGCGTAATTGGTGCTGCTGTTGCAACTCAGGTTAAAGCCAGGAATCGTGGTGTTGGAGAATGCAACCGGTGCGCCGGCGCAGCCATTGGGTGGATTGGTAAACTGGGCGGCCGGTGGCGCATAAATCTGAATCGGGGTGATAGTAGCCTCGGAAGAAATCGGGCAGTTGTTATCGGCCGTGATTTCAAAGGTGAAAGAACCCGGGCATGACGACGCACTGTACTCATGGCACACAGAGGCAGGCGGCGGGTGGTTGTAGGTCACCGTGCCAGAGCCGTCACCGAAATCAACAATATAGACCGTGGAGGGATGGTTGTTGGCCCAGTTGGTAAGGTCAAAACACATATCGACCGGACCACACTGCAGGGTATTTCCTCCGGTTCCGGCCCCAATAGCCGGGTTGGTGATGTTGGTCACCACGTAGGATTCCGTATCTGTGCATCCATTGAGTCCGGTGACGGTGTACGTCAGGTCCCAGATGTTGACCCCGCTGTAGATGTGTACGAGGCTATTGGGTTCGGCCGTACTGCTGTAATCGGGCGAGCCATCACCCCAGTCTATGAAATAGCTGGCATTGTTGTTGGGCGATGAGTTGTCGGATACGTAAGCGTAGAATTCGTTGAACCCCAGGCACTGTGTAAAATTCACATCCTCTGTAAGGACAGCGGCAGGCGACTGGTCAACATCCACGGTGATTACCTGTGTGTCGGTGCAACCGTTGGAAGCGGTTACGGTGAGAGATACGTCAAAGGAAACCGCACTGCTGCCTGTCGCCACGAAGGTGTGCACAGGATGCTGTAACGCACTGGTGTTGGAAGCACCGCTGGCAGGATTATCGAAATTCCAGGCATAGGTGCAGCCGGTACAGCCGGTGGAGGTATTGACAAAGTTTACCGGGGTTCCGGCGCAGGCGCCATCGGGTCCAAAGTTGAAGTTCGCATTGGGTGCGGCCAGCACGGTAACGGTTACCGGATCGCTGTCGGCGCAGCCATTGTCGTCTTCAATCGCCAGTGTGTAGGTGTACGTACCTGGCGTATTTACGGTCAGGGATGGATTGGCTACATCGGCAGGATCCGCCCCGGAGGAGGCATCCCAGTCGTAGGTTATGGGATTGTCACCGGTGGCGGAAGGCATTGCCCCAAGGGTGAAGGCCGTGCCTGCACATACCGATATGTTGGGCCCTGCGTCGGCATTGCACTGCCCGGAAAGGCGCACGGCAACACCGAGCAAACACGCAGTAACAACAAGTAGCCTAAGGCAATTCACGGTCAGTCAAGGTTCAATGGGTGGCGCAAGATAGCACCCCACGAAGGCGTTAGGAGGACACCTTTTGGCGGCCCGGGGTTGCACTGACCAGCACAGCAATGCGTTCCGGTTGCTTCGGGCAGGCGCGCAGCCCCCACCGGCTGGCGGATCTGTCATGCCCGGTGCCTTAGTGGCGGCTGATCTTTTTGGTGACGTGGCTGCCCGACGTCGAAATGAAGCTGATGTAGAAGAAACCGGGGCTGAAGTCAGAGAGGTCAATGGTCATGGTCCGTGTGCGCATGGCAAACTCGCGCAGCAAGCGGCCAGCGGCGTCATGCAGCCGAATGGTCTCGATGTTCTCGTAGCGGTCGCATCGGATATTCACCAAGCCGTCAGACAATGTCGGGAAAACTTCTACGTCGCTGAAGCGCAGTACTTCGGGGCTGTGCACGTTCACTCCGCAGGGGAAAGCCGCGTCTTCATTGACATAAGAACCAAACATGGTCTCCTGGCCGCTGTCAATGGGGTCGAGCCATTCTTTGAGTTTCTCGTTCACCGGATTCGGATTCCCGTCCCAGTCCTTGGATACCTTGCCATAGTAATCTGGTTCGTCGGGGTTGTTGCAAAAGCTGAGGCCTCCGGTGAGGTGCCCGGTAATCAGGTGATCATCGGTAAACAGCGGTGAACCGCTGGAGCCCCCTTCGGTAACGCCCCAGTTGGTTTCCGTTTCGACCCATTCCACTTCCCAGTGCGAACCCGGAGAGCCGAAAAACACACTTTGCAGGTTGCTGTCGTAGGTAGAGATCTTCTTCACGTCGCCTGCGGGGTGGTGAATACACACACCCGAACCACTGGTGGAGCCGGTGGCATCCCAACCCGCGTAAAAGACATCAAACGAAGCCGGCAGTTCATCTTCAATTTCGAGCAACAGGAAGTCACTCCCTGATTCCCCGCCTCCGTCATTGCTGTCTGCGAGCCTGTTGACCCCTGTGCGGTTGCTCGAGGTAGGCGCGCTGCCGGTGCCGCAGCCTGAGCGCTGAAACCTGAAGCGCACTTTGAGCAGGTCAAAATCTGCATTGGACACATCCACGGCGCAATGCAGCGCTGTGAGCAGGTACCGGCGGCAATCCATCGCAGTCGTGTTCACCATGGCACCGGAACACAGTCCGAGAAACTGGCCATCGGTGATCTCGAGACGCACCACGGCATCGCGTTCTGCCTGCCATGCATCACCTTCCGGGCAGTTGACATCCACCTCACAAAACTCGCTGCCTCCGCGGTCATCGGTATAGTTGTAGACATAGCGGTAGAAGTGACCTACACCCCTGATACCGAGTCCGGCCCGCTCTACTGTGCCAAAAGGCTCGTAATATTCCAGAATCACATCATCGCCTGTGACATAGCCGACATTCATGCGGCCGTGGTCATTGTTGTCGTCGCTGGTATAGGGGCCATCAAACATGGTTCTATCTGCATTAAAAAGGTAGAGTTCCGCTCCGGGGGCCACATGGTAGTCGTCAAACTGAACAGACATTCCTGCGGCACCGGGCGAGGTCAGCCGCAAATGCCATACACGGCCACCGTTGGCGCAGGAACTCCATTGTCCGTTACGCTCATCGAGGTCTATGTTCACCAGCCTGCCGTTGTTGGTTCGTCCGCCTTCAGCCTCAATCTGAGCATCTTCTGCGAGCAGGGCATCGTGGTCGAACGTGCGGATAAACACCGGAGTCAGCGCGTCGAAGGCTTCCCCGTGCAACTGATAGCCGTAGGGTTGCTGTGCGCCTGACGTCAACACAGCCAACATAAAAACAAAAAATAATTGCAGTGATTTCATGGTTTACGGTTTCTGAAGTTTTACAGTGCAGGCGCGAAAATAACAGGAGCGCTTCATCAGTGCACCACGATTTCCGCATAGGCCGCTATTTAGCACCTCAGCTAACTGCTAAAATTGAATTCCTATGCAACTAAAACGCAGTGTATGTGTCTAACGTTCATGAAAAGAATTGTCGTTTTGAGCGGGTTGTTTCTCCTGGGGGTTGTCTCACATACCCAAAACCTGCTCAACGGAAGTTTTGAAAACAATTCCGCGGGGTTTGACCAGATCAATATTTTTTCCAATACCGATTTCAATAGTTTCATGTCTGACACCTATGCCTTCGGCTCGTTTGGCAACATGGACATTATCAGCAGCACCACGTATTGCGGTGGAGCCCAAAATGGCTCCTGGTTTGTAGCCCTCACGGGGGGCCTCACCGATGCCATCGCCATGGCACTCTCCACTCCGCTGGTGAGCGGCCAAACCTATACACTGACCTTCTGGGACCGGGGCTGTATAGCCTTTTCCAGTTCTTCTCCGCCCGCACAGATCGGGGTTTCCAATGCCATTGATAACATCGGCACAATCGTATATACGGCAGGCGTACCGGTCGATGCTGCCTGGACACAGCGCACGGCCACCTTTACGGCACCCTTCGACTGCACATATATCACGGTAAGTACAGCGACCGGAAGCACCGGCGACTGGGTGCAGATTGACAATTTTTCTCTCGAGGATACTGATTGTCCGCTGGCCGTATCGCTGGGACCCGATGTCAATCTCTGCTCGGGAGAAACGGTCACCTTAGATGCGACCCTTCCGGGAGCCAGTTACCTTTGGAGTAACGGAGAAATTACCCCGGAAATAACGTTAAGCCTATCAGGCACATACTCCGTCAGCGTCACCGTTGATGAATGCGTGTATACCGATCAGGTCAATGTAGCCGCCACTACGACACCGGTGCTCGACCTAGGACCCGACCAGGTCGTCTGCGCCGGAGAAACCGTATTCTTTGATGCTACCACCCCCGGCGCCACCTACCTGTGGCAGGACGGATCTGCCTCGGCATTTTTTGTAACAACAGATTCGGGTACGTATTCCTGCACTGTCAATGTCAATGGATGCGAAGCCAGCGATGAAGTAACTGTCAGCACCGATCCGACGCCGGCTGTTGACCTCGGTGCTGCCCTGAGCGGTTGCGTGGGCGATGCATTTACCCTGGACGCCTCATACCCCGGCGCCACCTACCTGTGGCAAGACGGCTCAACCGGCGCTACACTCACGGTGGATGAGGGCGGAGAATATGCGGTCGTGGTTTCCCTGGGCAACTGCGAAGCCAGCGATGAGGTACAGGTCACCATCGCTCCGTTTCCCGAGGTAGACCTGGGTCCAGACACCACCTTGTGTTTCGGCAGTGCTTACGTCCTCAACGCATTCAACTCCGGCGCAGTCTATGAATGGCAGGATGGAAGCACCGGCGCAAGCTACACGGTGACCGCCTCAGGCACCTATGCCGTGGAAGCTTCCATAAACGGCTGCAGCACCACGGGCAACGTGGAGGTCAGTTTCATTGATTCCGTCGCCAACCCCATCACCCTGTTGATGACACCCTTCTGCCTTGAAGAAGAAGACAGCGTGCTCATCGATGCTGCGGGTGCCTTTGAAGCGCTTCTGTGGAGCACCGGTGACACTACCACGGCCATCACCGTTGCCACGGCCGGCGTATATTCCTACACGTTGCCGCTGGCGTGCCAGACGCTGACCGGACAAATTGAAGTGCAAGCTTGCTCGGAGGTCATTCCGGTGTTGATTGATGTGTTTGTCCCCAATGCTTTTACACCCGACGGCGATGGCATCAATGATTACTTCAGGCCTTCTGTATTCACCACCCTGCCCATAGACCGCTTCAGCATGCGGATTTTCAACCGTTGGGGTGAGGCCGTATTTGAAACCGAAGACCCATTGAAGGGATGGATGGGAGAAGTGCGTGCGGGGGCATACTATGCGCCTGATGGCGTTTACGTCTACAGACTGGAGATAACTTCGGGGGTTTTGACGAAAGAATTTGAGGGCCACGTGGTGGCACTCCGCTGATAGCCGCGCTCCCGGTGGCGGGCCGGGTCGAAAAATTGTTGACGGACTGTCACATTCCCGGCCACAAACCGAAACCTGTCTGGGGGTGAGCCGCTACATTTGCGGCCTATGCCTGCTACTACAGCCACTTCTTCTGCTGCATTGTCTGCTGACTTGCTTCTCCGGGCCTGGGAACTGATGAGCACTGCGCGGCACATGAGCGATCTGTTTGAAGAGAACGCCAAGGTGACCAGTAAATACGTTCACGCCTGTTCGCGCGGCCACGAAGCCTGCCAGCTTGCGCTTGGAATGCAACTGAAACCCCAGGATTTTCTCAGTGCTTATTACCGCGACGATTCCATCCTGCTCGGCATGGGCATGCAACCGCACGAACTGATGCTGCAGTTGCTTGCGAGAAAAACAGATCCCTTCAGTGGTGGCCGCACCTATTATTCTCATCCGGCCCTCCGCCGTGATGATATGCCCAAGATACCGCACCAGTCGTCGGCTACGGGTATGCAGGCGATACCGACTACAGGCATTGCCATGGGTATTCAATACAAGGAAAAACAGCAACTGGTTTCCTATGCAGACATCGCTTCACGCCCGGTAGTGGTTTGTTCCATTGGCGATGCCGCCATGACGGAGGGAGAGGTCAGTGAAGCGCTGCACATGGCGTCTCTGAAAAAATTACCCATCCTGTATTTTGTGCAGGACAATGAATGGGACATCAGCGCGCATGCATCGGAGATTCGGACCGGCAATGCGGTTGATCTGTCGCGGGCTTTTTCCAACATCCGGGCGAAATCACTCGACGGCACCGATTTTTTTGCCTGTTACGAAACCCTCTCCGAAGTGCTCGGCGAC
>DHLU01000072.1:0-2687 GCA_002405435.1 Flavobacteriales bacterium UBA4660
GTCGTCCATACTGGGGTATGTTCAGCGGTCAGAGTTGGATACCCGAAGCCTTCAGACCCTGCTTATGGAACTTGAGGTCGAGGAACACCGTCTGCAGGTATTGGAAAAAGCGGTACACAATATTTCAGATTGCGAGCGGCTGTCAGATGTGCCCGGAGGTTTCTTTCTTGAAAAAAACCGTGAACGGGCGCGTACAGTTATACAACCATACCTACAAGTCCATTGACCATGCGATTGATACTGTTTATTTGTTGTTGTCTTCCATTGCTTTCTGCTGATTGCGGAGAGCAGCCTCATCGTGCGATGCCAGGGGCTGGCGGCGCCGGATTTACCGTGATGTTTTATAATGTCGAAAACATATTTGACACGGAAAATGATCCTGCGACCCTCGACGATGATTTCACTCCGGGTGGAAAAATGGCATGGACCACGGAGAGGTACCAACAGCACCTGGAGCATACTGCGTGGGTAATTGATGCCATTCCCGGCGCCATGCCGGATATCGTTGGGTTATGTGAGATAGAAAACCGCCGGGTGGTGGAGGAACTGGCTTCTTCGCCGTTGCTGCAGGGTGTCGACTATGCCGCAGTGCATCGCGACAGTCCCGATGAGCGGGGCATTGATGTGGCGCTGCTTTATAACAAGGCCGTATGGAAGTTGAAAGAGGAAGAGTTTCTCAAGGTCACGTTACCATCAGAAGCCGATCCCAATACCCGTGACATATTGTATGCCCGCCTGGCTGCAGGCGGCAAGGACTTGCATGTGTTCGTCAACCACTGGCCTTCGCGCAGGGAAGGAGAAAAGGAGAGTGAGCCGAACAGAATAGCGGCAGCCAGCCGCCTGCGGGCGCGGATCAGTGAAATCACTTCAACAGATCCCTCGGCTTCCATTGTGGTGATGGGTGATTTTAATGATTACCCTGATAACACCAGTGTGGCCGGCGTACTGTGCAGCGGTACTGACGGCGGAGTGCCCCTGGTGAATCTGATGGATTCCCTGCACCGGAACGGAGTGGGTTCTTACTGGCACCAGGGATCCTGGGGCATGCTCGACCAGATCATAGTGTCAGAGGCCATCGTCGGAGGTACGGCAGATTTTTCGGTTGTGGAACCCGGGGCATCGGTTTTTTCGACAGATCAAATTCTCTTCACGGATGCCAAGGGCACGAAACGCCCGTCACGGGTTTACGTGGGAGAAAGTTTCAAGGGCGGATACAGCGATCACCTTCCGGTATATGTCTCGCTGAAGCCTGCACGCTAGGCCGGGATAGTTGTCTTCAAGGGAATGCTGAAAGACGGACCCACTTTGGTATAGGTATAAAACGAAAAGAGGCTCCCGGAGGAACCTCTTTTCAGATCGATTAAGAAGAAGTTATTTCTTCTTAGCAGCTTTCTTGGTAGCCTTCTTAGCAGCTTTTTTAGGAGCTTTTTTGGCAGCCTTCTTGGGGGCTTTTTTAGCAGCAGCTTTCTTGGTAGCTTTCTTTTTAGCTGCAGGTGCAGCTGCTTTCACCTTTTTTGTTGTTTTTTTCATAACTGTTGTCTTGGTTGATTTATGATTGATTAAAAATTGCCTCGTTTTACTCTCGCATTTGACTTTTTGTTTCACTGTCAAATTTGATAGGCGAAAGATAAAATCGTTTTCAGAAATAAAACGGATGCACAAACCACCCTTTATTAACAGAGTATTCCACAGTCGGGAATGGTACTCTGATCACGTTTAAAATCCTGAAAGTGGTTTTGAGAAATCCAGAATTCGTTTTGATTTTAGAAAGATCCGCATCGAGCGAAAAATAAAATTGACGCGTGCGTATCGTATGTACATCTCCGCATACGACTTCTTCGAATGCCTTGCCACGCGCGGTAAGCAGACCATCTGCGCCATAACCTGCGCATACATTCAGCCAGGCGGGAAAACGGTTGTTGTCTTTCATGAATGATTTGAGATTGATGCTAAGCCAATAGGTTTGTGCATTGTAATTTTTTACCAGTTGTTCACCCAATGCGTTGCCGAGTTGTTCGGTGTTGCATCGGTAAAGTGGATTTCCTGAAAAGGAAAATTTCGGAATGATTCGCTGTTCATGCCACAACAACTGTTGTCCGGAAAACAAAAAAGTTCCGCCCAGGTTTGCGGCCGCATCACCCCAGGAGAAGCCCCATTGTGCAGAATAACCATCGAGCAGTTCAAGTCCGGTCAGGTACATAAGTCCGAGGCTTCCGCCCCAGAGCGCGGAGTGTTTTTCTTTCAGGCCGCTCCACCGTGCGAGGCCATAGCCGAGCGTACCAAGCTGGTAGCTCGTATACAAGTGGCCGGCCTTATCCATTTGCAGCCATTCGGGGTTGTCATTAAAAGCGTGCATCGGTGCCTTTGGGTAGTCTCTATACCAGACGTGGTTGAGTACGAGCAGAGACGAGGAGCCGGTAGCGGCTACGCAGCCTCCGGTAAGCCAGGCCCGTGGTTGACGAATGCCTGCCCGGGCTGTATCGGCCGAAGCCGTCACCTGGCCGAAAGCCTTCAGTGACAGAGCCTGCAGCACAACAAGACAGAAAAAACCTGCTTTCCGCAACATCGTGTAACCTTTCTGGCCAAAGATACGTTTACTAGGGTTGCCCATGTCTGCAAGTGGGTAGCACGCGATGTACGGAATGATTACACGGTCACCGGTTTCGACGGGAGGTATTTTTGTATAC
>DHLU01000072.1:2834-7601 GCA_002405435.1 Flavobacteriales bacterium UBA4660
CGACGGGAGGTATTTTTGTATACCGGTTCGTTGGGGTTTTCGCGGGCATAGCTTTTCTCGTTCAGGGTTTCCTGCTTCAGCAAGCGATAGGTCAACCGGACGCCAGGATTCTGTTGCTCTACATCTTGTCGGGTTGCTGCGTGTTGCTCGTTTCTTTTTCGGCTATAATGAAACGTTGGCGGGAGGTCTATTTTAATGCCAATTCAATTTTCTTTCTGGCTGCTGCAGCGGCTGCTTCTGTTGCGTGGACCTTGGAATTTTCCCGTATTGCGTTTTCGGTACCTGTATTCCTGGCCACCATGGTCAGCCTGGTGCTGAGCCGCAATGAAATGCAACTGGGTTTCTACACACTGTTCTCACTGACCTTTCTTCCGCTGCTAATGTTCTTTCGCAGGCTTGATATGGGTCCGGCGGAAACGGCCGTTGTCTTCACCTATGTGGTCGGTATACTGGGTGCCTGGTTTATGTTGCGCCGGAACCTGAGGTCGCAGGAAACCAGCCGCATCCGTGAGATGTTGCTTCAGAGCATTGTGTCGGCAACCGAAAACTCGATATTTATTACCGATACGGATGGTGACATCTTCGATCTTAATGAGCGGGCCAGTGCGATGTTCGGTTACTCCAGGGAGCAGTTGATTGACCACGACTTTGGTGTACTGAGAAAGCACCCGCTCACCCTTGAGGAAATCAAGTTTGCCCGGCAAGAATTTGCAAGGGGTAAATTCTGGACAACGACCAGGGAACTCGTTCATGCGGACGGTCATATCATGACCTGTGAAATTTCTGTGGTGCGCATTCTTCAGAAGGAAAATGAATTTCTGGTCTACCGTGTAACGGACAAAACCGATGTGGTCGACAACCATAATAAGCTAATGAAGGCCAAGGAAGATGCCGAAAAGGCTACCAACGCAAAGTCGCAGTTTGTGGCAACGGTCAGCCACGAAATACGCACACCGCTTAATGGCGTTATCGGTATGGCCAGTGTATTGCGTCAGACAGACCTCAACACGGCGCAGAGAACCATGGTCGAGACCATACTTAACAGTGGAAATGACCTGGTGAATATGGTCAATGAAGTGATTGACTTTTCCAAAATTGAGTCGGGCAGGATGGAGGCGCACGCCGAGCCCACCGACTTCAGCAAGACACTCTATGAGGTCACGGAACTGTTCAATGCCAATGCCGGCCTGAAAAACCTGTGGCTGAGGCTCGATATTCAAGACGACCTGCCCGAAACATTGTATATGGATGGTCCGCGTATCAGACAGGTATTGCGCAATCTCCTGAGTAATGCCATCAAATTTACTGATCAGGGCGGTGTCGTGGTGCGGTCCCGAATCCTCTCCCGGCTGCGTGATCAATGGATGATTCAGATTGAGGTAGAAGATACCGGAATCGGTATTCCGGACTCGCAGGTAGGGCAGTTGTTTAAGGCGTTCAGCCAGCTCGACAATAGTTCAAACCGCAGGTTTAGAGGTTCGGGCCTCGGGCTGGCCATTTCGCGTCAGTTGATGACGATACTCAATGGCACGCTGGAAGTAAGAAGTGTCATGGGCAAAGGATCGGTATTTACCATGACCTTCCCCGTCCAGGTGGCAGATACCGTGCAAAAGAAGCAGCCGACGGATTTAGGCGTAGAGGCCGTAATTCCTTCCGGTATTTCCATTTTGATTGCTGAAGACAATGAGGTCAACCAGGCCGTGCTCAGGCACATGCTCGCCTGTGCCGGTCTTACCGCGGATTTTGCTGAAACGGGTTTTCTCGCCATTGAGTTGGCCAGGGCAGCCAGTTACGATGTGGTGCTTATGGACCTTCAGATGCCGGGCATGGATGGCCTTCAGACTACGCGGTTGATTAGGGGAGACGCAGGTATAAATCCCAAGCCCGCCATTGTAGCCATCTCGGCGAACAACTCCGAAGAGGACAGAATACGTTGTGAGGAAGCAGGCATGACTGGTTTCCTTCCCAAACCTTTTACACTGGAGCAACTCTACGCGGTTCTTTCAAAGATACCGGTGCGCCGGGATGTACGCGAGCGTGTGCTATAACTACCACGCACTATTTTCCTCCAGCGCGGGGGTTGAGCGCTATCCTGTATGCCCGCTTAATCTCCGTGGTCAAACCATGCATTGATCTTGTCTTCCAGTTCATCCTGAACCTTCGGGGCGTCTATGCAATCATCCATGCCTGCTGCAATGCCCTGGTGCTGGCCTTCCTTGTTTTCGGCAATGCCGATAATCAGCGGCATTTTCTTCTTCGCGGTTGTTTTCTGTAATGTGCGGGTTGTTTCTATACCATTGATCTCACCGTTTTGCACATCCATGACCAGCACATCGTAACTGTTGCGGCTCATCTTTTCAATGACCTGGTCATCATTGAGCGCCACTTCGCAGCGGTAGCCCAGCCTTTCGAGTGTGCGGTTGGTGACGGCGCGGCGCAGCTCATTGTCTTGCGCAATCAGTATGCGGAGCCCCTTTGGACCGGCTACTTCGGAGGCAGCCTTAAGTTGGTAGGCCATTTTAGAGAGTTCGACGGTACTGATGCCAATTACATCGGAGATTGTGTCGAGCAAGCGGTTGCTCTTGACGGGTTTGGTCAGGTAGGCACTGTACAGGGCCTGGTCGTCTTCCATCAGTTGCCTTCCGCTGTTTGACAGCAGAATGATTGGCAGTTCCTTGTCAGGGTATTTTTCCCTGATTCTGCGCGCCAGCATGCGGCCATCCATCTCGGGCATTTCCAGGTCCATGATGCAGAAGTCGAACCTGTGCAGTTTGTCGAACACCTCTGCGACGAGGTCGGGACTATTGAAAGGTGTGGCCTGTATGCCCCAGTTGGACAACTGACGAACCAGAATTTTGAGACTCGTTTTGTTGTCATCGATAACCAGCGCCTTCAGTTCGCGCAAGGCAACCTCGCGCGCGGCAATGCGCAAGGCAGCTTCGGCCACTATGGTAAAGTAAAAAGTGGAACCGCGTCCGGGCTTGCTTTCCACCCAGATGCGTCCGCCGAGCTGGTTAACCAGTTCCTTGCTCAGGCTGAGTGCTATGCCCGACCCGTCGCCGGATGTGGAAATGAGGTCATCGGCCCGACGCCTGAAAAGGTTGCGCGATACTTCCTCGCTCATCCCCTGGCCGGTGTCTTTCACACTGAAACGCAGATGCACCAGGTTGTCAGCCTCATTGACCAGCTCAACCCGCGCCTCTACTTCACCCTGTTGGGTGTACTTGACCGCGTTTGACAGCAGCTTAATCAATACCTGACGAATGCGAAACTCATCCTGGTTAATCTCAGCCGGCACTTCCGGCGTCACCTCATGTAGCACCTCGATGTGCCGCGCATGGGCCAGTGGCTTGATGCTGTCAATCACTTCGTCCATCATTTCGCGAACGTTGAAACGGGAACGCACCTGTTCAAATTCGCCTTTCTTCAATTTCGACAGGTCAAGGATGTCGCTGATTTGTCGCGAAAGGTTTTCTGTGCCCGATTTAATCCCTTTCACCAGCCTGGTTTGTTCTTCGGTGAGCCGTGTATCGAGCAGCAGTTTTACCATATTCGACAAGCCCTCTACGGGTGACTTGAGTTCATGCCCGAGGTTGGCCATGAACTCATCCTTCAATGCACCCATATGCTGGAGTGTTTTATTCATGTCAGACAATGCGCGGTGTTGCTGCCTTGACTGATGCATAACGGGTCTCACGAAGAGCAGAAACGACAAGACCAGCGCCAACAGGGTTACCAGCATGAGCAGCCAGCCCTGAAGGCTGATGTTGCGCAACTTGCTTTCGTTCTCCTGAAAAAGCTGCAGGTGCATTTGGGAAACACCCTCGCTGTAGGCAGCAGCGGAAGACTTTAACTTCGCGCGCAAGTCTGGCGCTGCCGCTTTCCCTGAAACCAACGCTTCCAGTTGTTCGCAGAGCCCGAGAAAGTCATGGGAATGGCGGGTGAGGATAGCATCCATCTCCGGACTGTTGTTGCCCCGTACCCGGTATAGTTCGCTTCCATTGACCACGGCCATCTGGATACTTTTGATCTTCTCCAGCCGTGACTCCAGTTCCAGGGATCTTTCCCTGTCCGCCACCACTGAATCAGAGAGAAAGAAATCCGCGGCAATGGTCTGAACCTCATTCACCAGAATTTTCTGCCGGGAGATCAGCTGCATTTTGGCAGCGCGTTCCTCTTGATTTTGCAGGGAGAGGGAGAGCCATAGTTGCGACACGACGACTGCCGCGAGTACTGTAGAGATGAATATGAAGTACCTGCCTGAATATCCGGTGTTGGCGTCCTTGACCAAAAGGTAAACTGCTTAATTGTCAGGGTCAAAACTAACAAATAACTGCGGCAACAACCCTGCAAGGGTAAAATTAGAACGCGAACGGTCTGCCGCCTTCACCGGAACTGAGGGGAGCCGGTTTCAGCGGCTATTGATGGCCCTTCTGTATGCGTTGGCATTCTGCAGGTGTTGTTCGTAGGAGGCCGTGAAGTTGTGGTATCCGCTCAGGTCGGGACGGGCGCACATATAGATATAGGTGTGTTCGGCAGCATTAAGCACCGCATCAAGGTAGATTGTGCTGACCAGGGCAATCGGTCCCGGAGGCAATCCATCAATCAGGTAAGTATTGTAGGGGGAAATAAAATCGTAGTCGCTGAAGGTGAGTCTGGGTATATCGCGTCCAAGCGCAAAGGCAACCGTTGGGTCTGCCTGCAGGCGCTTCCCCTTTTTAAGCCGGTTGAGGTAGAGCCCGGCGATGACCGGCGCCTCGTCTTGCC
>DHLU01000072.1:7718-8016 GCA_002405435.1 Flavobacteriales bacterium UBA4660
CCCGGCGATGACCGGCGCCTCTTCTTGCCTTGCGGTTTCTCCCTGCACAATAGAAGCAAGAATGTTGACCTCCAGCGGTGAGAGGCCACGTGCAGCCGCTTTGGTTTTGTTTTCTTCTGTCCAGTAGTCCGCCCATTCGCGCTGCATGCGCTCGATAAAAGAGGCGGGGGAGGTATTCCACCAGCATTCGTATGAATCGGACAGCAGCAGGGAGGGCAGCGTCGCGGTGGTAAGTCCGAGCGAATCGGCCAGGGCGGGATCATACAGGTAGTTGGCGAACTGTGCCGAGTCGGGTTCT
>DHLU01000072.1:8158-15049 GCA_002405435.1 Flavobacteriales bacterium UBA4660
CGAGTCGGGTTCGAGCTGTTTTGACAAGGCACCACTTAGGTGGGCGAGGGTACGGCAGGGTGGAATCTTGAGCATAACGGGATCCTGGGCACCGGAGCGAATGCGGTTGATCAGGCGGTTGAGGCTCGTTCCCCGCGTGATGATATACCTGCCGGGTTTTACGGCATTGTGAAACCGCTTCAATCGGCAGGCCCAGGCGAAATCTGAGGCGCTGCGAATAATCTGCTCACGCACCAGCTGGTCTCGAAGATCGGCGAAAGTGCTTCCCGTCCTGATCTCTAGCACCACCTTTTCACCGGTAAAGGCGGTGGCGGGCCCGAAAATGCTCCGCCAGATGACCAGCACCAGCAAGAGGCCGGCGGCCAATGCCGTGATCAGGCCCCAAACGAGGTATTTTCTTTTCATGACGATAGTTTTTGCAATTGGATAAAGGGCTGGCTGTCGTTTGTTGGAGCGGGTTCAAATCCCGATTTTATAAAAAGCATCCGGCTCGCATGGTTGTCGTGCTGAACCCTTGCCTGCAGGGCGCTGAGCTGCAACACGCTGAAGGCGTATTGGCAGAGCAGGTTTAGGCTTTCGCTGGCCAGACCGAGTCGCCGGAGTTCTGCGGGAAATACCAGCATGCCTACTTCCGCGTGACGCTCTTCGGGGAGATAGGCGAAGAGGTCAACTATACCCGCCCTGCGGTTGTCATGCAGGGTAATGAGCAGTCTCAGCTGGCCGTCTGAAAAGAAATCCCGTGTATTGTTGCGGAATTCCCTCAGGTCGGAGGCACTCAGCGCTTCGGTGCGCTGGCTGAAGGCCCAGTGGTCGCGGTTGTTTTCGCACGAGAGAATGAAGTCGTCATCTGCGGCGCCTGGTGGCCGTAAAATCACGCGCTGTCCGATCAGTCTCATGTGTTGTACTCAGAATTGGCCGGAAGTTAGCATCACCAGTGTGCACGCCTGTTCGGTTGCGATGCCCTTGAGCGCTGCCAGCGCCTCCAGTTCTGGATTTTCAGTACCCGGATTGAAGATGATTTTGTCCGGCCGCATGGAAAGGATATAGGGATAATAAGGTACCTGATTGGCCGCATTGAGGTACAGCGAAAGGGCATATACCGGTCCCGTTTCGGGGGTGCCGGTCTGTATGTCCACGCCACCGACGTTTCCGGGCCTTCGGCCCACGGCCACCACGCGGTATCCGGCTGCTGAAAGCCTGTTAACAGCTTCAAAGGAGATTCGCTGGGGTTTGGTGCTGGCACCCAGCACTACCACGGTTTTGTCTGTCATAGGGCTGCAAAAATGGGTTAGGCCGGCATACCTTACTTTTGCCTCTACACATTTTTCCTGAAACCGATGAAACTTTACTACTTATGGTTGGCCTTCCCCCTGGTTATCGCCAGTTGTACCATCAATAAAAACCTCATGCTCAAGACACATACCGATTATGTGTTTGATACGCTCTATACCGACAGCAGCAACGTCGAATACCGGCTTGCGCCCAACGACATCATTTCCTTTCAGCTTTTTACCAATGAAGGGGCGATGATCCTCGAGTTTACCAGCGGTAACACCAACAGCCAGCGCTTTTTCAACTTTCAGGATTTCAATTATTTCATGGATAACCTCGGTTATGCAGACCTTCCCCAGGTGGGTAGAATCAAGCTGGGTGGTTACACCATCAACGAAGCACAACAGCTGCTCGAAGACGCCTATTTGACCCAGTTCAATGCCCCCTATGCCATTGTTAAAGTAATCAACCGCAGGGTACTGGTCTTTCCGGGTGAGGGCGGACAGGCGCGGGTGGTGCCCCTGACCAACCAGAACATAACGGTGCTCGAAGCCCTGGCCCTTGCCGGCGGCATTTCAGACCGGGGCAATGCTTCCAAGATCAAACTGATACGGCAGACGGCAGAAGGCACAAAGGTGGCCCTCATAGACTTGAGTACCATCGAAGGGCTTGAGTACGGCCAGATGGTTGTGCTGGCGGGCGATGTAATTTATGTTGAGCCGGTGCCGGAAATTGCCAACGAGGTCATGCGCGACCTGCAGCCTTATTTCACTATTGTAACCGGACTCGCCCTGTCCTATGTTTTGATCATGAGGGGCTTCTGATCAGTCATGACGCAATACGACCAGAGCAACATAAAGGAGTATAAGGAGCGCCTGACGAATTTCTCCAATGAATTCGATCTGGGGCTTTTTCTGTACATCCTGAAAAAATCCATGGTATGGGTGGTGTTGAGCATGGCACTCGCGCTTACCGGAGCCTGGTTGTACCTGCGCTATACCCCTTTTGTGTATGAGGCGAATACCGTTATCCAGATCGGGCAGGATGACAATGCCACCAAGGTTTTGCAGGTGGCGCAGGTGGGAGAAGATAACTCGGTGGAGGCCAAGGTGGAGCTGCTCCGCTCAAAGCTCCTCATCAAGCGTGCACTGGAATCGATTCCGATCAAAATTTCCTACTTCGCCGAAGGCCAGATCCTCACCCATGAGCAATACCTGCTTTGTCCTTACGCCGTCGAAATCTCAAACCTGAAAACTGAGGGCCTGGTTGAAATTCCGATGTACATTGATTTCACCTCGCCCGACACCTATAACCTCCGCTACCAGGGCAAGCAACTGAAGGGGTTGAAGGCCGGAAATGACCAGTTTCTTGACGATTTTACCATTAAGGCCAGCGTGCTTAACTGGGAGCGCCTGAAGGCGCAGGATGAAGAGTACATCATGTATTTCAAGATTAATAACATCAATGCCCTCACTGCCCGCTTCTTTGCCAACCTGAATGTCAGAATCCTCAACAATACCGCCAAGACCATCGCCATCACGTACCGCGACAACAACCAGCAACTTGCCAGGGATTTTGTGGTAGCCCATGCTGGCGCCTTTCTCGAGTTTGACCTCGAAAAGCGGAAGCAGTCTGACGATAACGTTATCAATTTTATTACAGACCAGATCGATACAGTGTACGAGCGCCTGAGGGATTCTGAAAACATGCTGAATGCCTACAAACAGAATTATAAAATCACTAACCTCGAGGGTGTTTCAACCATGTATCTCAACCGGGTAGGCGAGTTTCAGGATGAATTGGTTGTACTAGACCTCGACAGGAGTATGCTGGATGAAGTAGAGGGCCTGACGAAAAAGAGCCTGGATGACATCGAGGTGAGCAACTTGGTGACGCTCATTACCGGAAGCCGTTATGAAGGCTCGCTCAGCAAGTTGCTCAACAGGTTGTACGATTTGCTGCTGCAGAAGGAAGAGGCCTTGTTTTCAGTTACGGAAAACAGCAACTACGTCAAGAACCTCGAATACCAGATTAATGTGCAGAAAGAACTGATTGTTACCAGCATCAGTTCACTCAGAAAGAAACTGGAGGAGCGCCGCGGCAAACTCAACCTAAAACTGACAGAACTGGAAGGCACGTATTACAACCTGCCTGAAAAGGAACTGGAATACGCTCGTCTGCAGCGGATGTTTGACATCAATGAGAAGTATTATACCATGTTGCTCGAGAAGTCTATCGAGTACCGCATTTCCAAGGAAGGTTTCGTTTCGACCAACCAGATTCTTGAGGAGGCCCGCATACCGGTAGCCCCGGTAGCTCCGCGCAGAAATGTGGTGCTGGGCGCATTCTTCCTGGTAGGTACGGTGGTGAGTTTTTTGATAGTTTCCATGCGCTACCTGCTGCACAACAACATCACTTCGCTCAATGAAATTGTCAAACTCTCCAACGCTTCGATGCCGACGCTGGGGCTGATTCCGAAGTACAAGGAAGAGATTCCGGTAAGTATGCTGCTTGTCGATAAAAGTCCGCGTTCGCTCATGGCAGAGTCTTTCCGCGCCCTGCGCACCAACCTGCAGTTTATCAACAACACGCCCGGTTCAAAGCTGGCAGCGGTTACCTCTACGATTTCGGGAGAAGGCAAAACCTTCGTTTCACTCAACCTGGCGGGTATCGTGGCTTTCAGCGGCAAGCGGGTGGTTGTGGTGGACCTCGATATGCGGAAACCTAAAATCCACAAGGGTTTTAAAGTGGAAAACACGGTAGGCATGAGTACCCTGCTGATTGGCCGCAGCACGTTGGATGACTGTCTGCGCAAGAGCCAGCTCGAAAACCTCGATTACATCACAGCCGGCCCTATACCACCCAATCCGGCCGAACTGATCATCAGCGAGAAGATGGATCAAATCATCGAGGAGTTAAAGTCGCGCTATGATTTTGTCGTCATTGATACCCCTCCGGTAGGACTCGTTACAGACGGGGTTTCCATCATTCAGAAGGCAGACTACCCCCTGTACATATTCAAGAGCGATTACAGCAAAAAGCAATTTGTGCAGGTAGCCGACAAGCTCATCAACGAAAGCCGCATCAACCGGCTGTGCAGTGTGCTTAACAGCGTCGACATGGACCGCAATAAGTACAGCTATAAGTATGGTTACGGATATGGCTACGGATATGGCTATGGTTACGGCTACTACAGCGAAGGCAACCGCAAGGGCGGCGGAGTCGCCTTGCGTAAATTCAAATCGGGAAAGAAAAAATGAAGATAGAAACGACCCCGTTTAAAGATTTGCTGATCATCTACAACGAGGTTTTTTCAGACCACCGGGGCAGTTTTCAGGAGTCTTTTAATGAAGCCCGTTTCCGGGTAGAAACGGGGCTCAACATCACCTTCGTTCAGGACAACGAATCGGTTTCCGGCCTGCATGTGCTGCGAGGACTACATTTTCAGGCTCCGGGTGCAGCGCAGGCCAAGCTCGTTCGTGTATCGCGCGGGAAGGTGCTCGATGTAGTAGTGGACCTGAGGAAAACACAGCCGACCTATGGCCGGTATTATGCCATAGAACTCAGTGACCAGAACCATGTGCAGCTTTTTGTGCCGGAAGGCATGGCGCATGGTTTCCATGTGCGTGAATCGGACACGGTTTTTTCTTACAAATGCTCGCGTTACTACAGCCCGCAATCAGACCGTGTGCTGCGCTTCGACGATCCTGCCCTGGGTATAGATTGGGGTACAGGACCTTTTATACTGTCGGAAAAAGATAAAAATGCTCCACTGTTGAACCAGTTGACTGATGTATTCTTTTGATTCCGGTTATTCCTCGATGCCCTGGTGGTTGTTTCCTGCCAGCACGGTGTTTTTTTTCTGGCTGGCCTTGCTGCTGAAGCGTTGGATCAGCCAACTGGGTACAACCCGTAAATCGCTGGATGCCGCTTCGCGCTGGAGTAAAAGCCAGAAGCCGACACTGGGTGGAATCCTGTTCGCCGCAGCCCTGTGCTTTTCACTGCTCAGCCATGCGCTGATGCCCGGCTTTGCCTTTACTGGCACCACCCTGGCTTTCTACGCCGGTGCTTTTCTGGCTTTTGCCATTGGGATGTGGGACGACGTCAGCCGCATGTCGGCGCTCAGAAAGTTTGGCCTGCAATGGGTGGCAGCCGGCATTTTCGTCGCCGTCCTGTGGGGCCATTACCCGCCCTGGCTGATGCTGTTGTTGCTCGGATGGATCGTGGTTGTGATGAACAGCCTTAACATGTTTGACAACATGGATGGGGTGGCTGCTTCGGTGAGTCTGGTGGCCATAGGCGGACTCTTTCTGATGGGACAGGGATGGCCGGTGACGCTATTTCTAACAGCAGCCCTGCTGACATTTCTGCGGTTCAACTGGCCGGTGTCTTCGATGTTTATGGGAGACAGCGGAAGCCATTTACTCGGTTATGTAATGGCCCTGCTGCCTTTTTTGAAGCACCTTCAGGCAGCGCCTGCCAATGTATCGGCCTGGATGCCGCCGGATCCGGTTTCCACCTACCATGCTTTTATGCTGAACCCTGTACTTGACATCATATTGCTGGCAACCCTCCTGTGTGTGCCGCTTTCCGATACAGCTATTGTAACCATCAACCGGCTCCTGGCCGGCCGTTCACCGGCCCGTGGCGGTCGCGATCACACCACACACAACCTGGCTTATTGCGGCATGAAGGGTTGGATGATCTGCTTGGTCATCATCGTTGTCGGTATTGTAGGATGTTGGCTCAACTACCGGGCCGGTGAGTTGTTCAGGGCCGAAGTGTCGAATAAGATAGCGGTGCAAGGGTATTTCGATGCGTGGAGGTTTGTTGATACCCTGCGCATTTGTGTACCCAATCTGGTGCTCATTGGCGTTACCTTTATAACACTGTTTGCCCTTACCCGTATCAACCTGAAAAAAGGAAAATACAGCTACCTGCCATGAACCACACGCGCAAAACCGCCCTGCTGGCCGGTATGGCCGGCGCGGCAGCCACCCTGGTGCTCATTGCCATCTACGCTTTCAGCAAGAGCGCACCCCTGCGCGATGACGCCGGTTACAGCGACCATATCAGGGATAACTACCGCATCTATTCGTTGCCGGTTCCGGGTGCCATTGAATTTGCCGGAGAGCGTGTTCCACTCGAGCAGTGGGACGTAAGGGAGAAACTCGACCGCGAACTACTGGTTAACACGTATTGGCATTCCAATACGCTGCTGGCGATTAAGCGCGCAAACCGCTGGTTTCCGGTGATTGAACCGGTGTTGAAGGAGGAGGGAATACCCGATGATTTCAAGTACCTGGCGCTGATCGAAAGCACTTTTACCCAGGCCGTATCGCCGGCAGGTGCGACCGGTTTCTGGCAGTTTCTGGAAGCCACCGGAAAGTCGTACGGACTTGAAATCAACGAAGAAGTGGATGAGCGTTACCACGTGGAAAAAAGCACGCGGGCGGCTTGTCACTACCTGCGTGATGCCTATGACCGTTATGGTTCATGGGCCATGGCCGCGGCCAGTTACAACGTCGGAATGGCAGGTCCCGAACGCCAGATCAGTCGCCAAAAACAGTTTGATTACTGGAACTTGCTTTGGAACGATGAAACCGGCCGGTATGTCTA
>DHLU01000010.1 GCA_002405435.1 Flavobacteriales bacterium UBA4660
TGGTCTTCACCTTAGCCATTTGCAGGCGCAATATTGCTCCGTTGGTTTGCAAACCAATGCTCAGGAGCCACAACCTCTTTGCCGGGCGCATCATTCAGCCAGGCTCCCCACCAGCTGAAGCTGCTGTTGGCAATGATATGGTGGTTACACTGGCTCATGAGCCATAGTTCCCAATGGGCTTCGCTTGTTTCGCCGGGCTGCACAAAGGACACCGGACCGGGTAAGACTATGTTTTTTTTTGACCATTACATATCATCTGAAAAAAGGAAGTAGTGTGCGACACCGGTGCGTTGCCGCAGCAAGGATGCAGCCCTCGCATAGTAATCCGGTCCGCAGGTACCGTGGAAAGCCGCTGCATGCGGATTGGTCACATAGTCTCCGCGCCTTACGTGCACACTGATGCAAGGCTGCGTTTTTATCGCGTCGCGCAGCGCCTCAACGGTTGCGGGCATCGGGTGAGCAGGCACAAAATCAGATTGACAGAGCTGTGGCCTTATGGACTGGAAATAACGCTCATCCTGCCAGTATCCCTGCATATACACCGGCTTGCCTCCCCCGGGCCATGGCCGTCCCGGCGCCCAGTGGCGGTCGTCGATAAACCGCACAGGCAATGCGGAGGGCCAAATTTTTTTCAAGACCTTCGAAGCTATGCGCTGCTCCCGAGCCTTAAGGGTCGCCAGCAACGACGGCGGAACAGGTTGTGCCCTGATTTGAAATACGTTTAAGGCAAAGTCGCGCGCGGTATGCACCATACCAGGGGCGCGGTATTCAAGCAACGAGGTATCAAGAAACAGCGGCACCCCGAGACTGTCCGCTACACTGCGACCTGCAGCGTATTCAAACATCTGGTTGCCGAGGCCTCCGGCAAGCCGTATTACCACATAACTCATGGCTTTCTCTTTAGCGCAATGATACCGACATAGGGCGACACGGCCGACCAACCTTCGGGCAGCATCCTGAGCAACGGTGTCAGCATGCGCAGGGTGCGCAACAAAGCGCGCTGCCAAAAGCCATGTCTGCCGTGGTCGTGCCAGAAAACAAATTTGCCGAAGTAGCCCTGCCAGCCAATGTCAAACCCCGCATCAGAAAGTACGCGTGCCCAGCGATCGGGACGCATGGCTTCAAGGTTATGGCGACGCAGGTTTTCCGCATCGAGGCGACGGTGCAGGAAACGCTGGAGCGTGCCGCGGAAATTGGGCACCTCCACCACGATAGTCCCGCCGGGCTCTACGAGCTCAGCATGTTTACGCAACACAGTCTCCCAGTCAGTAAAGTGTTCTATAAATCCAAAAGAACAGACCAGCGCGAAGGGTGTCTCGGATTTAAAATCAAGAAAGTTCAACTGCTGAAACGTTCCGGTACTGTATTTTTTTTCAAACGCCTCTTTCATACCCAAGACCGCCGGCGTGAGGTCAATGCCGTTGAGTGTATACCCAAGTTCGCCGAGCACGGCAAGGTACCTGCCCGGATAGCAACCTATTTCCAGACACGACTTTCCCGCACCCGGTGTCACATATCGTTTAATCCAGGCGCTCAGGGCATCGGAGGGCGGTTGGAGAGAAGGAGGTACTCCCCGGTAGCTGTTGTCCCAGTATGACTGTTCGACAAGGGTTACGCGTTTCATGTGGTGATGCTCCGGCATGAGGCCGGCGGCACAAGCAATACATCCGGAACTTTATTGTGGGTGATGCCCTTGTTGCCCGGACTGAGCAACAGCGCATTTTCAACCACCAGGTCGTAGGGCAGGTGCGCACGGGGACGGATACCGAAATCGAGTCTGAGATCGCGGTCAATGAGTCCGGTATTACGCACACGAAACACGATACCGTTCGCATTCGGGTCTTCAGAAGAAAAACCCTCCAGGGTGTGGCTTTGAAGGGCAAATAGTTTTTCTCCCTCCAGCGTATAGCAAGCGATATCCGCATGCCAACCCGGGGCATATCTTCCGCGTGTCCAGGCAATTTCTACTTCAATATCAGAACCGCTAATCCATTCTCCCGTGGCATCGAGCGGCCGCGCGTTGAAAACAAAACCGGCATTTTCCGAACGGTTACCCAATCCAAAATAGAGGGGCAACACCTTTTCAGTGGCGTCGTCGGCCTTTACCCTTCCCTTTTCGAGGTAGAGACACCGGTTGCAGAAATTGCGGATAGCCCCCATGTTGTGACTGACAAACAATATTGTGCGGCCATCGCCGGTACTGATGTCTTTCATTTTGCCAAGGCACTTTTTTTGAAATTCGGCATCGCCCACAGCCAGCACTTCATCGACGATGAGAATTTCGGGTTCGAGGTGGGCAGCCACGGCGAATGCGAGTCTCACATACATCCCGCTGCTAAAGCGTTTCACAGGAGTGTCGAGAAATTTGTCTACTTCGGCGAACGAGACGATTTCGTCAAATTTTTTCCTGATTTCCCAGCGAGACATTCCAAGGATGGCTCCATTGAGGTAGATATTTTCCTCTCCGGTAAGTTCAGGGTGAAATCCGGTACCCACTTCGAGCAGGCTCGCCACACGACCCTCAATTTCTATTCGGCCGGCCGATGGAGATACGATGCGTGAAAGTACCTTAAGCAGGGTAGACTTACCGGCCCCGTTTTCCCCAATGATACCCACCCGCTCTCCCTGCTGCACGGTAAAACTCACATCGTCGAGCGCCATGAAGGATTCTGAGCGGGTACCTGCACCCGAGGAAGAAAACATGGTTTTTACCTTGCTGGCCAGGACATCGCGCAGGGCGATGTAATTGCTCCTGGTTTTCTGACGCAGGATATACTCTTTCGATATGTGTTCAGCGCGAATCAAATGAAGTCGGCAAATGAGCGCTCCGTTTTTCTGAAATACCAAAATCCTCCCAGCAACATAACGGAAGACACTGCGCAGGAAACGATAAATGGCTGGAGCTGAAACTGGAAATCCTGTCCGGCCACGCACCACCTGAATCCATCAATGACACCTACCATGGGGTTGCAGGCATAGAGGTATTTGCACCAGGCAGGTATGCTTTCATGCGCGTAGATGAGGTCGCTGCTGAAGGCCACCGGAGATACATAGAGTCCGAACTGAACGATGAACGGAACGATGTATCTGAAATCGCGGTATTTGACATTGAGGGCCGCCAGCCAGAGTCCGGCTCCGAATGCGGCCATGGCGGCCAGTCCCAGAAAAAGAGGAAAGAGCAGCATTTTCCATTGCGGGGGATGTCCGACAGCGATCATGACCACCACCAGCAAGGAAAGCGAAATAAAGAAATCGATGAGGCAAACAAGCAAGGTGCTGGCGGGTATCAGGATGCGCGGAAAGTAGACCTTGGTGAGCAGGTTGGCGTTGGCGATGAGCGAGTTGGAGGCGTCGCCGAAGGCACTTGCGAAGAACTGCCAGGGAAGGGTGGCAGCGGTGACGAGTACGATTCGTGGTGCGCCTTCTGCCGGCACGCCGAGTATCCATCCCAGAAACCAAAACACGGCGATGGTGAGGGCGGGGCGCACCACGGCCCAGGCCACTCCGATAACAGTCTGTTTGTAACGCACCACCACATCGCGCCAGGCGAGGTAAAAGAACAGTCCCCGGTAACTGCGCAGGTCCTTCCAGTAGTTGGATTCAATATTGGAGGGTGTAATTACGACGCGCTTCATGAACTCAGCGCAAATCTATTAAATTTCAATACAGCGAGCCGTTATTGTTCAGTAGCCGAGAAACCGCGAATAAATATTCTGAACCGGAAGCGCTGCCGCTGCGGGTGGCTGTGAAGGTCAATCGACTTGCAATAGCTATGTCTTATGACGAGAGAACATGCAAGGAACATTGCACCAAATTCCTATTTAAACAAAGGCAGGCCTTGCACCTTTCGGTTTAAAATAATCCGATCAATGGGTGATGTGCGCATGAATCTGAAAGAAGAGCGTTATTTGATCATCGGAATTTGTCTTGAAGTACACCACGCGCTAGGTCCGGGATTCCCGGAGATTGAGTGCAAAGAAGTGTTGGAAATTGAATTCCGCAAGGCCGGGATCTCATTCGAATGAGAAAAATATATATTGTAAACTATAAAGGATATACACTACGTCACAAATTCTTTGCTGATTTTGTTGTACCGGACAAGATCACACTGGAAATAAACAGTGCTTCCGGCATCCCAGCCTTGTTCTTTGCTCAAGTCTTGAATTATTTGAAGGTATCGCAAAAGGACCTGGGTTTAATGGTGACTTTCCGAGAAAATAAATTACGCAGCAGACAGGTCGTGCTAACTAACCACGCACCCTAACCACTAACGACTTATGGATGCGCTTACAAGCCTGGAGCTGCCCCTATGTTGCGGTAAAGGTCCCGGGGCCTGCAGGTGCAGATCTCACACACCATGACAATAGTCAAGAAAACAACGTTTGTATATCACAACAGCGCATGTTGGGTGCTGCGCAATGCTGCCGTTAGTGATGATTCATTGGCGGTTTCCCGGCCTTTGACAAAAGGCACTGCAGCCGCCGGACTATCCCCTTAACAGGGTACGATGGGCGTCTTCGTATACACCGCACACATTGCCGGTGGTATTGCGTAGCCTGGGTCCAACACGAATGCTCTTCCATAGAAATTCCCTTCGCGGCTCCCCGGCTATCTTTTCTGCGTTCTACGCAGTCACTTCGACCCGCTCAGCGCTGATTCGGGGCAAACCTTTACGGGTATTTCCGGATTCATCCCAGAAACCAGCATTCGGAGAAATATTTAATACTTTCGCCCTGCGGCGGGAGTTGTTGGTGCCGGTGCGGGTGAAGGTCATCAGTATGCTATATACTGAAGAAAACAACTGCGCTGTGCGCTGTCAGTCAACCCTCGCGGCTCAAAAAAGCCACGTGGAGTCCAGAAGCCACGCTAAAAAACGGGGCGAAACCGAAAAGCCATACGAGTAGGGAAATCAATCTTATACTAGAATGAAAAAAACTGTGTTGAATCTGACATGCGTGCTTGCCATTTCATTGATGATGACTTCATGCTACACCCTTACCTATTCGGTGGGAGAGGGCGCCAAGTCGGGCGTGGAAGTGACCGAAAAAAATCACTACCTGATTTACGGTCTTGCGGCGCTGAAAACTTCTGACCCCACCAAGATGGCGGGCAATGCCACCGACTACACCGTGACCATACAGCACTCCTTTGTGGACGGATTGCTGAGTGCCATCACTTTTGGCATTTATACACCTACGACCACAACCATTCAAAAATAGTCTTAACGGGCCGGGGTCGCGCCGCTGCGTGGCTCCGGCTTTTTCCATCTATGAAAACAGCAGCCCTCTTGGCGGGTATCGTATTGTCACTGGCCGGAATTGTCCAGGGAGGCCGGTATGTTATTGACTACGAAAAACTCGCTCCTTACGGAAAGGGATTTGTGTGGGGTTCTTTATTGTTATTGCTGACCGGTATCGGATTGTTGTACTACGCCTGGCGCAAGCACAAGTCGGCCCGACCCCGGCGCAGCATGCATTGAATGCATCCGCAGGGCGCACCGGTGTACATCGGCTGTACCCAGGCGCCTCCAAAAAACCAGGCAAGGGGCATGGCTTCTGGTTTTCACCATGCATATGGGATTCCTGATCGGGGTTACCACTGTGGTTTCAACCTTCGCTTGAAGACATGGGGCTTAAGGCCCTGCCATAAATCGCCGACCCATGTTCCCTGAGACCGGCTTGCACCCATACAGCCCTATTTCCAGCTGCCAGCGCCCGCCCTTAACGGAGTGATATTCGCCATTCCGCCTGGCATGCTCCCGAATGGGACCTTACCGTTACCGGACCCAAGCCGGTTCTGCCATTTCCGCATGGAAGGGTATTAATCCCAATGGACGCTGGCCGCACCTGCCGCTGTTAGGCCCGAACCACGCGATCTCTTCGCTGGCGAGCAACTTTGACCATGCGCTCACAGGGCTCAGCCCCTGATTACCCGTCTGTTTAACGCCGCACAAGATTCTTTCCGCGCACCGCAACCTTACGCGGGCGTTTCCCGTTAAAAAAGGCCCCGAAATGCAAGAGGACCTCCCGGCACGTCGGGCAAACACAAAATAGCAACAAGTGCGTCAACATCGCTTCAGACACGATAGCCCTGCAGCATGCCGGTGCAAAGTTGTGTTTTGCTTCTTCACTCAAAACAACGCCCTTCAATATCATTCTCTACACTAATTTCTAACGACATGAAATGCTCTTTAATTTCCCTGCTCTGTTTACTCGGCCTTAGTGCCGGCTCCTTGTGGGCCAATAACCTGGTTATCGGTACGCCCAGCGCCACGGGAGGCAACCTTCAGTTTACCATTCAGTGGGACAACAGTTGGAACACGACCATTGGTCCTGCCAACTACGATGCCGTGTGGGTATTTGTCAAGCGCCAGGTCTGCGGTGGCGCACAGACATGGGACCACTCCTTGCTGAGCGTGAACTCCGGCGACCACTCGGTCACTGGCGGAATCCTGCAGGTTGATGCCGTGTCGGATGGTGTGGGTGTTTTTATCCGCAGGTCTGCTGCCGGAAACGGAAACATCTCCAGTTCCACTGTCACCCTGGCATTACAGACGCCCACCAACTCTACCGACAATTTTCAGGTTTTCGGTGTTGAAATGGTCTTTATCCCCACCGGAAGTTTTATTATCGGTGATGCGGTTTCAGGCTATAGTTTCTCAGTCATGTCTATCACTGCTGCCACCCAGGCTGCCGGATTTGCCGCTCAAGGCAACTATGGCAACTCTGCGTGGGGATCAACCGGAACTCCGAGTCTTCCAGCCTCCTATCCGCAGGGATTCAACGCCTTCTATTGCATGAAGTATGAAATCAGCCAGGAGCAATATGTCAAGTACCTCAATTCACTGACGTTTACCCAACAAAATGCGCGCATCAATTTTTCACCAGCTTCAGCCACCGGAACATGGGCCATCGCTTCGGCCTCACCCAACAATGCCAGGAATGGAATCAGGATTATGACGCCCGGTACGGCGTTAACACTGCCGGCGGTATTTGGGTGCGACCTCAACGGCAACGGCACATTCAACGAAGCGGCTGACGGGCAGAATATCGCCTGCGGATGGCTCTCATGGCAGGATTTGATGACCTACCTTGATTGGTCGGGCCTGCGTCCGATGACAGAAATGGAGTTTGAAAAAGTTTGCCGTGGTGCTGGTATTCCGATGGTGCCCGGGGAGTACGCATGGGGCACTACCAGCCTTACCTCCGCTGTCTCCAGCGCGCTCACCAACGGCGGACAAGGTTCGGAGGTGTCCACCGCATCGGGTGCAGGTTTGAGTGCCTACGCAGCATCCAACAACACCACGTTTGGTCCGCTGCGCTGCGGATTCGCTGCTACCGCTGCAACCAACCGCACGCAAGCCGGGTCCTCTTACTATGGTGTGATGGACATGAGCGGTAACATCGCCGAGCAGTGCGTGGGGGGCTATCTCTTCAATTACGGCACTTTTAATGCGTTGAATGGTGACGGTTCTATTTCTTCCGCAGGACTTTTCAATACGGCTAACTGGCCTGTAAGCGGCGGAGGACAATTTGGCGGGGTGCTTCGGGGAGGGTATTTCTCTTACCCTAATGGTAATGAATTACGCACTAGCGACCGCACGCCTATGGTATGGAACGGCAACCAAAGCAAGCAACCCTTTGTGGGTGGTCGTGGCGTTCGTGTGCCCTAAGCGCTGCCTCAGCCGGACACCGATATCCCTGCCTTATGCATTGACAGCCGGGCAGTTGTTTCCGGCGCATCCAAACCCAATTCGCAGATCTCATCCCGTATCCATTGAAAATACCGGTAACTGTCATATTGCTGTTACTCAGTGTTCACTTGCTGCGCGCGCAGTATGTGGGTGGTACAAGTGACGGGTATGCAGACCAGTTACTCAACCAATCCTTTTGCCCTGAACTGACACCGAATTTTGTTTTCTTCGGGGGTATCAGCGATGGTCATGGTGATGGCATACTGCTGCAATCCGCCTGTCAGGACCTGACGTTGAATTTTCTCTACGTCGGCGGCAACAACGACGGCCAAAGCGATGGATTGCTGATACAAGCGGCATGTCCTGAACTCACACTCAATATGATGTACGCGGGCGGCATATCTGACGGAAACAGTGATGGCCTGCTGAACCAATCGGCGTGTCCGGCCATCACATTTAACTTCATGTATGCGGGCGGCAACAACGATGGATACGGAGAAGGCAGCCTGGTACAATCGGTCTGCCCTCAAATCACCTTCAACATGATGTATGCAGGAGGCGCATTCGATGGTCACGGCGATGCATTGCTCTCGCAATCGGTCTGTCCGCCCCTTACCATCACCTTTATCTACACCGGTGGTGCCCAGGATGGTGCTGATAATGCGCTGCTCGCACAATCGCTGTGCCCCAATCCGACTTTCAATATGATGTATGCCGGAGGAATAAACGATGGCTTCGGGGATGTGGTGCTGGCTCAGTCGGTTTGCCCAGACCCTACGCCCTATTTTTTGTATGCGGGCGGATTCCATGACGGACATGCCGACGCACTGCTGACGCAAACGAATTGTCCTGATCCCTCACCGCTCTTTATATACGCCGGAGGACTCAACGACGGGTTTGACAACGGCTGGCTGGCGCAATCTGTCTGTCCTAACCCGACTCCCCTGTTCATTTATGCAGGCGGATTTCATGACGGCTTTAGCGACGCGGTGCTCGCGCAATCGGTTTGCCCGGAACCTGGTCCATTCTTTATATATGCGGGCGGTCAACATGACGGCTTTGGCGACGGCTTGCTGGCGCAGTCGATTTGCTCCGACATAACACCCAATTTCACCTACCGGGGCGGAGTCAGCGACGGTTTCGGATGGCGAATCGTTCAGCCTTTCGTTTGCACTACGCTGTTGCCGATAGAACTGGTCTCCTTTGCAGGCACTTGTGAGGGACAGGCCGTGAAACTGGTCTGGACCACTGCCTCTGAAATGAATAATGATTTTTTCACCCTCGAAAAAAGCACTGACGGCAGTGATTTCTCCTCCTTCGCTCAAATACCCGGTGCAGGAAACAGCACACAAAACCTTTACTACAGTTATATCGATGCCCAGCCCATTGCCGGCACGGGTTACTACCGTCTAAAACAAACTGACTACAATGGTGACTATGCGTATTCTGAAATCATCGGTGTGCTTTGTGGAATCTCCGATGCAGAAGAGATGCTTGTATATCCCAACCCGACTTCGGGCCAGCTGACCATTGAGTTCTCCGGGGCCACATCCCAGCAGTTCTCCATCATCGATTCGCGCGGGCAGGTCATTTATTCCGGTATGATCAGCGGAAAAATATCCCTGTCGACCGAGGCATTTGCTCCGGGCGTATATGTGGTGAAGATTGCATCCCGCAGCGGCAACAAAACCCGACGTTTCGTCAAGAGCTGATGACCGGCGCTGCCGTCCGGATTCCCGTTGCCCAACCGTTTATGCCGGAGCCCTATGCTGCGGGCAACGCAAATCGGCAATTGCCGAACGCTTTCACCATTTTTGCGCGGTCTGATGCAGAAAACGGTTCACTTCCCCCATCTTGATGTGCTGCGCATGGTCGCCGCCATGCTTATTGTGGTGGCACACGGCTATGAGGCATGGACAGGATGGGGACACGGCCACCCGTTTCTGGAGGGCGGGAAGTCAGGCGTCCTGTCGGGCTTCGGCGAATGGATTCACCGCTCTATAAAAAACTTCACCATTGGTGTCGATATTTTTTTCGTCATCAGCGGATTCCTTATAACCTACCTGCTGCTGGCAGAAAAGGAAACTACCGGCCGCATTCACTTCACCAAATTTTACCTGCGTCGGACACTTAGAATCTGGCCACTTTATTTTCTGCTCATTGCGCTCGGGCCGCTGATCGTGCAATGGAATGCGCACCTGTACCTGAGGGAAACGGGTCAGGTGGACCATGCAGATCCTGACTACCTCTGGACAGCGCTTTTCGTCAATAATTTCAGTGCTATTCACCGCATGGAGTGGACCTTTCCCTTCGCCCATTTCTGGAGCATCTGTATCGAAGAGCATTTTTACATTTTCTGGCCACTGCTGGTCGCATGGGTGCCTGCACGCAGGTTGCCCCGTGTGCTGGTGGGTGTAATAGCTGTCAGCCTGATTACCCGCGCCTGGTTTCAGTTTCTCTACCCCTACCCGTCCTGGCACAACTACCTGCACACCTTTGCACGCATGGATATGCTGGCGATTGGGGCACTGCTTGCATGGCGGCACTACCGCAAACCCATTGTATTGAACCTTCACTGGTCTGTGCGGCTCATTGTTTATGGGGCCTTTATCTGGGTGATGGCCCACGTGGGCTGGCAACCCAACGATGGCAGTTACCTCAGCCAGGTGCTGACCAAACACCTTTTCGGAGTGTTTTTCATTTTCTGGATCCTCAATTACATGTTCAACCCCTCTGCCTGGTTTGCTTTCCGTTCAAAAAACATATTCCATTACCTGGGCAAGATCTCTTACGGCCTGTACATGTACCACAACATACTCATTAGTTTCGTTATGCTGCTGCTCGTGCAGCCCTTCGACTTCACTGACGAAGACTGGTGGCTGTTTTGGCTGGTCTATCTCGGTGCCACTATACTCTTATCAGCGCTCAGTTATGAACTCTTTGAAAAACACTTCCTAAGATGGAAGGAGAAGTTTGCGGTAATTCTGACCCGGCGCTAGCGGCTAACCATGAGGAAAGATAGGTTATGGTGGCGCTGGATCAATAAATTTGCCGGTAAAGAACCGGGCTATGCTTGATAAAAACGGAATTGCAAAACGGATTGCGCGTGAGGTGAAAGACGGCATGTATGTCAACCTGGGCATTGGCATCCCGACGCTGGTAGCCAACTACATTCCGCAAGGTGTGGAAGTAGTGCTGCAAAGCGAAAACGGATTGCTGGGCATGGGGCCCTTCCCCTTTGAAGGAGAAGAAGATCCAGACCTCATCAATGCGGGAAAACAAACCATTACTACACTGCCGGGCTCTGCCTTTTTCGACAGCGCCATGAGTTTCGGCATGATCCGGGCCCGAAAGGTCGACCTCACCATTTTGGGGGCCATGGAGGTTACCGACCACGGTGATATTGCCAACTGGAAAGTACCCGGCAAAATGGTCAAAGGCATGGGCGGTGCCATGGATCTCGTCGCTTCTGCCAAAAACATTATCGTGGCCATGCAACATTGTGACAAGGCCGGTAATTCGAAGCTCCTTTCCCAATGCACCTTGCCGCTCACCGGAGTGGGTTGTGTAAAAAAAGTGGTGACCGACCTGGGTGTATTCGATATCCGCGGAGGCGCTTTTCATTTGCTCGAAAGAGCCCCTGGTGTTAGTGTGGAAGAAATCGTAGCCAAAACTGCCGGGAAGTTGATTGTGCCGGATGTCGTGGATGTGTTTGCGTAAGGAGATGGGGGCGGCTCGAGGTGCTGTAAAAACCGAATCAATTTAATCTCCGCTTCGA
>DHLU01000225.1:0-331 GCA_002405435.1 Flavobacteriales bacterium UBA4660
CCTTCGATGTGGTCGTATTCGTGCTGCACGATGCGCGCCGGAAATCCGTCCAGTTCTTCCTCGATCAGTTCCCAGTTTTCGTCGTAGTACTCAATTTTGAGTGTGGGCTTTCGGCTTACCTCTTCTCGGATTCCCGGAATACTGAGGCAACCCTCCTCAAAAGCCCATTCCTCGCCTTCTTCGTCAAACAGCACCGGGTTGATGAATACGCGCTTGAAGTCCCGGCAGGAAGGGTCGCCGTCTTCACCCTCGGCAAATGGGGCGGCATCTACGATAAAAAGCCTGATTGACTTCCCTACCTGCGGAGCGGCCAGCCCCACGCCATGGGCGC
>DHLU01000225.1:487-6056 GCA_002405435.1 Flavobacteriales bacterium UBA4660
GTACATGGTCTCGAACATGTCGGCGATGAGGGCCTGCAGGCCTTCATAACCGGGCTCGACATCCACCGCCTTCTTCTTGAGTACGGGGTCGCCATAGGCAACAATGGGCAAAATCATAGTGCAAAACTACATCCGGCAGGCGAATACCGGTGAAACGTACCTTTGCCGCATGCATACAACCGAGGATACAACGACCACGCTGAGCACGATAGAAAGTGCAGTGGCGGATCTAAGAAGCGGGAAAGTGATCATCGTGGTCGATGATGAAGACCGCGAAAATGAAGGTGATTTTGTCACTGCCGCGCGCAATGTGACGCCGGAAGTGATCAATTTCATGTCCAAGTACGGACGCGGACTGATTTGTGCAGCGCTTACACCCGAACGTTGCGAGGAGCTGCGCCTCGACATGATGGTCAACCAGAATACCGATCCGCGCAATACTGCGTTTACCGTATCGGTTGACCTGCTGGGTCATGGATGCACGACGGGCATCAGTGCCCACGACCGGGCGAAAACGGTGCAGGCCCTGATCGATCCGACTATTCAGGCTGAAGACCTCGCACGCCCCGGCCATGTTTTTCCGCTGAAGGCCAAGCAGGGTGGAGTATTACGGCGGCCGGGCCATACAGAAGCGACGGTTGACCTGGCCCGGTTGGCTGGTATGGAACCGGCCGGGGTGTTGGTCGAAATCATGAACGATGACGGCTCGATGGCTCGCCTGCCCGACCTGGTGGAAATTGCCCGGCAGTTGGACCTTCGCATCATCTCCATCAAAGACCTGATTGCCTTCAGGCTCAAGACCGAAAACCTGGTCGAAAAAGTGGCGGAACTGCCCTTCCACTCCGTGTTTGGCACGTTTAGTTTGATGGTATTCAGGGATTTGGTTGAGCGGACTGAACACCTGGCCATCGTGAAAGGGACCTGGAATGCGTCAGAGCCTGTGCTGGTTCGGGTACACTCGGGCCATTTGCTGGGTGACCTCTTCGGGGCATCTGATGACGGCCATGCGTTGAGCCTGCAACGCGCTCTGCAGCGCATTGAAGCGAACGGGAGCGGGGTGCTGTTATATATCAATCACCTGCAAGGCGGACAGCTGCTGTGGGAGGAAGTGCTGCAACTCAAGCGCAAAACGGAACTTGGATCCGGACAGGAATTTGCTCTCCGCCGGCACGACAAACGCGACATTGGTACCGGCGCCCAGATTCTGCGCGCCCTGGGCATTCAGCGCATGCACCTGCTCACCGACCACCCGGTAAAACGATCGGGAATCGAAGGCTTTGGATTAGAAATTGTGGGAATCAAACCCATGGAAACCGGCAAGGACTGACAAAAAAAAGCCGCACCCCGTGAGCGGTGCGGCCTTCTATCGCTAGAGATAATTATTTCTCTTCTTTCTTGAACTTGGCGTACTTGTTTTTGAATTTGTCAATGCGACCCGCTGTGTCAACAAATTGCATCTTGCCGGTGTAAAAGGGGTGAGATTGGCTGGAAATCTCGAGTTTAATGAGCGGATATTCATTGCCGTCCTCCCACTTGATGGTTTCCTTGGTGACTGTGGTGCTCTTTCCGAGGAAAGTGTATTCATTAGACATATCTTTGAATACTACGAGCCTGTAAGATTCCGGATGTACGCCTTGTTTCATGACTATTATACTTTATTTGGGGGCGCAAATATACGGTGAACTGCACATGAATACCTCACCCGAGCCCCTCAATTTGACCTCTTCCCCGGAAAACCCTCCGGAACCTCCGAGGAGAATTCGTATCTTACGGATTGTCAATAGGTTCAATCTCGGTGGCCCCACCTATAATGTGGCTTTCCTGACCAAATACCTGCCCGACCGGTTCGAAATCAACCTGGTGGGTGGGTCACCCATGCCCGACGAGGCGCACAGCGGCTTTATCCTTGACCAGCTCGGAGTTGAATACAAGGAAATCACAGAAATGGGCAGGCGTGTGCGCTTACGCGATGATCTCAGGGCCTACCGGCGCATTGCCCGGATGATTCGCTCGTTTAAACCCGACATCGTACACACCCATGCCGCCAAGGCGGGGGCCCTCGGAAGGCTTGCCGCAAGGCTCAACGGCGTGCCGGTAGTGGTCCATACCTTTCACGGGCATGTGTTCTCTTCCTACTTTACCGGTGTCAAGGCATGGCTGGTGAAATGGACAGAGCGCAGGCTGTCGGCACTCTCTTCCGCCATCGTAACCATCAGCCGGCAACAACACCTTGAACTGACCGGTACATACAAAATCTGCTCACCGGCGCGCACGCACATCATCCCGCTGGGTTTTGACCTCAGCCGCTTTCTCTCAGGCAACACTGAAAAGCGCAACCGCTTCAGAACAGAATATGGCATCGGCGACGACGAATTTGCGGTGGGAATTATCGGGCGCTTTGCTCCGGTGAAAAACCACACCTTCTTTATCGATGTGCTGAAAGCCATTCGCCTCAGGCATCCGCAACTCAAATGCAAGGCCTTTATTATCGGCGATGGAGAAAACCGCCGCGACCTGGAAGCGTATTGCCAACCGCTGCGTGCCGTTGGAAAAGACGGGCCACATGACGCCGATGTTTTTTTTACTTCATGGATCAAAGACATTGACCACGTTATTGCCGGGCTTGACCTCGTTGCGCTCACCTCACTGAATGAAGGCACCCCGGTAAGCCTAATCGAAGCACAGGCTGCAGGTGTTCCCGTAATAAGCAGTGATACCGGCGGTGTGAGCGATTGTGTGCGCGACGGAGAAAGCGGCGTGGTAATGCCCTCATTTGATGCTGATGCATGGGCCGATCGCATTGCATCTCTCGCCGCACAACCTGAAGTGCGAAAAAATATGGGCATAGCAGGAAGGGCGTTTGCCGTCAGGGAATTCAGTTACGACAAGATGGTGGCACGCATGGCAGCCCTTTATGACACGCTGCTCGCTGCGCGACGATCCTGAAGCCTTACAACCTGCGTGCGCATCGTCTGGCGCATGGTACAAGTCATCAACCGCGCGGCATGGAGCCACACCGTCGCCGTCCTTCTCCGGCAATTCACAGCGGTGTGTTAGCAACTGCATGCGAAGCGGTCATTCACAGGCTCACTTAAAACAAAGATTTGTCACTGGTTCAATATCCTAACAATACCGAGCCGGAATGATTAAATATTCACTGGTACTCATCCATTTCGTCGGGCTGTATTTCGCAAGCCTGTTTACAGAGCCGACGGTCAATGTGACCGCTGTATTGCCAACGGCGCTCGCCTCGGGAGAAAAAACGCTTGTTACCGTTGCCATTGAGAAATCAGGTACCAGCGGATTTGCAAAGTTCGAACTCATGCTCCCCTATGGTCTGGTGGCCACTCCTTCCGAAACAAACGGTGCCTCATTTACTTTCAGCAGCCAAAAGGCCAAATTCATCTGGATGGCCTTGCCCGAAGAAGATGCCTTTACCATTTCCTATTACCTGGAAGCCCTTCCCGATGCAAACGGCCAACGGGAAGTAACGGGTATTTTCTCTTACATCAAGGAAAACCAGCGCGTTGATTTCAACATCCCGCCCCGCACCATACTGGTGACACCCAGTCAGTCGCTGGCCTCCAACATCGCTGAAAACGAGACTAGTCAGGAAGAGTCATCAGGCACCCAACGTGTGCCACTGCTTCCCGATAACGCCGTGGGGTGCAGCCGTGTTATTGAAAAAATTTCCGATACAGAATTTGTAGTGAAGTTGTCTGTTAACCAAAACAACATCCACGGGTTTGCTAAAATTCTTGAAACCCTTCCGCTCAACTGCAAAGCCGAAAAACTTTCCGATGGAGGGGCTGTAGTTACCGCAGATGAGCAGACCATCAAGTTTGTATGGTTTGACATCCCGCAGCAACCCACTATTGAGGTGAGTTATCGTATGAATTGTGTTTTGCCCATCGAGGGTCAACCAGCCATCAACGGTAAGTTGTCTTACATAGACAACAGTGCTCCGGCAGAAATGGCCGTAACCAACAAAGGCATGCTGGTGGTAGGTGATATGGCCCAGGTAACACCTGCCGAAGAACCTATGGAAGAACCTGCACGTGCCGCTGAAGTACCCAGCCAGCCGTTTAAGCCTGCCGAAGCACCTGCGCAACCGGTAAAACCGGCCGAAATAGCTACCGAAATCGCCGACAATGCCGTGCGTAATGCAGAAATTCCAGCGCCACCGGTGAAGGTACTTGAGCCTGCGAAAGAAACCCGCCCTGCCGCTACTTCCATTCCGGCTCCTGAAACCGGCATCACTTATAAGGTTCAGATACTCGCTGCGCACAGGGTCGTTGGCAAAACCTATTTTTCATCTGTGCACCGTTACAGCGAAAAATTCGATATCGAAAACCACGACGGATGGGTGAAATACACCACCGGAAAATATTCCGATTACAAACAGGCCCGGGACACGCGTGAGCGCCTGCGTTCCTCCTACGAGACGCTGCCCGGACCTTTCGTAACCGCCTACAACGATGGTGAACGGATTACCGTTCAGGAAGCACTGCTCATCAGCAAACAGCAGTGGTATCAGTAATGAAGTAAAACTTTGCTGCCACAACGCAACGGCGTTCGGGGTAGCGAATTTGGTTAATTAATATAGAATTTGTTTAGGTAATTTAGTCTGAAAATCCCCATGCTCGCATGGGGATTTTCGATTTTACACCCTTGCACAACCACTGGTGTAAATCAGATGAGAATTCACGGCAATTCACCAGCGGCCCGTATCAACTTTGTCCTATGAACTGGGACATTGCGATACGGGGATTTACCCAGTACCTGCAGCTCGAAAAATCGCTCTCTCCGAATTCGGTAGAAGCCTACACGCGCGATGTGCGCCTGCTGAAAAATTTCGTGACTGCCGGGGGTGCACCCACCAGTCCTGCGCAGGTGCAGGCAGATACCGTGCGCGGTCTTCTGTCACAAGTCACCGACATCGGCATGAGCGCCACTTCACAATCGCGGATCGTGAGTGGCCTGCGCAGTTTTTACCACTACCTGCGCGAAGAACGCTTAACGGAAAACGATCCGATGGAATTCATCGAGTTACCGCGAACCGGGCGAAAACTGCCTGATGTACTTGGGGTCAAAGAGATCGATACGCTATTGTCGCTCATTGACCTTTCGCGGCCTGGCGGCCACCGCAACCGGGCCATGCTGGAGGTACTCTATAGCTGTGGGCTGAGGGTTTCGGAACTGACCGACCTGAGGCTATCGGCAGTGTATCCGGAAGAAGAAATGGTGCGCATAACCGGCAAGGGCAACAAGGAAAGACTTGTACCGGCGGGCAGCGAAGCCTTCAAATGGATCAAATATTACAAGGAAAAAGAACGCAACCACATGGTAATTCAAGCGGGCTGTCAGGACCACCTCTTCCTCAGCAAAACCGGACGCTCCCTAACCCGCATGGCTGTATTCAATGTGATCCGCGACCTGGTGCAGCGCGCAGGCATACGTAAGCAGGTAAGTCCCCACACCTTTCGCCACTCCTTCGCCACACACCTGGTAGAGGCGGGCGCCGACCTGCGCGCCGTGCAGGAAATGCTCGGCCACGCCGACATCGCCA
>DHLU01000225.1:6225-11583 GCA_002405435.1 Flavobacteriales bacterium UBA4660
GATATCTACACCCACATGGACCGTCAGCGCCTGCGTGAAGAAATCCTCACTTTTCATCCCCACTACAGCAAATCATGAGATTGCTTCGTTCTTTTGCCCCATGACAGGTTTACGACAGGTTTTGCTCCTTTGCGCAGCGGCGTTACTAAGTACCGCTCAAGCCCAGGTGCGCGTGATGAGCTACAACATGCTCAATTTCCCTACGGGCAACCTGCAGGGCCGCACAGATACACTTGAAAATATTGTGGACTATTACCGTCCGCACCTCCTGCTGATTCAGGAACTGAAAACGGCATCGGGGCTCTCACAAATCACCGATATGATGGATGACCTCGGGTACGGCAACTTTGCACACGGCACCTTCATACCCCAGCAGAGCAATCCGGGTGCCACCAACCTGCTGCAGCAAAATGTGGTCTATGATGCCTCCATCTTTGTGCTGGATGAAGAATATGTGATTGAGACGGATGTGCGCGACTTCAACGGATATAAGTTTCACTTCCTCGATGAGGCGCTCACACAGCCTGGAGACACCACCTTCCTGTATGTTTTTTCAGCGCACCTTAAAAGTTCACAGGGGGCGGCAGAAGAAGCGGCACGGCAGGCTATGGCAGCCGAATGGGTCAACTGGGCAGATGCACACATCCCAACGGGCAGCCTGGTCATGCTCGGCGGCGATTTCAATCTATACACCGCCGAAGAGCCCGCCTACACATTGCTGACTGACAGCGACAACAATACCGTCATGGTTGATCCGCTGGCACTTTACGGCGACTGGACCGGCAGTGCATTTGCGCATAAGGAGATCCTGACGCAAAGCACACGGCTGAGCCAGCTCTACGATGACGGGGCCGGCGGCGGACTTGATGACCGCTTTGACTTCATCCTGCTCTCAGCGGCTTTTTTTGATCCTGATGTCCCGGTCAATTTCGTTGAAGGCAGTTACCATTCCCTGGGCAACAACGGCACATGCTACAACCAGTCCATCACCGCATGTGCCGACGACAACGAGGTGCCGGCAGATGTTATACAGTCTTTGTATTACATGAGCGACCACCTGCCCCAGGTGTTGTCCTTTCAAACGCCCGCTTCCTCGGCCACGGGATTGCTGCAGGCACCGCCCCCGGGGCTTACGGTGTTGTACACGGCATCGGGTGTGCAGATTCAGCCTGCTGCGCTCACCGACAGGCCCTGGAAATACCGGATATTCGATACCACCGGCCACTGCGTGGAAGAGGGAAGTTGCGTAGGATCGCTCATGCCCGGTCGCGGCCGGTTTTCGCCCGGGTATTACCTCGTACAAACCAAGGCCGGATGTGCAGGCTTTGTGATGGAAGAATGAAACCCCTGCCCGCAAAAGTGCGCGCCGTTAAACGGCTCTTTACCGCTCTCGACAAACAGATTGAAGGCGCCCAGGTGCAGAGCGGACTTCGCTGTTTGCCGGGCTGCGGCGAATGTTGCAAAAAACCGGATATTGAAGCCACGCCACTCGAATTTCTGCCCCTCGCGCTGCAGTATTTCGACGAAGGGATTGCGGAGGACATGCACCGCCAGTTGTCTGCACAGGGCGCGGGGATGTGCCACCTGTTCCGTCCATCCGTGACAGCATTCGGCGGACTGTGTTCACAATATCCGCACCGCGGACTGATCTGCAGGTTATTCGGTTATTCGGCGCGCCGCAACCGGGAAGACCAGTTTGAACTGCTCACCTGCCGGCTGCTCAAAGAACAGCGTCCGACAGCCGTAGCCGCATTGAAAGACGTGATGCACAGCCGAAAAGGCATTCCGGTAATGGCCGATTATTACAGTCGCCTCAGGCAGATCGACCCGGCACTTGCCGACTTCTACCCCATCAATACTGCTGCCTGCAAAGCCCTCGAGGCCGTGATGCACTATTACGCCTACCGCCGGCGACGCAAGCCTCAGTCGTGAAATTTCTTCACACCTGCTTCCACCCTTACCCCAAGAAAATTCTCCGGCGGCGGAATCACACAGGAATACCCCGCGCTATATGCGCAATAGGGATTGAAGGCGTAGTTGAAGTCCACGGTCATTTTTCCTGACACGTCCGCCGTGGTGTATTCAAGGTAACGACCGCCTCCATAGCTCTCTGCGCCCGTCGTCAGGTCGGTGAAGGCCAGCAAGAGGTAATTGCCCAGGTGTGGGCGCTGAGGATCGGCACTCTGGTAAAGGGTCAGCACACATTTTTCACCGGAAAGCATGAACCGCAGCGTGCCATAAGGTTTGTACAAAGGGGTGCGCTGACCACTGGTCTTCATGGCCCGGGCCTCCGCATCCCTGATTTTTTTAAACCTGGCCGTGACCCTGTAGTGCTCATCCACCGCCCAATAGTGCAGGCCCTGAAAGCGGGCGACCGCCGTATCGTGCAGAATTGAGGTAGCGGTATCGGCAAAAACCCGGTTGACACTGTCGCGGTATGCCTGCACCTGGACACGGTAATCGGACTGGCCCTGAGCGAAGCCGGCAAGTAAGATACCGAAGAAAATGGGCAGAACTTTTTGGGCTGCGGTTCGTTTCATACAGCCAAAGCTATTGACGAATGCGCCTGCTTGCGGTCATTGCCGTTCTTCCGCTACTCTCCTGCCTGCATGCGCAGGACCTCAAACCCCTTGATTATATGGGTGTATTTGGCAACAACAAGGTGTCTGGACAAGTCACCCTCGAGGTCCGCTACGGAAAGAATGCCACACCCGACACCCTCTTGCTGGGAGTAGCCGAATTCGAATTGTCGGGTCGCATGATCCGCTTCACGGAATACTTTGCAGGCGGCCGCGTATTCGCGGTCTATCGCTATTACTACGATGAGGCAGGCCAACTGAGCGCCGCGTCGGTAGCGCATACCTTTCTCCAATTTGAAGAGGTGCCGTTTATACTCACGCGCAACGCCGCTGGCCAGCTGATCTCCCGCACGACGGCAACGGCCATACCGGGTTTCTGGACCCTGGAGACCTATACCTACAATGCGCGCGGCGTATTGGTTCGCTCAGAAAGATGGATTGCCCAGGACGGACAGCTGAATCCGGCAGGCTCATCTTTTTACCCGGACACCCTCACGCGCGATGAGCGTGTGTTGTCTAACCTATATGACAATGCAGGACTTCCGGTGCTGAAAAAGATGAAGGATGCATCCGGTAACGACGTGTCTATCCTCTACACCTATACATTCTACTGAGGCCGCGTGCGTTCCCGGGAAATGGGTACATCAGCCCGTGTTGGAGTATGGGCTGAGACCCAACCCCGTGGAAAGTGCATTCCTTCTATATTCGAAAAAAAATTTGTTATGTGCCATCAGCCATATCTGCTTTTAGGTACTCTTCTGTGTGTCATTTTCGATCATGCACACAGCCAGCCCGTTTTTCCGTTCGATTACGAAGGCCATCCGATTACGCAAACTTCCCTGTCGTATTCCAACTTCAGTTTTATGAACAAGGGGGGCAACCAGGTATCGGCTTTTGTGCTGGTTGACCAGGCGCATGCCCGACCTGTAGTACCACATCACCGCATATCAGGATTTTATTTTTATGCCGTGCCTGCCAGCGCGGAGGCACTGCAAAAAGCGCGGAGGGATTACCGCCGCCGCCAACTGCTTGGGTGGGGATCTTATGGCATGGGCTTCACCACGGCGTCGATGGCGTTTGGATTGAGTGATGCGAAAACCGGTGAAACCTTTGGCCCCCTCTTATTTCTGGCCGGTTTTGCCTCCGGTACCTATTTCTTGTTTAAGGCCAGTATCAAAGCGAGAAAAGACTTCAACCAGTGCATCGCCACCTTTAATGCCCACCAGTCAACGGTGCTTCCCGCGCTCACAGAGATCCATGTTTCTTATCCCGACAAGGTGCTGCATACCATCAAGCAATACCGCGGATACAAGTATGATTCCGGCAACTCCTATGTCACGAAGGTAAAATCTACCGAATTCACCGTGGGAACCGGCAGCACAGCCATGCGTTTCAACCGGAAGCATCTGAAGCCCTATTTGATATCAACGCCGACTTCCGCCGCGTTATACAGGAAAGCGTCTCTGCACCGGACTTTCAAATTAACCGGGTTGGGGCTGGTGATGCTGGGCTATGCCAGCGGATCCGCTTTTTCGAATCTCCAAAATGAGACAGGCACCCAACTGGCCATGGGGGCAGGCATCACCGGATTTGGCTTGTTGTGCACGCGTAAGGTCAAGACCTTGCTGACACAGTCTGTGCGGGCATACAATATCAGCCAATACACAGGCCTTACTTCCCTGCAAATGCCCTATCGGGAAAAATGGAAACTACAGTCAATCGGATTGGTTCCGCTCGGTGCAGCTGGCCGCATCACGCCGGCACTTTCATTCTGCCTCACCCGCGGCTAACCGAATCAGTTTCTAACCAGTTTCCTGTACTTGATGCGGTGGGGCGTAGTGTCGCCCAGGCGTTTGAGTTTGTTTTCCTCATATTCGCTGAAGTCGCCCTCAAAGTAATATACCTGTGAGTCGCCTTCGAATGCCAGTATATGGGTACAGATGCGGTCGAGAAACCATCGGTCGTGAGAGATGACCACAGCACAACCTGCAAAACTCTGGATACCTTCTTCCAGTGCGCGCAGGGTGTTTACATCGATATCGTTGGTAGGCTCATCGAGGAGCAGCACGTTGGCTTCGGTCTTGAGCGTCATGGCGAGGTGCAGGCGATTGCGCTCTCCGCCCGAAAGCACGCCGCATTTTTTCTGCTGGTCGGCTCCCTGAAAATTGAACTTTCCGCAATAGGCCCTTGAGTTGATGGTCTGGCCGCCGATATCAATCACCTCATTGCCACCGCTAATGACTTCCCACACCGTTTTGTTGGGATCGATCTCCTTGTGTCGCTGGTCGACATAGCCAATCTTAACCGTTTCTCCGACGGTGACGGTCCCGCTGTCGGGCATTTCCTCGCCCATAATCATTCTAAACAGCGTGGTTTTTCCGGCGCCGTTTGGACCAATCACACCCACAATGCCTGCGGGCGGCAATTTGAAACTGAGGTTATCGATCAACAGGCGGTCTTCGAATCCTTTGGTTACACCATTGAATTCTATCACATCATTTCCAAGGCGCGGACCATTGGGAATAGGAATTTCCAGCTTCGCTTCCTTCTCCCTCTCTCCTTCGCTCATCATCTTTTCGTAGTTCTGCAGGCGCGCCTTGTTTTTGGCATGTCGGCCCTTAGGATTGGTGCGCAACCACTCCAATTCGCGCTCGAGAATCTTGCGGCGTTTGCTCTCCTGTTTCTCTTCCTGCGCGAGGCGTTTTGATTTTTGCTCCAGCCAGCTCGAGTAATTTCCCTGGTATGGGATTCCTTCACCGCGGTCGAGCTCCAGGATCCA
>DHLU01000079.1:0-8360 GCA_002405435.1 Flavobacteriales bacterium UBA4660
ATGGTCTTGCTGATAAACGCACAATATGAGCAATCGCTTTTTCACGGCTGCTGTGTTTTCTTTCTTACCACCAGTAATATATCAGAACTGAACCGCTCCCGGCCGGGTCGGTGTTGCATCGCAGGGTGCCGCTCTTTCGCCCTGCGCGCTGCAGCAGCCGGTCTGAGCATGTAAAATGGAAAAATGGTATGGTTGAGCCAGACTTCCCTCACAGGGTCAAAGAAAGCAGACAAGAGCCTGCTGGCGGCATCCCTGTCGCGCGGATAGACCTTTAGACTAACCAACACCCGCGATCCCGGCTTCAGCAGACGCACCGCACCGCGCAAGACCCGGCGGATCTTCCAGTCCCAGGATCTCCGGTTGGTAAAGGTAACCACCAGCCATCCGCCGGGCCTGAGCCAATGAGCAATCTGCCGAAGGCTTGCAGCCAGCTCATCGTCGCCGAGGTAGGTCGTAACCCCAAGCATGAAGGCGATATCAAAGCGCTCCGGTTCAAATTGGAGCGAGGTTATGGCACCCACATGGCGAAAGGGTTCGGGGATGCGGCTGTGTTGCATCATGGCCGCGGATATATCACAACCATGGTATTCAAAATGCCTGATGCGGGCGGTAAGCGCATCATAGAGTTCTCCGGTGCCCGCGCCGATGTCGATAACCGACGCACCCTCCAGCGGGAGGTCGCTCAGGGCCGCATCGAGCCGTTCGGTAAAAAAATAGGCATGCCAGGGATTCGATTCCCGATAGCGCTCGCCGTAACGCGGCGCCAAGGCGTCAAAAAAATCCCTGACCTCGTCGGTTTGCGTCATTTCACTCTTTTACTGCTGTGTCCAGCATAATGAGAAATTCCCGCATCAGGGCCTTCTTATCACTCTCCGGGGCGGTAGCAAGGTGTTTTCTGACCTCGCTGAGCGACTCAAGCACCTGCTCTTCGGCAAAAGGCCCTTCAAGGCTCTCCACCAGTGTGAGGCATTCCAGTGCTTCGGCATAGCTTCCTTCAATGGCTATGCCTACCAGTTCGGCCAGGTAACCGGCCGGCTGCAATGCCGAATGCCACATAAAGGCTATCAGGTCGTGGCGTATAGGGCGAAGTGCTTCAGCGCGCAGCGCCGTCATAAATGCAGACTCTGCGCCGCTAACCTTAAGCGCGCTGAGCATCTCAGCCACCTCCTGCCTGACCATGGCTACCTGCGTTCCGGCATAAAGACTGATCAATGCAGGTACCAGAGAAACATCGCCGGATTCCCTGCACCGTTTCAGCGCAGAGACCACCGTGCCCGTATCATCGCTTACCAGGTCGCGTTTCAGTTGTTCGATATACCGTTGCCTTTCCGTCATGCCGCAAAAGTAAAAACGGCTCATGACCGGCCACCTTTTCATGTGTACATAGTGCTTTGACCGCATGGCCACGACCAAAAAACAAAAAGGGCAACCTTACGGCCGCCCTTTTCGAATCGGTAATATGTACAAGCGTTATTCTGCCTTTTCCAATTGAATTCGGTCATAGGCTGCGCAGGAACCATGGCCTGCAGTGCAAGAACTCATCACAACGCCGATAGTCAGTAATCCGAGAAAAGCAATAATGAGACGCTGAAGAACCTCGTGGGTCCAATCTTTAGTTTGATCCATGGGAAAGTTTTTAAAGTCAGGTTGGTGTGTTTAGGTTTTGATCTTAACGCGACTTCCCTGAAATAAGTTTCACTTGTTTCAAAAATTTTTTTCCTAAATCGTCAATACAATAATAAAGAGGAAAAACCTACCCCTGATAGAAAAAGTTCATTCTTACGGGAGCGCCTGCGCAAAAAAAAAAGCGAAATCAGGGCTTGAAGAGGTACACCAGCGCAATGGCGCACATGCCGTACAGCAATACTTTGCGCATCACGATGCCTTGAAATTTCAGCGTATTCATGGCTTGAGGGTTTAGGGGGTGGGAAGCCGCCGGAAAGGCAGTTTCACCAAAGACTTCTACGCCACAAGCCTGCAGAAGTTTCGTATATTCATAAAAAAAGATGGGTGTAAAGACTACCGGATAAGGGCGACATACCCTTCCAGTCGGATGGCTTCGGGATCATTGCCCTTGGCTTCAATGATCCACTGGTACACGCCGTCTTGCGCAAATGCGGCACCCCCGCGCACATCTCCGGTCCAGGCTTCCGCTGGATTCACCGTGTTAAATATGACCGTTCCCCACCGGTCGAGGATAACCAGCGAATACCGCTCAGGCCGGTAGGAGCAGGCGGGAAGAAATACATCATTGATCCTGTCCTGATTGGGCGTAAACGCATTGGGCACAAACACCATAAAGTTGTCTGCCACCACGACCACACGCGATTCACTGTCGGTGCATCCGTAGCTGTCGGTTACCGTGAGTGTCACTTCGTAGTTGCCGCTGATGGGAGGAAATTCGTAAAAAAAAGAAGCGGAGTCAGTTTCAAAAACAGTTGGATTGCCGATGGTCCAGTAAGACGACATGGCGCCGGTAGAGAGGTTGGTAAACTGCACCCCGGGGCTGGTTACGGAGGCCACCGACGGGTCGGTCTCAAAGGCGGCTACGATGGCCGGTGGCTGGCTGATCACCGCAGTGCCCGAAGCCGAACAACCCGCTGCATCCGTTACCCACCAGGGGTAAGTGCCTGCACACAGCGCCGGGAAAGCCGCGCTGTCTGTTACCTGCACCGCTCCGTTGAGGCTAAAGGTGAGTAAGCCGCCGGATGCCGAAAGAACTACTGTTCCATCACAAAAGTCGTGACAGCCCGCGTCTGTGATCGAAAGCTGCGGCTGCAACGGCGGAGAGAAGATTACCGTCACGGCATCTGTACCCGCACACGTGCCGAGGCTTGCGTCAAGGAAGAGCGTGTAGCTGCCCGGTTGGGAAGCCTCCACGCTTGTCGTGCCCAAAGCCGAATTGGCAAAAGACACCTCTGCAGGACCTGACCACAACAAGGTGCCACCGGTTGCGCTCCCTTCCAATTCGGTTTCCATGGCACAGGGCACGAGGTCGGCACCTGCGTTGACGGAGAGCATGAAGTTGGTGACCTCCAGCGCCTGGTTTACGGAACAACCCGTCGCATCCACCAGCGAAACATCGTAGAAGCCGGGTGCAAGACCTTCGGCGAGTAATCCCGATTGCTCCACGCCTTCAAGGAAAAAAGACAGCGGGGGTGTGCCGCCTTGTGCATCGGTCAATTCGATGCTTCCATTTTCCCCGTTGCAGGCCGCCGTGATGGCGGACCCGAAGGAGAGCGGATCACTCACGAAAAAATCTGCGCTGCCGCTGAAGACATTGCCGCAGGCGTCTTCCACGTAATTCATTACATCCAGCACGGTAAGCGTGTAATTGCCTTCCGGGGCTATGCCACCCGGAATGCTCAGGTAAAACGTATGGGCAAACCCGCCCGAGGCCTCAGCACCCTCCGCAACGGCCGCAACAGTGAAATCCCCGCCCGTGCCGGTAATCTGAAAATCCTCTGGTTCCACGGAGCTGATCAGCACACCCTCAGAGAAAATGATTTCAATCTCCTCACCCGAGCAGTTGGGCAGCACGCTGACCAGCACAGGGGCCTCATCATCAAAAATAGATGCCTCTGCCTGACCGAAGTCAAGCGAATAGCCCTGGATAGACCCCGACCAGTTCATCACCACCAGTGCATAAGTCTCTCCGGCATTCACAAACAAGTCTTCATTGAACGGGGGCCCGAGCAAGTCGCCAGGCCCATTGCTGCTTCCTGCCCCGCCGAGTGCCGTGCTGATGCCCGTGGTGCCATTGGGTGGAAACAGGGTGCCCCATGAATTGCAGCTCACTTCGGGCGAGGCACCGCTGCTGATACCGGCACAGCCATTGTCAGAAATGTTGTAGAGCGACCAGTCATAATCGTCATCGAGGTTATTGGGCGTGAGCACAAAATTCAGCGCACCGCTCTCCTGAACCGTAAAGGTGTACCAGACGCTGTTGAACTCACCCGAGGTCTGGCAGGTGCCGGGTGCAACTTCCCAGAGCGATCCAGTGCCGACAGGTGCATCGGTTTCCTCATAGAGGTCGCTGCACACGGTAATGGCACCGGTGCAATCGCCCACCGACTGGCCCCTCAAGGCCGGCAGCGTAAAAAAACACAATAGCAACGCACTCCCTATTCGATGCATAACTTTTTGAAAGACAATTACAAAAAAAGGACCTTCCCGACGTCCAGCTCACGCTGGCGGGTATTTTTTTTAGCCGATTTATCAGATTTGCACTAACCATAACTTCAACTTAATCTTTCACTGCATATATTTGCCGCACTGAGCCGCAATGGCTTGCCATTAAAGTGATGATAAACAGGTTTTGTTGTTGTTGTTGTTGTTGTTGTTGAATCCGGTTATTCTGCGACCAGATCACCCTGTTTTTTCTTTTATCACTTTAGCCCATGTATTCATTACCCAATGCGCAAGACAGCGCAAATTTTATTCAACTGACAACTGCCGGTGATCCGGCCGAGGCCCTTGCGCGTCTGTCGCGCCTTTATGAACACCAGGCGGTCTTTTCCACCAGTTTCAGTATGGAAGACCAGTTGATTGCCCACTGGATTTTCACCCGCGATTTGCCCATCGTCGTTTTTACCCTCGATACAGGACGGCTGTTTAGGGAGACCTATGCCGTTTGGAGCAGAACCCTAGAGCGTTACGGAAAGCCAATACGCACCTATTACCCCGATGCAAAGCCGCTTGAAGACCTCGTCGGCAAGAGCGGCCCCAATGCCTTTTACCAATCGGTTGCGTTGCGTAAGCAGTGCTGCCATATCAGAAAGGTAGAACCACTCGGCAGGGCCCTGGCCGGACAGAAATTGTGGATTACGGGCATACGTGCGTCACATTCCAACAACCGCGGCGATATACCGGAAGTCGAATGGGACCCCCAGCACCAGGTCATTAAATACCATCCGCTGCTCCGCTGGACCGACGAGGCCGTAAGGAAGGAGATCCAGCGGCTAAACATCCCCTACAACATTCTTCACGACAGCGGATTCGCAAGCATCGGCTGTGCCCCCTGCACGCGGGCGATAAAACCCGGGGAAGATTTCCGGGCCGGCCGCTGGTGGTGGGAAGATTCGGATAAAAAGGAGTGCGGACTGCACCTGCACGACCCTGACGTAAACAAAAAGCGCGGAACGACATGAAGACCATGAACCATTTGCAACTGCTCGAGGCCGAAGCCATCCACATCATGCGGGAAGTAGCCGGCCAGTTTGAACGCCCCTGCCTGCTCTTCAGCGGAGGAAAAGATTCCATTACGCTGGTACACCTGGCCCGGAAGGCTTTTTTCACCGGTAAAATTCCCTTCCCGCTGGTGCATATAGATACCGGCCATAATTTTCCTGAAGCCCTGCGTTTTCGTGATGAACTGGCGCAGGCAACAGGAGCCAGGCTGATTGTGCGCAATGTGGGCGATACCATCAGGGAAAAACGCCTTCAGGAGCAGCGTGGAAAATTTGCATCACGCAATGCCCTCCAGAGTTACACCCTACTGGATACTATTGCCGAGTTCGAATTTGATGCCTGCATTGGCGGCGCACGGCGTGATGAGGAAAAAGCCCGCGCCAAGGAGCGCATCTTCTCGGTGCGCGATGAGTTCGGCACCTGGGACCCCAAAAGGCAGCGCCCCGAACTATGGAATATCTACAACGGGAAAATCAACAAAGGCGAAAATGTGCGCGTATTTCCCATCAGCAACTGGACAGAACTTGACGTCTGGAACTACATACAGGCTGAAAACGTGGCCTTACCTTCCATCTACTTCGCCCATGAGCGCCAGGTCATCGAGCACCAGGGGCAACTCATAGCGGTCAGTGAATTCATTCAGCTCGATGCCCATGACGCCATCCTGACCAGACAAGTGCGTTACCGCACTGTGGGCGACATGACCTGTACCGCAGCGGTGGAAAGCGAAGCCGCCAGCCTTGATGAGGTAATCAGAGAGATTATGGCCACCCGGATCAGCGAGCGCGGCGAAACACGCATCGACGACCGCATATCAGAGGCCGCAATGGAAGACAGAAAGAAAAACGGATACTTCTAACCCAGCACCATGGACCTATTGAGATTCATTACAGCAGGCAGTGTAGACGACGGCAAAAGCACCCTCATCGGGCGGTTGCTGTACGACAGCAAAAGCATCCTGATCGACCAGCTCGAAACACTGGAAGCCCAGAGCAAAAACAAGGAGAACGGAGAGATTGACCTCGCCCTGCTCACCGACGGCCTGCGGGCAGCACGCGAACAAGGCATCACCATTGACGTGGCCTATAAATATTTCTCCACGCCGAAACGCAAATTCATCATTGCCGATGCGCCCGGTCACATCCAGTACACCCGCAACCTGGTCACCGGCGCCAGCACAGCCAACCTGATGGTGGTGCTGATTGATGCCAGACAAGGGGTGATCGAACAAACCCGCAGACACAGCATCGTCGCCTCGCTGCTGGGTATCCCGCACATCGTCGTGGCAGTAAACAAAATGGATCTCGCCGGCTTCGACAAGAGTACCTTCGAACACATTGTGGCCGATTACGAAGCCATGGCGCAATCGCTCGGTCTGAAAGACGTGCAGTACATTCCCATGTCTGCACTGCGCGGCGACAACGTTGTTGAGGAATCAGCCTCCATGCCCTGGTACAAGGGGCCTTCACTGCTTGCATACCTCGAAGACATCAACATCAGCAGCGATGTCAATTACGACAAGTTCAGGTTTGTCGTGCAATACGTCATCCGGCCGCAAACCGAAGCCCTGCACGATTTCAGGGGCTATGCCGGACTCGTACTGAGCGGATCGGTGAAAAAAGGAGACGCAGTGCAGCTGTATCCGGGCCGGCTCACAGCTACCGTGCAGCGCATTATATCGGGCTTTGATGATGTGAATGAAGCAGGGCCCCGTGAGGCCGTGACGCTTACGCTGACAGAAGATATCGACCTGTCGCGGGGTGACCTCATTACCTCAGGCAGTGAACTCCCCCATGAAGAAACTGAATTTGATGCCTTGCTGTGCTGGATGGACAGCCGCGAACTGGCCGCCGGCAACAAATACCTGCTTCAGCACAACAGCCGCGTCACGCGCAGCGTAATCCGCGAAGTGCAATACAGGCTAGATGTCAATTCCCTCGAAAAAATTCCGCTGCCCGACAGTGTAAAACTCAACGACGTAGTGCGGGTGCGCATCAAAACCCAACAACCCCTGGCCTTCGACAACTTCAGCGACTTGCGGGCCAACGGCTGTGCCATTCTCATCGATGAGACCAGCCATGTCACCGTCGGTGCGTGCCTCCTTCAACAAAACTGAACTGAAAGAAAACTACAGCTATGTACACGATTACAAAACCTCCGGTTGTTATCGCGGGCGCCGGACCTGGAGATCCTGAGCTGCTTACCCTGAAAGCCTTGAAAGCACTGCAGCAGGCTGAGGTGGTACTCACAGACCGCCTGGTGAGTCCTGACATTCTTGACCACTGCGTACACCCCCGGGCCGAAATCATATACACAGGCAAAGAGTCGCGCAGGGCCAACAGTACCCCCCAACTGACAATCAACGCCCTGTTGGTCCAACACTGGTACACCGGTAAAAGGGTAGTGCGGCTCAAAGGAGGAGACATCGGCATCTTCGGAAACCTGCTCGATGAACTGGAAACCCTCCACCTCCACCGCATACCCTTTGAACTCATACCCGGCGTAACCGCCTCGTGCGGCGCCGCTGCCTATGCCGGTATTCCACTCACGGCGAGGCGGCACAGCACCGCAGTGCGCATTATCACCATGCACGATCCGGAGGTACATGACGACCGCTACTGGCAAGAACTGGCATCCACCGGCGATACCCTGGTGTTTTACATGGGCGGAGAAAAAACAGCACGCATTGCCGCCCGTCTCGTATCGCTCGGGAAAAGTCCCGATACCCCCATGCTGCAAATCAGCCAGGCCACCACACCGATGCAGCATGTCTCCGCCATGACGCTGGGTTCCGTTACCGGGCATGACCTGCATTTCATTTCACCCTGCCTGCTCATCATCGGGGAGGTAGCGGCACTGCACAAACAATTCGCCTGGCGCGAACAATACCATGCCAACGAAAGATATTTTCTCAGCCTGACCGATTCACCAAAACAGCTTACCCATGTTACCCGAGCCTAAACTTTCAAACCTGCAGCACATCGTGCGTTCCCTCTCGCGCGATGAACTCATCTGGCTAAACGGCTACCTCGCCGGATTGTCGGGCAATGCCCCGTCGATGCCTGAAACACTGAGCACCCGGGCGCTGGCAAACACAGCAGTACCGGCAACCGCGGCAACCACAGCGGAACCCATCATCCCGAACAGCCATACGCCGCGCGTGTCGACTT
>DHLU01000079.1:8500-9089 GCA_002405435.1 Flavobacteriales bacterium UBA4660
GCATGAGCATCGTTTATGGTACCGAAACAGGAAATTCGAAAAAACTGGCCGGACAGCTTGCGGGGCTGGCGAAACAGCATCAGGTGGTAACGAAACTTGTTTCCCTGGAGCAGTACAAAACCAGCGAACTCACCCGCGAAGAAAATTTCTTTGTGATTATCAGCACCCAGGGAGATGGCGAACCGCCTAAAGCAGCAAAAAAATTCTATGACTACGTGCACAACGGAATCGGCAACCTGGGGAAGATGAACTTCAGCGTCCTCGCCTTGGGAGACCGCGCCTATCCGCTCTTCTGCAAGGCAGGTGAAGACGTCTTCGACCGCCTGCAGTCAGCCGGAGCCAGGCCGGTTATTCCGCTCACCCGATGCGATGCGCAATACACCGACACGGCGCAAGCGTGGTTCCACCAGGTAATGGCCTTTATGGAAGCAACCGAGTCCGCTGAAGCAGCAGCTTCCGAGCCGGCAGCCGCTGCCTTGGCCCACACAGCGCCAGCCAAAACCGAAAAAAAATACTACGAGGGAACGGTTTCCGAACACATTAACCTCAACGACAAAGGATAGCAGAAACAAACCTTCCATATCGAACG
>DHLU01000079.1:9226-17256 GCA_002405435.1 Flavobacteriales bacterium UBA4660
CTTCCATATCGAACTGGCCTGCGAAGAACAACCCGATTACCAGCCGGGGGATGCTGTTGGCATCGTGCCCGAAAACGACCTGTGGGAGGTGGAAAAGGTGCTGATCTTCGCCAAAATACCCCGCAGCCGAACCTTCAGGTTCAGGGAAATCACGCGCGAGGCAGAAGAACTTTTTACCAAGTCGGTCAACATCATGCACCTGCCGCTGCGCATCGTGCAGGCCTATGCCCGCGTGACCGGCCAGCGGATACCTGATACGCGCATGAACCTCGCCGACCTGCTGCGCATCTATCCCCTCCCCGCCGATACGGCCTTTGAAGACGTGCTTGCGATACTCGAACCCATAAGCCCCCGGTTGTATTCGGTGTCTTCCGCGCCTGCAGCGCATCCCGGTGAGATACACCTTACCGTAGCCCACCACCGCTTTCAGGTCAGCGGTGAACACAAGTTCGGTCTGTGTGCGCACTATCTTGCCCAACTACGGAAAGGGCAACGCGTCAACTTTTATGTACACCGCAACCAGCGTTTCCGCCTGCCGGAAGCAGGCCGTGACGTAATCATGATCGGACCCGGGACAGGCATCGCACCCTTCCGGGCCTTTCTCGCCGAGCGCAATGCCCTCGGTGCCACCGGGCGCAACTGGCTCTTTTTCGGAGAGCAGCATTTCGTTTCCGACTTCCTGTACCAGACCGAGATTCAGGATTTCGTTCAGACCGGCGCCCTGCACAAAGTAAGCCTCGCGTGGTCGCGCGATACCGACCAGCGCGTATATGTGCAACACAGGATACGCGAAAACGGTGTAGCACTGTGGGAATGGCTGCAATCAGGCGCATCGGTCTATGTGTGTGGTTCTAAATACCCCATGAGCATAGACGTCGAACAAAGCCTGCTCGACGTGATTGTAACACACGGCGCAAAAACCGAAACCGAAGCCCGCGAATGGCTCGACGAACTTGAACTCACAGACCGGTACGTAAAAGACGTTTATTGACAACCATGATACAACTCTCTCCCAGCGAACGCATCAAGAAAGAAAGCAGCGGATTGCGCGGCACCCTGGCGGAAGGCCTGGCCGATGCACTGACCGGCTCGCTCAGCGAAGACGACCAGATTCTGCTCAAACACCATGGTATGTACCAGCAGGACGACCGCGACCGTCGTGAAGAACGCGCAGTGAAGAAACTCGAACGGCTGTACTCGTTTATGATTCGCCTGCGCATTCCGGGCGGATACATGTCACCCGGGCAATGGATAGCTACACACCACTGCGCAGGCAAGCACGCCACGGGCATCATCAAAATCACCACCCGCCAGACCATACAGCTCCATGGTTTGCTCAAGTCTGACATCAAGCCCACGATCCGGTCATTCGACGCTGTAAAACTTGATTCAATTGCCGCCTGCGGCGACGTTAACCGTAATGTTGTGTGTAGCGCACATCCTTCCGTATCGCCGCTGCACGAGTCGGTATTTGCCTACGCTTCAAAAATTTCCGAAATGGCGCTGCCACGCTCACGGGCCTACTATGAAATATGGCTTGACCAGGAAAAGATTGCGTCGACCGACGAAACTGATCCCCTGTATGGCGATACCTACCTGCCGCGTAAATTTAAAATCGCCATCGCCATTCCGCCCGACAACGATGTAGATGTATTGTCTAATGACATCGGTCTGATTGCCGTCATAGAAGCCGGAGAACTGGCCGGCTTTAATATCGCCGTCGGCGGAGGACTCAGCACCACGCACGGAAATGCCGCCACCTATGCGCGCCTGGGTTCCGTAATTGGCTTCGTCAGCGGAGAGGAACGCGTGCTAAAAACCGTTTACGAAATTCTGACTATCCAGCGTGATTACGGCAACCGAAGTGACCGCAAGCAAGCCAGGCTGAAATACACCATTGACAAGATGGGACTCGAGGCCTTCCGGATTGAACTTTTCAAACGAAGTGGATTTATGCTTGAGGAAGCCAGGCCCTGGTCATTCAGGCAGCGTGCCGATCATTACGGATGGGAGCAAAACCAATCGGGCCGATGGTTTTATACCGCCTTCGTCGAAAACGGCCGTATCTGTGATGACGACAACCAGCAACTCAAATCGGGACTGTATGCCATCGCTGAAACCGGACTTGCCGCCTTCCGGTTCACCTGCAACCAAAACGTCATCATCGCAGACGTAAAGGCCGGACACAGGGCAATCATTGAAGAACTTCTCGAGCGTTATGGCATTGCGCAGTATACCCGTCGCATATCGCCGGTACGCGGCAATGCCATGGCCTGCGTTGCGCTGCCCACCTGCCCGCTTGCCCTTGCCGAGGCTCAGCGCTACATGCCCGCATTCATCAGTCGCGTCGAGGAGGTGCTGGCCAACCATGGCCTGCAGGATGAGGCCATCGTAATACGCATGACCGGTTGTCCAAACGGCTGCGCGAGGCCATACCTCGCCGAAATCGGACTGATCGGATCCGGAGAGGGCCGCTACAACCTGCACCTCGGGGGCGACCGGCTCGGCCTGCGCCTCAACCGCAAATTCAGAGAGAACCTCGACGAATCAGAAATCCTCAGCCTGCTCGATACGCTGTTCGCCCGGTACACGCGGGAGAATACCGCTGAGACCTTCGGAGACTACTGCGACAGGTCTTTCAACACACTTCCATGAATGTTATGCAGTCAGCCTTTCTCCTGCTATGCATTACCGCCATCGTCAGTCTCACGCCTGGCGAAGGAATCTCCGCGCAGCGTGACCTGCACCACATCACCTGGTACAACTACATCCAGCAACTCAAACTCGCAAAAGGGCTCAGCCTGCACACCGATGTGCAGCTCAGGCAGCGCGATCAGTTCCGTAACGTCAGCCTCATGGCTGCGCGCACCGGCGTGTCTGTGCGCCTGACCGAACGCCTCACCATCGGTGCAGGCGGCTCGTGCTTTGTGGCAGGTACGTTGCCACTGAGCAACTTTCAGTGTGAATGGCGTCCACACGCCGAGCTGGTGTATGCCGACCGCAAGCCCGGATGGTCATATTCGCTGCGCCTGCGCACCGAACAGCGGTATTTCAGAACGATGGACCAGGAGTTTACCGATGCCCCCAACAACAACACGAACCGGACGCGGCTAAGGGCAGAGGCCACCCGACCGGTCAACAAAAACTGGAGCGCCACAGCCGGCACCGAACTGTTCTTTAATCCAGCAAATACCGGAGCACCGTGGTGGCTCGACCAGCACAGGGTGTTCATAGCCGCGGCCTTTCAGCTCAGTGAAACCTTCAGCATTCAACCCATGCTGATGTACTTCTACGTTCAACCCTTTATGGCTGACCAAACGGAAAACCATCTGGTGTATCGCCTCAACTTCAGGCACGCCATTGACCTTGTAAGTGATGGAGACAGAGAGTAAGCATGAAAATACCCTCTTTCCGGTTTTTCTGAAACTGGAAGAGTTCAAGGTGCTGCTGGTGGGCGGCCATGATGTCGCGCTGGAAAAACTGACGGCACTGCTGCTGAATTCGCCGGCTACCCGCATCACGGTTGTCGCCATTTCCCTGAGTGATGCGGTAAAGGCGCTGGCTGCGACAAGTCCATCAGTACAGATCATCGAGCGCGCCTACCGCGATGAGGACCTCGACGGCCATGATGTGGTTATTGTTGCCACCGGCATCCGCGAAATGGGCGAAGACATCAGCCGCAAGGCACGCGAGCGAAACCGCTGGGTAAATGTGGCCGATACACCGGACCTTTGCGATTTCTACCTGGGGAGTGTCGTGCGGAAGGGCCACCTGAAAATAGCCATCAGTACGAACGGCAAATCGCCCACCCTTGCCAAGCGCCTGCGGGAGGAATTTGAACGCTCGCTCCCCGAAGAACTCGACGCGTCAATTCGCAACATGGCGAAGATTCGCAGCCATCTCAAGGGAAATTTCCGCCAGAAAGTCAAGCGGCTAAACAAGGTGACCGAAATGCTCGCGGAGGACGACCCTAAACGGAGGGAACGGAAACTGAAGCGCATTGCCTCCTACTCGCTGCTGGCGTTTGCCATGATGCTGGTAGGCCATTTTGTGCTTTCCTATGTGCCCTGGCGCGATCTGCTGAGCGGGGCCAGCCAGTGGTCGGCCACCATCGACCGGGAATTTCTGGTGATGACCCTCGCCGGATTTGCCGCGCAACTGGTAGACGGATCTTTGGGCATGGGGTACGGACTCATATCGGCCACGATTCTGCTCTCTACCGGAATCAACCTCGCCGCCATCAGTGGAAGCATTCACACCGCAGAAATGTTTGCCAGCGGTGCGAGCGGCTATTCTCATTACAAATTCGGCAACGTCGACAAGAAATTATTCAGGCGCATGGTCATCCCCGGCGTTATCGGCGCGGTGCTGGGCGCGCTGGCGCTGACCCTTTTTGGCGATACATACGCCGCCTTCGTAAAGCCGATGCTGGCCGTGTATATATTGATGCTTGCCGCCAAGTACATTATACTCGCATTCCGCAACAACCACGTCAAACGCGAAGTGCGCCACGTGGGCCGGCTGGCCGGTGCGGGTGGTTTCCTCGATTCATTCGGGGGAGGCGGCTGGGGGCCGTTGGTTACCAGCACGCTGCTGAGAAATACCGACGACCCGCGCAAGATTATCGGATCGGTGAGCCTTACCGAGTTTTTCGTCACCCTGGCCAGTGCCTTTACCTTTTTCACCATGATCGGCGTCAACCACTGGAAGGTCATCATAGCACTGATCATCGGCGGCCTGGTTGCGGCGCCCATCGGAGCACGCCTGGCTGGCAAGCTCAAGCCGAGAGCCAGTTTTCTGCTTATCGGCCTTATCGCGGCAGCATGGAGCAGCAGAATCCTCTGGAAGACCCTGGCCTGAGGTACGACTGCCGGGGTGGCAACTTACCCGCATCGTTATCCTCATCTTTGCACCATGCGTATTGACATCCTCACCCTATTGCCCCGCCTGCTCGATGGTCCTTTCGCCGACTCGATTCTGGAACGCGCCCAGCAAAATGGTCTGTGTGAAATACACCTGCACAACATCCGCGACTATACCGAAAGCAAGCACAAACAGACCGATGACTACCAGTTCGGCGGAGGTGCAGGCATGGTGATGATGGTTCAGCCGATTCACACGCTCATCAGCAAACTGAAAGCGGAGCGCGATTACGATGAAATCATTTACATGACTCCAGACGGAGAACAACTGGAGCAGCGGATGTGCAATCGCCTGTCGATGATGAAAAACATCATGATACTCTGCGGCCACTACAAAGGGGTTGACCAACGGGTGCGCGACCACCTGATCACACGTGAGATCAGCATCGGTGACTATGTGCTGAGCGGCGGAGAGATTGCGGCGGCCGTGCTCACAGACAGCATCATCAGACTCATTCCAGGGGTGATGAACGACGAAACCAGTGCCCTTACCGATTCTTACCAGGATAACCTGCTCGCCCCTCCGGTATATACCCGGCCCGCCGATTACAACGGCTGGAAAGTACCCGATGTACTGCTCGGCGGAAATTTCAAGGTCATTGAAGCCTGGCGCATGGAGCAGTCGCTCATCAAAACACGCGAACGCCGGCCCTACCTCTACCCACCTGATTTAGAAGGCAGCCGACTTTTTGCACTCCATGCCGCTGGCGGAACGGATGCGTCCGCGCTCCCTCGATGACTACCTGGGCCAGGCACACCTTGTTGGCCCGGATGCCATTCTTCGCCGGGTCATTGAAAGCAGCAACATTCCATCGATGATACTCTGGGGACCGCCGGGCGTAGGAAAAACTACCCTCGCCTATGTGATTTCCCAGGCGCTATAAAGGCCCTTCTATACACTGCGCGCCATCAACAGCGGTGTCAAGGATGTTCGTGAGGTGATAGACCAGGTGAAAAACGGCGGCCTGTTTGCCCGCAGCGCTATCCTCTTCATCGACGAAATACACCGGTTCTCCAAGTCGCAGCAAGACTCCCTGCTCGGTGCCGTGGAGAAGGGGATTGTTACGCTGATTGGCGCCACCACCGAAAACCCCTCCTTCGAAGTCATCAGTGCGCTCCTGTCGCGCTGTCAGGTCTACGTCATGAAACACCTTGGCGAAGAAGACCTTGTTCAACTCGCACAACGCGCTGTGACGAACGACGAAACGATGAAAAAATTCGGGGTACAAATTGCTGAACATGAGGCCCTGATGCAAATGAGCGGAGGCGATGCACGCCGCTTGTTGAATGTGATAGAACTTGTGGTCAAGCAGTTTGAAGCAGGCCCCGTGGTCATCACCAACCGCCTTGTGCTGGATACGGTGCAGGAAAACCGCATTCTTTACGACAAGACAGGTGAAATGCACTATGACATCATCAGCGCATTCATCAAAAGCATTCGCGGCAGCGACCCCCATGCTGCCGTCTATTACCTGGCCCGCATGGTAGAGGGCGGCGAAGACCCGAAGTTTATTGCACGCCGCCTGCTGATTCTGGCGGCGGAAGACATAGGCCTTGCCAATCCGAACGCCCTGCTGATGGCTGATGCCACCTTCAGGGCCGTTGAAAACATCGGCTGGCCGGAAGGGCGTATCCTGCTGAGCGAATGCGCCATTTACCTGGCCACCTCCCCGAAGAGTAACAGCGCCTACACCGCCATCGAAAAGGCCCTTGCCACTGTGCGTGAGACCGGCAACCAACCCGTGCCTTTGGCCCTGCGCAATGCGCCCACCACCCTGCTGAAAGACCTCGGCTACGGCGACAGCTACCGCTACGCCCATCACTATGAAAACAATTTCGCAGCGCAGGAATTTCTGCCCGACGGACTGAGCGGCACTGTTTTTTACGAACCGGGAAACAACGAACGCGAAAAAGGTATACGCGCTTGGCTCTCCAGGCTGTGGAAGGGCCGCTACGGCACAGAATAAGCGCAGGCCTTTTCCAATCTTTTCGCCTACACAGGCTTTGAAGGGCTTACTTTTGCCGCGCCTTCCAGGAGGCGGGTTTTAGTTCTTATCACGCACCGGCTGCCCCTTCAGCATTCCGGTTCCGGACAATGGACGTCAAATTCAATCCGGAAGCCGAAGGCACAACCCCCGGGTTGGGCCCACAGCAAGCGTTACAGGCACTGGTCCTGAACGCAGTACTGCCAGACGGCAGGTTCGGGCCCCACAGCGAAACCAACAGCACCATGCAGCAACAGATTACGTTTTCCTCACTCGGACTGAAAGCACCCACCCTCAGGGCCATTGCCGATTTGGGATTTGAAACCCCCACCCCCATCCAGGCACTGGTCATTCCCGCGTTGGTGCTGGAGGAAAAGGACCTGGTGGCACTGGCACAAACCGGTACGGGTAAAACCGCCGCCTTTGGCCTGCCGCTGGTGGAGTGGATTGATTTCGACGTAGCCCTGCCCCAGGCGGTGATTCTCGCACCTACCCGCGAACTCTGCGTGCAGATTTCCAACGACCTGAAAAAATTTACCCGCTACGAGCCCGGTGCACGCGTGGCCACTATTTACGGCGGTGCCAGCATTGAAGGCCAGATCAGGGAAGTGAAGCAAGGACCGCAGATCATCGTCGGCACACCCGGCCGCATGGTTGACCTCATCAGCCGCGGTGTCATCAAACTGGGCACCATCCGGTACGCAGTGCTGGATGAAGCCGATGAAATGCTGTCGATGGGTTTCCGCGAAGACCTCGACAGTATCCTCAGTGAAACACCGGCCGAGAAGCACACCTGGCTGTTTTCCGCCACCATGCCCGATGAGGTGAGCAGGATCTCAAAACAATATATGCGCAATCCGCTGGAGATTGCCGCCGGCAAACCCAACACCGGCAATGAAAATATCGAGCACTTGTTTTACGTAGTGCAAGCCCGCGACCGGTACTTGGCCCTGAAACGCATCGCCGACTTCAACCCCGACATCTTCGCGATTGTCTTTTGCCGCACCAAGGCAGAAACCCAGCAGGTGGCCGACGCGCTCATCAAGGACGGCTACAACGCCGACGCCCTGCACGGCGACCTGTCTCAGGCCCAGCGCGACTTTGTGATGAAACGTTACCGGAG
>DHLU01000079.1:17540-17817 GCA_002405435.1 Flavobacteriales bacterium UBA4660
CGCACGGCACGCGCAGGCAAGACCGGGGTGAGTATCTCCATCATCCATATGAAGGAGCTCTACAAGGTGCGGCAGATTGAAAAGATCATCAACCGTCAGTTTGCCCAGGCAAGCATTCCGACAGGATTCGAGGTATGCGAACAGCAATTGCTTTCGCTGGTCAAGAGGGTGCACAGTGTCGCCGTTGACGAAAGTGCCATAGAACGGTACCTGCCCCAGGTTTTTCATGAACTCGAGGAGTTATCGCGTGAAGAGATTATCAAACGCTTTGTTTCCA
>DHLU01000134.1:0-1065 GCA_002405435.1 Flavobacteriales bacterium UBA4660
CTGCAGATAGCCAGCGTGCACAACCTCACCTTTTACCTCGACCTGGTAAGGGAAGCGCGCAAGCAGGTGCTTGCCGGCACCTTTGGCCCCTGGAAGACCGCTACACTAAACCGCCTCAGCCAGCGCCGTTGACCCGTGAAGACTTTCGACCTCTATATCATCCGCAAGTTTTTGGGCACCTTCGTGTTTATGATCTTCGCCTTTGTGCTGGTGGCCGTAGTATTTGATGTGTCGGAAAACATCGATGACCTCATTCAAAGCAATGCACCGGCACACGAAATCATACTGGACTACTACCTCAACTTCGCCTTTTATTTCGGCAACCTGCTCAGTTCCTTTATCGTATTTCTCTCGGTCATCTGGGTGACGAGCAAACTGGCGCAGCAGAGCGAAATCATCGCTATGCTCGCCGGCGGTGTGCCTTATCACCGCATCATTCTTCCCTACTTTACAGCAGCCAGTGTGCTGGTGGCCCTTTCGCTGCTGCTCTCGCACCTTGTGGTGCCGCACGCGAACCGGAAAAAACTTGATTTCGAACTGAAGTATCTCAAGGGCGACCTCAATGTGGCCGAGCGCAACATCCACCGCGAAGTGGAGCCCGGCACGCTGGTGCATTTCCGCACGGTGAGCCTCGAAAGACAAAGCGGCACACAATTTTCGCTGGAGAAGTGGGAGAAGGGCCGGCTGGTGATGAAGATCAACGGCGGCTCGGCTGCGCGTGACTCCGTCAACAACCTGTGGACCATTACAAACGCCGATGTGCGGTACTTTTATTCAGACGGCAGCGAAAGGGTCTACCACCGTGAGCGGCTCGACACCGCGCTCAACCTGAGCATCTCGAAATTCGCTGAACGTTCGGAAGTGGTTTCCACCATGTCGTATTCCCAGCTCAACCAGTATATCGGACAGGAAAGGCGCGGCGGATCGGGCCGGATTGCCTTTATCGAAATCGAAAAATTCGGCCGTACCGCCAATCCCTTCGGCATCTTCATACTCACCCTGATCGGGGCTTCGGTTTCGGCGCGCAAGATCAGCGGCGGTACAGGCTTTCACCTTTTTCTGGCA
>DHLU01000134.1:1163-2447 GCA_002405435.1 Flavobacteriales bacterium UBA4660
CGCAAGATCAGGGGCGGTACGGGCTTTCACCTTTTTCTGGCACTGGTAATCGGACTCTTCTTCGTATTCATTTCGCGGTTTACCACCGTGGCGGCCACCAACGTAGGTTTTCCGACTTCGGTGGCGGTATGGGTTCCCAACATCATCTTTTTGCTGGTAGGCATCGTGCTGTTTTTCCGCGCGCAAAAATGAGGAGGCTCAGGGCAGCAGTGCGCTAAACACCCGGTAGCCCTGCCTGCTGAATACGCCGAGGTCGGGGGCTTCTTCAAACAATGCGAATACCGCACTGCCGCTGCCCGACATGGAGGCATAGAGGGCGCCCTGCGCATACAGCGATTTCCTGACGGCGGCCACTTCGGGCCAGCGCGCAAAGACCACGGATTCAAAATCATTCACCACCACCTCTTTCCAGTTGCGTACATCGGGGGGCAATAGCGCTGTGCCTTCGGGAAGCGAGGTGCGCGGTGAAGAGGCCTGGTAGGCCCATGCCGTGGGCACATGCACCCCCGGATGAACCACGGCGAGGTGGTAGCCGCTGAGCGAGACGGCGCAGGGCGTGATGATCTCTCCCCTGCCCTGCACCCAGGCCGGCGCGTTGTCGATAAAGAAAGGACAGTCGCTGCCCAGGGAGGCTGCCAGTGCTTTGAGCGTGTCGGGCGGGATGTTGAGCGCAAACAGCTCGGAGAGACCGCGCAACATGAAGGCCGCATCGGCACTGCCACCGCCGAGTCCGGCGCCGGTGGGAATGTTTTTGTGCAGCCAGGCCTGCACGCCGGGACAGCCGTATTGCTGCTGCATCAGCGCGAACGCCCGGGCCACCAGGTTGTGCTGCGGATCACCTTCGATGGCCATGCCCGAGAGGTGCAACTGCAGTTCGTTTCCCTTGCCGGGCAGCAACTCAAGCACATCGCACCAGGGAATGGGATAAAACACACCCTGGATGGCGTGAAAGCCATCTTCGCGTTTCGGCCCGATGTGCAGGCCGAGGTTGATCTTGGCATTGGGAAAGAGCACCATGGTTTATTTCGCGGGAGATTTACCTTCCCAGTAGCCGAATGCCTTCAGCCTGCCGAGGTCGTTGCGCCAGTTTTCATCTACCTTCACAAACAACTCGAGAAAGACCTTACGTCCCACAAAGGGTTCGATATCGCGGCGTGCGAGCGTTCCGACTTTTTTTATCATCTTGCCCTGGTGACCGATGAGGATGCGCTTTTGCGATTCGCGTTCGGTGTATATGGTGGCCGCAATCTTCGTGATGTTGTCCTCTTCCGTGAAACTGTCCAC
>DHLU01000134.1:2566-3363 GCA_002405435.1 Flavobacteriales bacterium UBA4660
AGTCCGTGAAACTGTCCACCACCACTTCGCAGGAATAGGGAATTTCGCGTTCGTAGAGCAGCAGAATTTTTTCGCGGATAATTTCCGCGACGAAAAATCGCATGCTGCGGTCGCTGATTTCGTCTTTAGGAAAATAGGGCGGCGACGCAGGGAGTGCGGCGAGGATTTCCGCGAGCAATTCGCGGGTATATATTTTTTCCAACGCACTGACGGGAAAGATGCGCGCCTGCGGCAGTTGCTGTTGCCAATAGACAAAGGCCTCGTTGCTCTTTTCGAATCCGGCGAGATCCACCTTGTTGAGCAGCACAAACAGCGGTATCTGGGTTTTTTTCAGGCTTTCGAGCAGCCTGGGCTGTATGGGCGCGGGATCGGTGAGGTCAATAACCAGCAGCAGCAAGTCGGCATCGACCAGGGCAGAGCCCACGGCCTTCATCATGCCCTCCTGCAGGCGGTACTTAGGGTCGAGGGCGCCGGGGGTATCGGAATAGACAATCTGGTAGTCGGGGCCATTGAGTATGCCCATCACGCGGTGGCGGGTGGTCTGTGCTTTTGGCGTGACGATGCTGAGCTTTTCGCCGAGCAGGGCGTTCATGAGCGTGGACTTACCCGCGTTGGGGTTGCCGACAATATTCACAAAACCAGCCTTATGCGGAGTTTCCAAGGAGTTTTTACGCTAATTGTTTAGCGCTTCGAAACTAACCTATATTTGCACCGCGGCAGCGATTCGGGTAAAGGTTCGAAAAGTTGCCGGCGTTGGCCGCAAGGCCTGGTATGACATTGCGGGGTGGAGCTGTTGG
>DHLU01000169.1:0-2350 GCA_002405435.1 Flavobacteriales bacterium UBA4660
AGCCTCGTTAAGAATAAAGAAGTCATCTGGGGCATTTGTTTGCCCGTATAAGTAGACGTTAACCTGTTCATCAATTTCAATAAAGTACAACTGGGCAAATGCGGTGCTTCCATAGAATGTGCAGTCCAGCATGTCGTCGCATTCAGGTGAGAGCCGGGCGATAAAGCCGTCGGCACCTCCTGCGAGCAATTCCTGGTATGCGCCTTCGGTGGCGGGAAAGTTCTGCGACAGGGTTCCTCCGCATACATAAATCTCCCCCGCGCTGTTTTCTGTGACCGAAAAGCCCGACTCATCCCCTGCGCTGCACAGGTAAGTAGACCACAGGATCTCGGTGAGGTCTGCGCTCAGTTTCATCACCACGGCATCCTGCGCGCCGCCGTAAACTGACTGAAAGGCATTGACCATGGGGAAATCATCAGAATAGGTCGAGGAAACCACAAGGGGATTGCCGGCCACATCCAGTGAGATTTCACCCCGGAATTCATCCGCGTAATTCCGCTTGAGTAACGAAGAGGTATTCACCCCGTCGTTGCCCGTTCCGCCCAGATAGGTAGCGCCCAGCAGGTCGGTGCAGGAGGCGTTGAAGTGGGCCACAACGATGTCTGTGCCCTCAGGAAAGGACGAACCTGTTCCCGTCGGATTCACCTCCGATCCGCCGATGAAAAACGGACCGGGCACACCTGCCGTGACCGGAAAATTATTGGATCCGGTGCACCCGTAGACAAAAAGCTCATCCGCGTCGTTTACTACCACACTGTGTGGAAGGTCATCGCCCTGGCCGCCGAGGTAGGTTGACCACACCATAAACGTACCGCTGATATCGTACTTCGACAAGCCCATGTCTATTCCATCTCCATTTCCGTCTCCCCCGTTGTGGGTGCTTTGGTAGGCGCCAGACGTGGGGGGGTACTGGTTGCCGAAGGCAGACCCTCCGCTGTAGAGGTATCCGTCATTGTCGTAGGTGGCCGTGTAACCGAAATTGTCGCTGAAGGAGCCGCTGTAGGTGGAGAAGACCAGCTCTGGGTCAATCACTAGCGGAAGGGCACGGTCGTAGCCCCGGGGAAAGCTAAAACCTACGTGGTTGCCGCTGAGCCGGTACTCGCAGGCTACCGGTATGCGCACGCCGTCGCGCAACTGGTAGGCGAGGGGAGACTGTTCCCATACTTCGCCTACTGATGTTTTAATGACGAGCCGTCCGTTATCGGTAAAAACAGTATCCGCTGCGTCAATTTCAAAACCGATGTGAGAAGGGTCTGCGCCACTTTTCACCTCAAAGTCGTATTTGACAAAAAAACCGTTGTGGTAGTAGTGAATATCAACCCCAGACCAAAGGTTGTTGCGGCGCACATGACCAAATGAGCGGCAACCTCCTGCCCAGCGTGACGGATCGTCACCAATGAAATAGTTGAAATAGGTTTTTTCCTGACCAGCCGGATAGGCACCTGAACCGGTGTCCGCTCCCGTAAAACGGGTATGGTATACATGGCCACGAACCGCGGGGGCTTTGTCGCTGCGCGAAGCGTGACGGGCAGAGACTTCCGAAAGGTCAAACAAGTGGGTGGTTGTGCCCGATTGCTCGATAAACAGCATACCGCCCTCCAGGGGAACCCCAAACAACACGTGCGCAGGCCACTGTCCTTTATTTTCAATATAGGCAGGGGGAGTAGCTGCAGCCGCGAGATATGCGGTGGCGACCAGGAAAAAAAACCATGTCCATACTGTTTTCAACACAGGGCTAAAGTACTAACGGCATTCCATGGTCAGCCGCCTGATGCGGCACCTGCGTTGTCTGCCACCCGGTTCTATCCGTGAAAAAAAACCGGCTGTCAACCGGTTAACGATTCTCCGGCACCGCCTGCGCGGGGTCTTCAGAAGGTACCGTCGTCTGTTCATCATCGGGACGGTTGGAGATACGGAGGCCGTCCTCTCCCATATTGATTTCCTTAATCTCAAGGCCGAATTCGTCTTCTTCCGTTTCAGACCAGCGCAGCCAGCGGCCATTCTCCTTCATGGTCTGCTCCGAGTTGTTGAACCTGCTGTGCCAGTTGATCCGGTGGATGTTGTCGCCGAAACGTACTGTCCGTCCGCCAGGGATATAAAGATTAATTTCCACCTCGTGCGCCCGGTAAAGCGTCCCTGACGGCAGGGCCATAAAAGGATCCAGCAGCACACTGTCGCCTGAAAGGGTATAGCCGTACTCAATCTGCTCGGCATTGCCTATTGCACGTGACTTGGTCTCACCATGTGCACGGGAAATGATCTCGAGCCTGAACTTGTCATCCTCTGCGCGGTGAAAGTGAAGGTTGACTGGTTCACCGAAGATCGTGCGGCCGCCGTCCTCCCTTATCAT
>DHLU01000169.1:2435-10668 GCA_002405435.1 Flavobacteriales bacterium UBA4660
CACCGAAGATCGTGCGGCCGCCTTCCTCCCTTATCATTTCAAAAAATTCGCGGTCATCACTCTCGATGGCTTGATGGAAGTACGGGTCAGCGTTTACCGCCACGTAGAGGGTATCGGTCTCTATCGGGTATGTTTCTGTCAGGCGTGCGCTCTGTTTGTAGGCATCGGCTACGCGCGCGCCTTTCCAAAGGAGAATACCGATTCCGCAGAGAAAGACCACGGTCAACCCCCATCCCAGTCCGCGTATTTTGGTACGGATGCCAAACAGCAGTTTGATACCCCTATAGATCAGCAAAATGCAGGGGGCAGCCATCACGAGCATGATGCCGGTCAGCAACCAGCCGGCCGTTCCGGTGTTCCCAAACCAATAGGTGTCAAGCTGGCTGAATGAAACTTCCCTGCTGCCAAGGGGCGACAGATTCGCCGTAAACAGAGCGCCGAGTATTCCGATTAGAAAGATCAACCCGAAAATCAACATGAACACGCCCAGCGCCTTCGCCATGAAATTGCCTACAGCCCTGGCAGCCTGCCGCCCGCTGCGTTCTGCCTTCTGCGCAAAACGTGCACCGGATGACTTCATTTTTTCAGACGCAGCGCGGGCCTCCTCGTTGACCTTCCTCCTGATGCTTTCAACATTGACTGGCTCTCCGGCCATCTGCAGCTTTTCTGCCGTGGTCTCCGCTGCCGGTATCACGCCCCAGAGAATGAGGTAAACTAACAAGACCGTTCCGGCGCTCACCAGAAGCAATACAATAGCAGCTACCCTAAGAATCAGCGGATCCCAGCCCAGGTAGTGCGACAACCCTGAACATACGCCGCCCACCTCCGCATCATCTGTGTCGCGGTAAATGCGCCGGTTGCGGTTTCTGATGTGCGACTCCTCTGAGGGCGGCGCTTCACTGCCGCCGTAGTCTTCGGGTTTTCCCATCACCGCAATAACCTGGTTGACCTCCGGCGTCTGCACCACCGTGCGGCCTTCTCCCAACAGGTCGCGAAACAATTCCGCAATGCGCGATTCAATGTCCTGCATAATCTCCTGCTGTCCGGGATCACCACTGAAATTGGCCTTGATCCGGTCTAGGTAGTTCTTCAATGCCTGGTAGGCATCTTCCTCGATATGGAATACGCTGCCACCGAGGTTTATCATAATCGTCTTATTCATGGTTGTGCGATTTTGGTTGTTTGGTTTACGGCATGGGCGAGGTCTTCCCAGGTGCTCCTCAACTCGGCGAGAAACTGGCGACCTGATTCAGTTAACTGGTAGTATTTGCGAGGAGGACCCTGGGTGCTTTCTTCCCAGCGGTAAGACAACAGCCCGTCGTTCTTGAGCCGTGTCAGCAGCGGGTACAAGGTACCTTCCACCACGATCAGGCGCGCCTGCTTGAGCCCCGACAGGATGTCGCTGGGATAGGCTTCGCCCTTAGAGAGTACACCGAGAATACAAAATTCCAGTACCCCCTTCCTCATTTGTGCTTTGGCATTTTCTATATCCATGGGAAATGGTATTCTGCAGCTTAGACAACTGCGAGTTTCAACTTGAACTCATAATGCACTGAGGGAAGATCGTGGGTAAAAATCCGCTGACCCCCACCCAGACACTGGATGATGTGCCGCTTCATAAGTGCACTCGGGCAATAGAGTTCGACCAGGCTAAGCGTGCCTTCCGCGGAGACAAATACATGCAGGTAGGCATAGATTGCTGAGGAATCGGTCGAAAAGCCATCATTCACCGCCTGCCCAAGACGCTGTGACAGTAATTCAGAAGGGTCGGGCGTCTGGGGAGTCGGGCCGGTCAGACCCATTGTGTAGCCAGGAATCGTAAAAAACGAAGCTAACATGCTAATTATCAGTATTTTTTTCATGTTGGTAGGTATTGTTGTTGGTGTAACCCTGTAATTGTCGATGCAAATATATAGGCATTGAACTGAACTATGCTATACATAGTACCTAAAAATTTGTTAAAACCGTTACATACGGCTTCCCGCCAGCAAAACGCTCAAAGGAACACCGTATGCTATTTTGACTTTTTCCAGAAAAACCGGTTCCGAACCCATCGTTTTAACACCGGACCTTGCCGTTGTTAACAACAAAAGTTGCCCACCGCGTCACAAGCGGTTTTTTTTGACGTGAATGAAGTTTGCAGCCATCGACATCGGATCCAACGCCATTCGCCTGCTTATCGAAGAGGTTCGACGCAACGGAGAAGAATACCTGATTGAAAAGGTGTCGCTCACCCGTGTCCCCGTTCGCCTGGGTGATGATGTATTCGTAAAGGGGAAAATTCCAAAAATCAAGGCCGAACAACTCATCAAAACCATGAAGGCCTTCTGGTACCTGATGGATGTTCACGAGGTAGAGTATTTTATGGCCTGTGCCACCAGCGCTTTTCGTGAGGCGGGTAACCGCGCAGAAGTCGTGGCGCGTGTCAAACGTGAAGCGAATATTCCCATCCATATCCTCACGGGCCGTCAGGAAGCCGACTTCATTTTCAGCAACTTCCAAGCCCAGAATATCAGCAAAACAGGAAACTATCTCTACATAGACGTAGGCGGTGGAAGTACCGAAATCACCCTGATCAGCAAGGGCAAGCGCATCAAATCACGTTCTTTCAATATCGGCACGGTACGGTCGCTTTTCGGCAAGGTGAAAAGTGGTGAGTGGAATAAAGCGGTCGAATTTGTGAGGAATGCAAAACAGGCACGTACTACGCTCATTGCCATGGGCACGGGCGGCAACATCAATGCCCTGCATAAAATGGCCGGAAAAAAGCCCACTGAGATGCTCACCTACGCCGAAATTGCCGGGCAAGCCGCGCTCCTGTCCTCATACTCCTACGAAGAACGCATAGCAAGGCTAAGGCTTAAACCTGACCGCGCCGATGTCATCGTGCCGGCTGCTGAAATATATCTCCGGCTTATGAAAGCGGCCCGGATCAGCAACATGCTTGTGCCCAAAATCGGACTCTCAGATGGCATCATCCTCGACCTTTTCCGGCAATGGCAAGACCGGATAATCAAATAATGCCGGTGCCTTCAGGACACAAATCTTAACAAAAAATAAACCTCGGCAGGTGCGGGCCCCTGACGACCTTCGCATAACCCGCATGGCAAAGAATTACTTCCCGCTCGTCTGTCTTTGGTTGCTCACCTGCACGCTACAGGCTCAGCTGTTTACCTATTCGCCCGTCGCGATGCAATATGTCGAATTGCCGATGGACATGACCACCGAGTTCTATACCTACATTACCAACGCGACCGAAGATACACTCCGCATCGAATGGAGGAAAATTGAAGACACCCTGCCCGAGGCGGGAGACCCGGGTTCAGGCTGGTTCACGGAAATGTGCGACTTCGGATCGTGCTGGGACCATCTGCCCAACAACGCGGTGATGATTCCTCCCATTCCCCCGGGTGGCGCAGGGTTTATCAAATTGCTGATAAATCCCCAGAACCTGCCGGGGGCCGGTGCTGTCCACTATTGGGTGTACCCCGAAGACCAGATGGAACTTCATGAAGATGTGTGGTTCTATGTATGGACACCCGGACTCAGCGTGCAGCCAACTGAACAAGCCTCCGTGAGGATATATCCGAATCCGGCTGCAGACCACCTGGTGATTGAATCTTCCGAACCTGGCTTGTACCACCTCTACGACGCCTCGGCCCGACTCGTGCAGTCGTTTAACGCCGCCGGTCCGGCAAGGTTTGTCTATCCGGTTCAACACCTGAGCCCCGGCTGCTACTTCCTGCATACCCCTTCCGCTCAAAAAATTTCTCTCCTCATCGAATAAATCTCTTTACCTGCAATGAAATTATTCTACATCATGCCGCTCTGCGCCGCATTGCTCGTGCCATCCATCGCACACATGCAAGTGACCTTTACCGGAGAGAATGAAGGCAACCTCTCCCTGACCTGCGACGCAGCCTCGTTTGGCCATACCACGGTCAACACTCCACAGGGCCCAGCCTGGATTCTTACTCTTCCGGATGGAGCCCCCCTGCTCAGGGCCGGTGCACCAGACCTCCCGCGCATCACGGTTCCGCTCATCGTAGACGACTCACGCAACATGGAGGTTTCCATCATCACATCCGAATTCGTTGAATACAGCGATATTGATGTGGCGCCTTCCAGGGGCAATCTTTACCGTACCACCGATCCTGCAACGCTCCCACTGAGTTATGGCTCGGTGTACAGCGCAAACGAATTTTACCCTGGCACCCTCGCTGCGCTTGACGAACCCTTTATTCAAGGCGTCGTTCGTGGACAAACACTGCACTTTTATCCCTTGCAGTACAATCCGGTTACACGCGTGCTCCGCCACTACACCCACCTTGAAGTTGTTGTGAAGGTCACCGAATTGCCCGGAGCGAATGCACTCACGCAAGGCAACCAGCGCGTCAATGCGCTCCTTAACGAAACATACGCCGGACGATACCTCAACTACGATCCGTCTCGCTATGAGGTTGTCGGAGAATTGGGCAATATGCTCGTTATAACCGACGGAGACTACCTCGATGAACTCGCGCCCTGGGTGCAATGGAAAAAGGAAAAAGGCATTGCGACGGAAGTCGTAGATGTGGCAGACATCGGAACAACGGTCAGTGCCATTAATGCCTTTGTCGAAAACTACTACAACGATAACGGGCTGACCTACCTCGTGCTCGTCGGCGACGAATTGCAGATTCCCACCCTGTTGGTAAACAATGGGGGAGGGCAGGGTTACTGTGATGCCTGCTACGGCTACATCTCCGGTGCCGACAGCTATGCCGAAATCCACGTGGGCCGCATCATCGTGCATACCGAAACCGAATTACCGGGTGTTATTACCAAGATACTCGAATACGAAAAGACACCTTATGTAGCGACCGACTGGTTCAGCGTAGCCATGGGCATCGGCTCTGACGAAGGCGCCGGTATCGGTGATGAAGATGAGGCAGACTGGCAGCACCAGAACGAAATCAAGGAAGACCTGCTCTCTTTTACCTATTCGAGCGTATGGGAAAAATATGATGGCAACCACAATGCGTCGTCACCCACCGGTGGCGCAACGGCAGACAATGCAGGCTCTCCACCTGCCTCTACGCTCACTGATGTAATTGAAAACGGCTGTTCTCTCATCAATTACACCGGCCACGGAAGCCATACGAGCATCGTAACCGGCAGCTATAACAACGCCCAAATCAATGCACTCACCAACTTCCACCTGTATCCTTACTTTATCGTGGTAGGTTGCTGCACCGGAGATTTCGATGATGATGACGCCAGCGGCGACACCTTCGGCGAAGCCTGGCTGAAGAGCATGGACGGCAGCAACCCGGCCGGTGGTATCGGTGGCGCTTTCTCAAGCGTTTACCAAAGCTGGGCCCCGCCGATGGAAGGCCAGGACGAAATGGTGCACATTATCTCCGGGCTGGTCGGTTACGAAACCCGGCATACCCTCGGCAGCATACACACCAACGGTTGCGCCAGCATGAATGACGTGTACGGAAATGACGGCGATGAGATGACTGATACCTGGCACCTCTTCGGGGATCCCACCGTGCAACTGAGAACAGCCTACCCCACAAGCATCGATGTGGATCACCTCAGCCAGGTGTTTTTCGGCACCAGCGAAATCGAAATTTCATGCAACGTCGAAGACGCTGTGGTGTGCATCACGCGCGAAGGGGAAATTCTCGGATGGGGCATCACCAGCGGTGGATCGGTATCTATTGAAATCCCCACCCTCATTGAACCGGCCGAACTGCTGGTGACCGCCACAGCTTTCAACACCGTTCCCTCCCAGACTTACATTGAGGTGGTGCCTGCCGAAGGTCCCTATGTCATCGATGAAGACCAGGTACTCGACGACAGCACCGGCAACAACAACGGACAAGCCGACTATGGCGAGACCGTGCTGCTGGATGTATCCCTCAACAATGTGGGCATCGAAATGGCCGCGGGCGTTACTGCGGTGCTCTCAACGGCCGATCCCAATGTTACCATCACCGATAACACAGAGTTCTACGGTGATGTCAATCCGGGCGATATTCCGATGGCCGACAATGCCTATGCCTTTATCGTGGCCGATGGCGTAACGGATGGCCATGTGGTCAATTTTGAACTGGAGATAACCGATGTGGAACTCAATACCTGGAACATGGACTTTAACGTAGTGCTCAACGCGCCCGAGCTGGCCTGTCCGGTCACCATCACGGTCGATGATGCAACCGGCAACGACAACGGTCGCATCGAAAGCGGCGAAATAGTCCAAATCAGTGTGACACTCTCCAACAATGGTCACTCAGAGGCAGTCGCTTCAATGGCAACACTTTCAACCCCCAGCGAGTACCTCACCATTATCGAACCCACCCAGGCGCTGGGTATGATCGGTGCATCAGAATCAGTAGTCGCCGTATTCTCGGTGGTGGCGGCGGCTGATATTCCCGACGGCACGAACGCCGCGCTCGCTTTTGTGGCTGAAGCGGGTCTATACAACACGAGCTGCTCCTTCGAAAAAACCCTCGACGTCATCATCGAAGACTCGGAAACCGGAGTAATTGATGGATTCAACTGGCAACTGGACGGTGACCAGGACTGGTTTGTGACCACTCAGATGCCCTATGAAGGGGAATATTGCATGCAGAGCGGTGATATCGGCAACAACCAGGTGACCACGCTGAAAACGACCATGACCATTCTCGAGGCCGGTAACATCGAATTCTCTTACCGCACCGATACTGAGTCAGGCTTTGACTTCCTGATTTTCAACATCAATGGAAACACCCTCGGCGAATGGAGCGGCGAAAGTGACTGGACCCAGGTATCATTCCCGGTCAACCCGGGCAACGTCACGTTCCGCTGGAGGTATGACAAGGACGATGTAGTCAGCTCAGGCCTGGACGCGTGCTGGATCGACAACATCATTTTCCCGCCCTACGAGCAAGTAGTAACGGTAGTGGAAACGGAAACAGATGCGGAAGCGCTCGTGGTATTTCCCAACCCGGCCGATGAATCGGCAACCATAGCCTTCACCCTCTCACAGGCCTCTGACGGCAGTATGGTACTTACAGGCATGAGGGGAGAACAGGTATGGGCCCAACCCGCCAGACGTATGGCTGAGGGAAACCAGCGCGTTAACCTTCCCGTGCAGGAACTTGCAGCCGGCATGTACCTGCTGAGGGTAAATACATTCCGGGGCGACCAGGTCGTTAAGGTCGTCGTGGAATAGTGTAGCGAAAAGTTTTCAACCTGATAAAAAGCGCCTGGAAACAGGGGCTTTTTTTTTGGGCGGAACTTCAACCAAACAACCCACGCTTTCTGCCTCCGCCCAGTCCCAATACCCCCAAAATACCCCTTGCCAGTTCACGCACCACGGTATTTCCAGCCTGGCGCACCATCGTATTTTTCGAAATGCGTTCCGCCAGAGAAGGTTCTTCCTTCGCCTTTGGTGTCGTCTTTCTGATGACAGGCTCCGCCCGTTCGTCTTCGGTTTCCGCCCTTGCATTGATGAGTTTGGCCTCGAGCAGCTCGTAAGCACTTTCACGGTCTATCGCCTCATTGTACTTGGCTGCCAGTGCTGAACCGGCTGTGATCTTTGCGAGTTCCTCCTGCGTAAGCACCCCCATGCGCGATGCCGGAGCCCGTAGGTGGGTGGCAGCAAGCGGCGTGGGAATGCCCTTCTCATTGAGGGCAGTCACTATAGCCTGACCGATACCTATGGAGGTCAGTAATTCCTCCGTTTTGTAGTAAGAGGAGTCAGGATAATTCTCAGCGGTTTTGGAGATGGCCTTCCGGTCTTTCGCTGTAAACGCCCTCAGCGCATGCTGCACCTTCAGTCCAAGCTGCGCCAACACATCATCCGGAATATCATAGGGGTTTTGCGTGCAGAAGTAAACGCCAATTCCCTTAGACCTGATCAGCTTGATGATGGTTTCAACCTGATCTAACAGTGCCCGGGATGCTTCGCCAAACACAAGGTGCGCCTCGTCAATAAAAACACAGAGTTTAGGCTTGTCCAGGTCGCCGGCTTCGGGAAAAGACTGGTACAACTCAGCCAGCAACTGCAGCATAAATGAAGAAAACAACTTCGGCCTGTCTTGTATATCGGCAAGCCGGATAATGCTCACCAGCCCGCGTCCCTGAGCATCGAGACGCACCAGGTCAGCCACTTCAAAGGAGCGTTCACCGAAAAAAAGTGCTGCACCCTGGGTCTCCAGTTCAATGACTTTACGCAGTATTGTCGACACGCTGGATT
>DHLU01000169.1:10821-11066 GCA_002405435.1 Flavobacteriales bacterium UBA4660
CGGAGAGATTTTCCCGTATTCCTTTTCAATGCTCTTTTTGCCCTCGTCTGTGGCGTATTGAAGCATTTTCTTGAAATCCTTCAGGTCGAGCAGCGGCAGGTTGTTGTCGTCAGACCACTTAAACAGTATGGCTACGATACCCGACTGCACCTCATTGAGGCCAAGAATCTTTGAAAACAGCACAGGTCCGAATTCACTCGCCGTCGCCCTGAGCCATGTCCCTTGTTCTCCCGACAGTGAAAGAA
>DHLU01000204.1:0-1284 GCA_002405435.1 Flavobacteriales bacterium UBA4660
ATCACCGGATATCCGCTTGGCTTCGCAGTAATCAAAGGTGATCACATCGGTATAATAATCATGTTGGAGAAAGCGTGTGTTGATCGCTAGCAGGTGGTCGTCGCTGCAGAAGATGAAAGATACTTCTCCGGTGGTGTGCCGGTGTGCTGTAATTACCTGCTCAAGCCAGGAACGGGTGCTGCGGATTTGCTGCGGGCGGAAGGGAACGTCTTCGCTGAAAAACCGGATCATGCGGGCTCTTGCTCCAACACCGCGAAATCGAGCACGACCACGCGGCCTCCATCGAGGAACTGGCAGCTGTCTGTCAATTGGCGCATGATGAATACGCCCCGGCCATGGGGTTTTTCTATGTTTTCAGGCGCCGTGGGATCAGGCAGGTGATCGTAGTCGAAACCCGGGCCCTCGTCTTCCACGGTAAAACGCAGAATCCTGTCGCCGGCCACGTCAAACAACACCTTTACCTGCCGGGCGGGGTCCAGTTTGTTTCCGTGCACCATGGCGTTGTTCACCGCCTCGGTCATGCCGATCAGCAGTTCTCCGTAGTATTCTTCTTTTACCTGGTATTCGGCGCATACCTCATCAACCAGTTTTTCAACCAGGTTGATGTTTTCCATTGCGGAAGGGAATTGAATCATTCTCTGGGCGGCGGGCATATCGGATAAACTTGCGTAATGAGTGTCAAACATAGGTATAATATCCCGAACTGCATGAAATAGTTTCCTGCTTAGTGCACATCGTGCTGTGAAACGTCTTTACCCGGTCAGCGCTGTTCAGCAGGCGCGAGTTTGTTGAAATATTCATTGACCTTATCGCGGTAATAGGGCTTGAGGTTTGGCGGCACGGTCTTCAGCAACTCGGTTTCCTGCTCTTTACGGCGCAGGTATTGCTCATATTTTTCCGGATTGGAAACCGGGTAATCGCCGGCCTCGTTGCTCTTGCGCTGGTTGTCTTGCTCGCGCACCCTTTCGGCGTTCTCGGCCTTCAGCAGGCGGGTGAGGATGTCTTGCTGCCTGCGTATGGTTTCTTCCGTGATGCGGTTGTTGACGATATCGCGCTGAAGCTCTTCCATTTCGCGTGCGATTTGCTTGAGTTCGTTGCCGTTTCCGCTGCCGTCTTCATTGAGTTCTAGGGCTTTTTGTTCTACCGCTTTACGGATAGCGGCCTGTTTGGCGGCCATTTCAGAGAGTTCCTTGCTGGTGCCTTCCTTGCCGCTGTTGTTCTGGCCCTGGTTCTGCCCCTTTTTCTTCAATTCCTCCAGCTGCTTGCTCAGTTGTTCCTGCATCT
>DHLU01000204.1:1401-4364 GCA_002405435.1 Flavobacteriales bacterium UBA4660
GCTCAGTTGTTCCTGCATCTTTTTCATCTGGCCTGAGGAGGGAGAGGGTTTTTGGCCCATGCCGCCCGGTTTTTCGCAATTGCCCGTTCCCGGCTTTTTGCAGGATGACTGCTGCTGCATTTGTTGCAGGGCTTCATCGAGCATCAGGGCCAGGTTGTTAAAACTGGTCATTACATACTGCTGCGCAGTTGTCACCTCGGGTGTTTTGCGCTCGGGAATATTTTCCAGGGCGACATCCATGTTTTCGTTGACGAGGTTGATTTCATGGTTAACCACCGAAGACAGCTGGGGCACACGCATGCTCAGGGCAAAAAGCGAGTCTTCGACCATCTTGGCATCATCTTTCAGTTTGCGCTGCACCTGACCGAGCCTGTTGTAGTTGGGGTCCTGCTGGTCGGTTGACTTGAAGGAGGCCATCAGCTCCTCCTGGTCAAAAGACAGGGTGATGATGTTTTCCAGCAATGCCCTCAGGGCCTCCATGTCTTCCTGCTCTTGCTGCGCCTGATCACCGGCCATACTCATTTCCATCTGCTGCGCCATCTGCTTCATCTTTTCTCCGGCCGATTTCTGCGATTTGGAGGCACTGCTCTTTTTGTTTTTACCCAATTCATCCGAAGACTTCTGTTGTTCCTGTTCTATTTCCTGCTCCTGCTTTTCGGTCTCCGGCGTCTGGTTTGGGTTTTCCAGCTCTTTGTTCAACTCTTCGGCTTCATCGATTTTCTTCTGAAGCTCATCAAACGCTTTCGAAAGGGAGTCCTGCTTTTGTTGCAGGTCTTCGCTTTTTGACTCCTTCTTTTCGGCTTCTTCTCCCAATTTCTCCTGTTCGTCTCCAAGCTTCTTGAGTTCGTCAATAACTTCCTCCATTTTCTGCTCCCATTGCAGTTGCTTAAACTGTTCCAGGGCGCGTTCGAGTTCCTTCTCGAGGTCCTCGTTGTTCATGTCCATGCGGTCAAGTTGCTCCTGGATGTCTTCCTTGCTAAGTTCTTCCATCATCTTCTGCAGCTCCTCCATCATTTTCTGCATTTCAGGTGTCATCACCTTCTCCATCAGCTGCTCGAGCTGCTGCTGCTTTTCCATCAGGCTCTCATTCTGCTGCTGAAACTCATTCTGTTTTTCGTTTTTCTGCTGGTTTTGCTTTTGAATTTCCTCGATCTGTTTTTGCAATTCCTGCTGACGCTTCAGCAAATCATCGAGTTTTTTCTGGTCTTGCCATGAAAGTTCTTTTTTCTCCCGCAGCTGCCGCTGCAGTTCTTCCAGTTCTTTCTGAATTTTTTGTGCATCCCTGATACTTTCCTCCAGCTTGTCTTTGATGTCTTCGTTCTGCGCGTCTATCTGCTGCTGGAGTTCTTCCAGGGTAGGCGCGGCATATTCACGCGCCGCGGTGCGGGCCGACTTGGATCCGGTTACACCATCGTTGTCCCACACTTCAAAATAATATTCAATCTTCTCGCCCGGCTGCAGGTCTATGGTACTGAGGTCCCAGTGGTGGAAAAACTCATCGGTATTGAACTCACGGGTTACAGGCAGCTCAATCACCACAGGCTCACGCTGGGTGCGGGTTTCTCCTGCTGAAGTAAAGCGGTAGTTGAAGGTAAGCCTTCGGAATCCATAGTCGTCGTTTACTTCTCCGGTGAAGTAGACCTGCTTGTAGGAGTTGCTGTCGCGCATCTCTTCTGCAGAAATCGCCGGATAGATATCGGGCACTACCTGTAACTGATAGACAATCGAGTCGCGGTCACTGAAGTAGGCGTTGGCGGTGTGAATGGCATAGGTGCAACTTTCCGTGGCCTGCGCGCTGTAGCGGAAACGGTCTCCGCTGCCTTCGGCTTTCTCTCTGCGGTCGCATAGCCTCACGTTGAGTTCGTCGGTATGGTTGGCGCTGAACCGCCATTCCAGGCGTGTGCCGGCAGGCACAAGCAGGTCTCCGGAGTTTTTTATCGTCTCTGACGGCCTTTTCAGGTAGGCAGGGTAGGTGAGGGCCACCTCAAAATCCACCAGGCGCGGTGTGGGCAGCACCTCCAGCTCGTAGCCGTCTGAGTAGACGCCCGAGGCATAGAGTTGAAAGCCGATATTTTCCCTTACGTTGTGGAAGGTGTAGGAATACGTCTGGTTGGAAATTTTGTCGAGCAGAAACTGCTGCCCGTTGAATACTACATAGGCCTGCGCAGGCAATTCCTTTCCGCTGAGAATGATGGTGGCCGTAAAGTCCGCGTTTTCGGCTACCGTCAGCGGTTCGTCTATGCGGAAGGAGAAGGGCGCCTCCTTGGCAATCTCCTGTCCGTGGCGCAAGAGCCTGTCGGTGGATTTGGTGAGCACCGAGGGCGCGGCAAACAGCAAAATGAGCACTACGGCTACGGGCGGAAGCGCGTAGGGAAGGTATTTCCTGTTTTCCCTCAGGTCTATAGCCGCGGTGAAGGGCACGGGGCGCAAGGCTTCTATCTTCTGCTGAATGCCCGCCTCAAGCAATACGTTGCCCTGTGCGGCCTCGGCCATTTGTTTCAGCTGAAGGGTGTTGAGCAGCTTGTCCTGGACGTTGGGAAAGTGTTTTCCTACGATGGCCGCGGCCTGCTCGTGGCTGATAACCTTTCCAAAGCGGAGCATATGGGCGAGCGGGATGGCAAAGTAACGCGTCAGCACATAGCCGGTGACGCCTATAAAGCCGTAGAAGAGGAGGGTGCGCACGGCCGAACTGAAGCGGCCGAAATACTCAAGCAGTGCGACCATCAGGTAAGCGCCCACAATGATACCCACGCAGTAAATGAGTCCGCGCAGCATCTGGTTTTTGTAGTACTTCCTGATGAACTCATCCAGTTTAAGGATGAGTGAATCGTATGCCGAATGTGTCATGTTTATCCCTCGCTGGTTGGCCTGTACGTGTTACGCAACACAAGGTTCACCGCGCCTGTCAAAAGTAGTCGAGGCGGCTTAACTCTAACGGGCGGTCTGGTCGAATATGCAATAAT
>DHLU01000204.1:4480-5349 GCA_002405435.1 Flavobacteriales bacterium UBA4660
CGAATATGCAATAATTAACGGTTTTTTTCAGCTGGCCTCCTCCTTGATTTCACACCACAGCCATTCTCCGCCCATCTGGCGGCTCACAAAATCGCGCGCGGCCTTGTACACGCCCCGCTGGCTCTTAAACCAAACGGTCTTATAGAGTGAGCTTTCGGCGCCCGCATCGGTGAGCCGCACGACTTCTATGGCCAGCAGTTTGGTTCGCTTGCGCGCACAATGGTAGAGGTGGTCCAGCGCTTCCTGCTTAGACAGGTAACGGGTGCCCTGGATCTCTTTCACGGAATCGAAACTATTGTTTGACCAGCCGCGCATGGGCCTGGCCGGATACGACCAGGTAAACGCCGGCGGGCAAGGCTTGCAGTGCTGCGCGCCACTGCGTCCCGCGCCTTTCTGCATCCACAGACACCGGACGGCCTGACAGGTCGAAAAAGCGCGGTTTTTCTGTGGCCCCGGTAACAAATACCTCCGTACCTGCAGGATTCGGAAACAAGTCCATCGCCGGTGGCGTGGGTGCCTCATCGCCTACGCCTGTCCCGAAAGTTTCGCTGAGCGTGGCGCATCCGTCGGCGGTGGTTACAAATACCGAGTAGTTGCCCGGTTCAGAGGCATCGGCAAAGAAGGTGGTGGCGCCTTCTATTTCGGCGCCGTTAAAGTACCACTGGTAGGTTTCATAGTCGCCCTCCAGGTAGACCACCCCGGCGCCTGCATCGTAGAGCACTACAATCTCAGGACACCACAATACCTCTTCACTCATGGCAGTGCATCCGAAAAGGATGGTGCCTTCCGCCGAGTAGAATCCGCTGGTCGTCATCTCCAGCGATGACCCGCACGCGCCGTCGATGGGGAGTACGTTGAGAAACCAGAAG
>DHLU01000204.1:5363-18047 GCA_002405435.1 Flavobacteriales bacterium UBA4660
CCTGCATCGTAGAGCACTACAAGCTCAGGACACCACAATACCTCTCCACTCACCGCAGTGCATCCGAAAAGGGTGGTGACTTCCGCCGAGTAGAATCCGCTGGTCGTCATCTCCAGCGATGACCCGAACGCGCCGTCGATGGGGAGTTCGTTGAGAAACCAGAAGTAGCTGGTAAGGGTTGGGTCATCGTAAAAAAGAAGGCTGCCGTCGGTCTCAAACTGCGCGTCTGGCAAGGGAAACACGGTGATTACCTCCTCGTTAAACAACTCGCCGGTCACTTCCAGCGCGATGGTGGCCGTGCCGATGGTTCCTGAGCCCGTGTCAAAGTACACCACGCCTTCCTGCACCGTGAGAGCCGCGGTTCCGAGGGGGTCGTCGGCGCTGATGTCATCGACATCGGTGAATGAAATTTCATAGGGCGGATTATTCAGCACCACATTGATGCCTGACCAGGAAGGCGTGTTGTTGTTGTTTACCGTTCCGCTTGTGTAAACCTGGGCTCCGTCACCGTCGGTAATCACAAAAAACACATCGGCCGGAGGGGAAAAAATGTCGTCCACATCGCCATCCCAGTTATCGTCGAGGGCAGAAATGTTTAGAGACTCCATCGTGTAATCCAGCACGGTAGTGGTGAGTGTGACGTTGTAGTCGCCGGCTCCGCTAAAGGTGACCGGGGCAGGAAACTGTTCGGTGCTGGTTTGCCCGTTGCCGAAGTCCCATAGGTACGTTGTAACGGAAGGCAGGTTGATCAGTGCTTCAAATGTTACGTCAAAAGATCCGCAGCCGGCAGGACTGCTAAATGCGAAGCCCGAATTGCCTCCGGAGCCCGGTTCGACAATAAACGTGTAAAAGAATGACTGGGCTTGTTCCACTTCGAATCCAAAGGCCACGGCCACCACGTCCACGGTGATATTGATGCTGTAGGTTCCGGGAAGTATTGGTGTACCGCATAGCGTGGCACATCCGAAGTTTTCCCCCTCAGAGGGAAAGTAGGTGGCATCATCGTCGTTTACGGTGAAGTCCATACCGAAAGGCAGGCCTGTAACACTGCTGATGGTCACTTCCAGCAGGGTCGCCTGAATACCGTTTTCGACATCATTTACCTCTGCCGGCAGGTAAAAGGTTAGGTAGTCTTCGTAGTAGGTTCCTGCGGTGGCCGGGGGCAACTCCAGCGGGCAGACCGTGGGCAGTCCATCTGCGCTGATGCATGTTTCATCAGGGGTGCAGCCGGGGCATTGGGCCGAGAGCTGCTGCATCTGGCTGCAGAGCGCGAGCAGGGCGGCCAGTGCCGCGAAGCATTTTTTCATGGTAGTCCGGTATTTTATTCGGGGTTAAGAGGCAAATCAGTTACAAATATGGTAAAGTCCGGCCGGCGCCGGTGTACCTGCGCTGCCTTTGGCGGACACTCAACCCAGGGCACTTACCCCTGCAGCAATGCGGCTGAGGGACTCTTCCTTTCCAATGACTTCCGCTACCTGCGCAGCGCCGGGCCCTGTGAGCACTCCGGTTATCATCAGCCTGAACAGGGGCATGACTGCCCCCATACCCAGGTTTTTTTCTGAGAGAAATTTCTTAAGCGTATCGTCAATTTCCGCGGCGGTAAATGTGGTAAGTGCCTGGAGCCTGCCAGACCACTCAGCCATGAGTGCGCCCGACGCGCCCTGCTTCCACTTTTTGGCCACTGCCTCCTGGTCGTAATGCGCCGGAGCCTCGAAGAAGTAGGTGCCGTCTGCCAGGTCGCGGGCGAAGGTGGCGCGTTCCACCATAAGCGCACATACGCGGGCGGCATAGTCCTGCTCCACATGCCAACCCTTTTCGTGCAGGTAGGGGATGAGCAATGTTGCCAGTTGCGGCGGCGGTGTTTTTTTGAGGTACTGGTGGTTGAACCACTTGGTTTTTTCGGGGTCGAATTTGCTCCCGCTTTTGCCGATACGTTCGATGGAAAAGGCCCCAATCATTTCCTCAAGCGAAAAAATCTCGCGGTTGTCTGAGGGCGCCCATCCGAGCAACAGCAGCATATTGAGAAAGGCCTCGGGCAAATAGCCCATTTCGCGGTAGCCGCTGCTTACACTGCCTGTTTCCGGGTCTGTCCACTCCAGCGGAAACACCGGGAAGCCTAACCGGTCTCCATCGCGTTTGCTCAGTTTTCCGTTGCCGTCGGGCTTGAGAATAAGCGGCAGGTGAGCAAATTCGGGCGCGGTCCATTCGAACGCCTTGTAAAGCATGACATGCAGGGGTGCCGAGGGCAACCATTCTTCCCCGCGAATCACGTGGCTGATATCCATGGTGTGGTCATCCACGACGTTGGCCAGGTGGTAGGTCGGCATGCCGTCGCTCTTGAAGAGCACCTTGTCGTCCAGTTCGTTGGTGGAAAACACCACCCACCCGCGAATGATATCGTGGAAGCGAACCTCTTCGTTTCTCGGCATCCGGAAGCGAATCACATAGGGTTCGCCTGCGCGGAGCCTTTCTGCCACGTCATCGGCCGGAAGGGTCAGCGAGTTTTTCAGGGTCATCCTTGAAATGGCGTTGTATTGCCAGTTGGGCATTTTGGCTTTTTCGGCCTGCTGGCGGATGTAGTCCAGTTCTTCCGGTGTGTCAAACGCATAATAGGCCCAGCCGCGGTGTACCAGTTGTTCGGCATAGGGCCGGTACATTTCTTTCCGCTCGCTCTGGCGGTAGGGCGCACAGTCACCGCCATATCCCACGCCCTCATTCGGCTCTATGCCGCACCAACGGAGCGACTCCAGGATATAGGCTTCTGCACCGGGCACAAAGCGGGTTTGGTCGGTGTCTTCTATGCGCAACAGAAAATCACCGCCGTGTTTTTTGGCGAATAGGTAATTGTACAAGGCGGTCCTGACGCCCCCCATGTGCAAGGGGCCGGTAGGGCTGGGTGCGAATCTGACACGAACTTTCTTTCCTTCCATACAGCAGAGAAATGAGGCAGGCAAATGTAGGGGCATAAAAAGCATGCCCCGCCGCGGGGGCAGGGCATACTGTTTTTTCGTGGCTGCTGCGGACTATCGGACCACCTGCCCTGTGAGCACCGCTGATGCCATACCGCTGATGCGGTAGGTATAAACGCCCGCCGCAAAGGAGCTGTTTTCGATATCAATACGGTTGCCGCTGACGGTGTGCTGAAGTACCCGCTGGCCCGCGCTGTTCCAGAGTTCAAGTGTGCCCGTCGCTTCTGGCACGGATGTGAGCTGGAAGCTCCATGCCTCCGGCATCGCCACCACTTGCACGAGCGGGCCCGGCTTATCCGGGGCGGTCTTCACCTTCACCTGCGCAGAGACACTTTCCGAGCACTTGCTGTTGGATGCCGCAGCCGTTAGACCATAGGTCCCCGCAGCTTCAAACGTGTGGGTGCATACCTGTGAGGAAGAAATCGTTTGCCCGTTGAGTGTCCAGCTGACCTCATCCTGGTTGACGGAGAGCATTTCAAACTCCACGGCTTCGCCGGCCACTGCCGAAAGCGGCACCAGCACTTCCAGGCCTACCGCCATGGGGTCGCGCAGGTCGAGGGTTGTTGTTTGCGACTGGCAAGCATCTGCTACCTCAAGGACATATACGGTTCCGGGAAGGTGGTCAATGCGGATGGCAGCATCGGTGGAGCTACCGGAGGCCGCAGGGGTTCCTTCCACCGCGGTGAGTGAATAGGTGTATCCTGATGCGTGTGACACGGCAAATTCGATCTGGCCGTTTTCGCTCTGGCAATCCGCTGCCACAATGCCCGCCTCCACACCGAGGGCTGGCGGCTCGCTTACCACAAGGGTTAGCGGTGACGCTGCGCAGGCATCGTCAAGCCTGTCTGCCACGAGGGTATAGGTGCCCGCCGCCAGGGACGCATTAAAGCTGCCTGCCAATCCGGAAAGCACCGGTTGCCCGTATGCATTAAGGACGTCATAATTCCACAAGCCTTCGGCCTGCCAGCTGACTTCGCCGTGGGCACCCGGACAGGCTGCGTCAGAAACGGTGGTGCTCACGGACGCTGTGGAGGCCACCATAAAACGCACCCCGGTATATGGTTCAGTGACCGAGAAGGTGAGGCTGGACCCATTGTCGGCCACCATGCTTTCACCGGTAATCAGGTCGTGCACGGTAAAGCAGGCGCCGGCGGGCAGGTTTTTCGCCTCATTGACCAGCAGGGTATAGGTGCCGGCTGCCGGGGCCTTGATCCATACAGGAAACTGCTGAGGCCCGGTGACCGATGCAGACTGGATGGTGAGGCGCACGAGGTCTTCGGAAACGAAAGCGAGTTCGGGTGCCCCCGGCACCAAATCATTGTCTGCTTTCGGCGCATCGTTCTCGTATTCATAGACTGCCGAAGTGCCCTCTACCAAGTTGAGCAGGGCTTCGTCGCCCATGCCGTCATGGGAAATACCGAGGTAGAGTACGCTACTCTGCGGGAGGTTGCGATCAAACGGCTGGGCGGTATTTGACTTGTATGTTTCAGCATAGGCAATATTTGCTGCGGTGCCATTGGTATAGGTTAAGAAAGACATCCCGCTGGGGATATACCGGCTGGCAGTCCCGGCTTGCGTAATGCCGTTGTAGGCCCGGTAGCCTGGCAGGTCACGGTCAAACCGGTAGTAGATATTGACGCCCGATCCGTTCTGGACCATCGGAACCCAGTCCATCTCTGAGGGTGCAAGGTTGGCCAGCAGGTTCCACCCGTCGTGTGGTCCGTTGCCCGTGTTGGTGTAAGAAACAGGCTGCAGGTAAGAGCCTTTGTTAATCGTTCCGCTGATGTCCAACACATGCGCATCGTAGGGAAGAAATACCAGATAACCGCCGCTCATCGGATCCGCAACCGATGCCGCGTTCACGTAGCCAACATCGCGCAGTCCGGGTGTTGCCTCATTGTATTTGCGCACATTGACAAACGGATAGGGCGGAGGAAAATCACTGCCGGCGAATCCTGTGGTCACCATATCATCATCCCAATCGGCCAGCGTCAGCGGTCCGTTGAGCGGGCAGCCGAGGTGCACCCACGTTCCTCCGTCATCCACACCAGTACCATTGTAGGTCCACGAAGGCACGTAGCGCTGCAGCGTGAGGTTTCCGACTACATCTGCGCCCGGCTTGATTTCACCGATGGGGGCGGTGAATGCGGGCGACGTTGACAGCAACGTGACGTTGCCGTTCGCATCAAAGGTCCCTTGTTCAGGCCAAACCCCGCCTTTAACCTCAATGGGGTTCTGCGCGGTCACCGTGAAACCCTCGTTGTCTATTGCCAGGTTTCCGAAGGTCGTGACGGATGAGCCGAGGATGGCCTGGTTTTCGTCACCCTTAAAGCTGACCTGCCCGGAAGAAGTATAGGCGCCGTTGTTCTCCCAATTTCCATACACCCGGTGTTCGTCGGTTGACGCGATGAGCGAACCGCCGCTGTCGATGGTGATGTCGTTGGTGCTGAGCGGACCCGATTGCGTGATGGTATGACCCGACTGGATGCGCAGCCGGGTGTACTGTCCGGGGTTGATAACCCCTCCGACGCCCACTGGAACATCATCCCAGACAGGGTCCGACACGAGTCCTGTGCCCTGAGAGTAGTAGATGGCCTCACATCCTTGTTGGGTAATGGAGATGTCATCGAAGGCAAGGGCGTTGTCAAGCCCCACAGTAAACAGGTAGCGCACCCCGAAAAACCTGATGTTGTCGTACGCAGCGTCAGAAGCGCTGCCGATGGTGACCAGGTTGTCAAAGTCTCCGTTCTGGTCCACCCGCAATGTCCAGAGTCCGTTTTCAGCGCGGATTACTTCAAATCCGATTTCGCTCGTAGCTGCTCCGTTGCCCCAGTCAATGGCCGAGGTCACAAGGGCAGCGGTGAGGGCGCCGTTGTCTACCCGCCACAAGGTGATTATATCAGGATCACCGGGGATAAGCGGATTGACGCCTACTGCATAGCCATCGACAGAACTGCCCCACAAATTTGTTTCGCCGGCACTGAGGAATACCTGGAACTTGTTATTGGGTGATGGATCGTTGTTGTAGCGCAAGTTGAACCGCCATGTAGTGGTTACCCCAAGCATGGATACATCATCAAGGTCCGCGGTGAAAGCGCTTTGTCCGGCTACATTCACATCCCCGGAGCGCGCGGAGAACGCGCCGCTGCAAGGGATAAAGTTGCTCGCCTGCCACCAGCCTGAAGGTGTCGCGGTCCAGTTGTCTGTGTTGCCATCTTCAAAGTTCTCTGTCAACAGCGTGGTGTATGCCGTGTTATCGTCATTGATAGTCAAACCAAACTGCGACGGCGCAGTGACGTAAGCGTTGGCCCCTCCGCTCGCGGCTTGCAGCTGGAGGGTAAGGTTACCGGTATCATCGCACACTTCGTTGTCAGTAATCGTAAGCACTACGGTCTGCGGTGCAGAGGATCCGGCCGGAAAGATGAGGGTCTGTGCGGTAAATCCGTTAATCCGGGCAGCACTTCCGCCCGTGAGCACGAGGTTGACGGTAGTGGCGGCGGTGGCGGACGGGTGGGTGATGTTTACTGTTATACCAAGGGTGCCGCCATTCTCGTTAACCACGGCCGAGCTGGAGGCCAGATTTACAAAGGTGTCGAAGGGAATGGGAACAAATCGGAAATTGTCGAACTCCGCACCTGCAATGGCGTTCACTCCCGTGCTATGCGCCGCAGTAACACCGATATAGCCCGTGCCCGACGGGACGAAGGTGTTGTTTGTGGCCGAACCCGCAAGCACAGAGGCTGAGCTGGCCGGGCATGCCTGAGCGTTGGCTCCCGATCCGTCCGATACAGGCAGTGGCGAGGTGAACAATGTCCATACGCCTGCCTGGCTCCGGGTTACGCGCACAGCCACCCCATAATCAAGTCGTCCATTGGCTATTTCTGCGGACGATATCAGGTTTGTGGCCACGCCTGCGTTAACGACCTGCAGGTTGATCTCATCGCCCCCGCTGTCGTCTCCAAGCCGCACGCGGTATCCACTTATGCTGGCCGCCTCGAGATTTGCCTGGTCAGCATAGAGCCAAACCGTGCTATGGTTGGAGTTGGTTGCGGCCTGATTCCGGCGCCCCATCCAGAAAGACCACTCCTGATTGCCCCCCCAGGAGGTAACCGGCAGGCTGATGTGTTCGGTCTGCGCTGCGGCAGGGGCGTTGAGCCGCAGGGTGTACGAACGCAGGGCCTCTGAGCCGTTGAGTGACGCGACGTCACTGTTGTTGACCACGGTGAAGTTGGCCGCGTCACCAGACCATGCCGGCGAGGCGCTGAAGTTGCCATCGGTAAAACCTTCGGTGATGTTGAGGTCAAAATAAGCCCGCGTAAATGCGGCAGGGATGTAGGTGTCAGCGCTGCTACCGGTATCATCAGGGTCAAACTTAAAGTAGTCACACCCGCCGAACTGTCCGCCCCACACACGCCAGTAGACATCAACGACGTATGTGCCGGGTGCGGTCAGTCCCGCCAGTAAATCAATCGAGAGCCCTGTTGCATCCCACTTCTGGTCACCGCCTGACAGGTCGGAATCGAAAGGAAGGCTGAGCGTGGAAAAGGCGGGCGCAGAATCACAGGTGCGGTATACCCGGTAAAACAAGTCTGCTCCGCATACATTGGAACAGCCACCGGTGCAATTTTTGAAGGTCTTGAGTTCGCCTCCATTCAGGGGCATGCTGCCGCCGGTGCTGAACGCTCCGAGGTAGAGGTTTCCAAATGCCGGTGCGAGGTCAGGATTGGAGGGGCCTCCATAGTAGGTGTTGTTGATGATGATATAACTCTGCCAGAGGTCCCAGTCGGCCCGGGCAAAGAGCGAACACACTACCAGGACGACGGCTGAGGCAATAGATTTCAGTCTGTACATGACAAAGGGTTGGTTTAGGTTTTGCTGTCGGATGTTGTACTTCTCCTGCATCGGAGAAGGTGTGAATGTAGGGGAAGTCATCCGATCGCGGCATAGCCATTCCACCGACGTGTAAAAAAAATTACGCGTCTAGGCCTTACCTGGCACGCTTTCCAGGAGTTTGCGCGTGTAGGCTGAGCGGGGCTGTTGCAATACCTGCGTGGCAGGCCCACTCTCTTCGATACTTCCGTTTCTCATCACCATGATCTGCTCGCTCATGTGGTACACAACGGCGAGGTCATGAGAGATGAAGAGATAGGTGAGTCCGAGTTCGCGTTGGAGCGTTTTGAGCAGGTTGAGCACCTGCGCCTGCACCGACACATCGAGGGCAGAAACACTTTCGTCGCATATCAGCAACTGTGGCTCAAGGGCGAGTGCGCGGGCGATCACAATGCGCTGTCGCTGACCGCCGCTGAACTCGTGCGGATAGCGCTTCATGGCTTCTGCTGTCAGTCCTGTTTTTTCAAGCCAGCTGACCGCCATGTCCCTGCGCTGTTTTTCATGGGTGCCCACATGGTGAATACGCATCGGTTCGCAGATGGCCTCTCCGATGGTGAGCCGCGGGTTGAGCGATGAGTAGGGGTCTTGAAAGATGAGCTGCACCTTTTTGCGGTAAGCAGGGTCGACCCGGCGGCCGGGTGTAACGCAGACCGCTCCATCAAACACCACCTGTCCGGCATCAGGGGCAATAAGCCCCATGACCATGCGGCTTAGCGTGCTTTTTCCGCAACCGCTTTCTCCAACGAGTCCGAGTGTTTCTCCTGCATAAATGGAGAAGCTCACATTGTCGACAGCCTTGTGCGACGCTCCGCCCCGCGCGCGGAAGGTCTTCACCAGGCCCTCCACACGAAGCAGTTCGCGGCTAACGGAAGGGCGTTGAGGCGGAAGTGCCGGGGGGGTGGGGTCAGACACGGTGGGCAGCACGTCGCGCTTTGCGCCCAATGCAGGACGGCACGCCATGAGCGCACGGGTGTAGGCGTGGGCCGGCCGTTGCAAAACCTCTTGTACGGTTCCGTGCTCTACAACGTGTCCGCCGCGCATAACGAGCACCTGATCGGCCATGTCTGCCACCACGCCGAGGTCGTGGGTGATAAAGAGCATGGCCATTCCGCGGGACTGCTGAAGTTCTTTGAGGGTGGCCAGTATGGCTCCCTGTACAGTCACGTCGAGCGCGGTAGTGGGTTCATCGGCAATCAGCAATTCCGGCTCGCTGGCCATAGCCATGGCAATCATCACGCGCTGGCGTTGCCCGCCGCTCATTTCATGCGGATACTTATGCCAGGCCGTTTCCGGGTCGGGCAGGTGGACCTCACGAAACAACGCAACCACCCGGGCCCGCGCCTGCGCAAAGTCCATCCCTTTTTGCAGCATTAACACTTCTGCTACCTGGAGACCACAGCGCATAACAGGGTTAAGGGATGTCATCGGCTCCTGAAAAATCATGGAGATCTGTCTGCCGCGCGCGTCGGCTCGTTCATCGGCGCCGGAAGCCGCATCGAGCAGGATGTGGTTGTGCAGGCGTATGCGCCCATTGGAGATGACCGCTGTTTTCGCGGGTAACAGACCCATAACGGCGAGCGAGGTGACCGATTTTCCAGATCCGCTTTCGCCGACAATGGCCAGGGTGCTTCCCTTAAACAGTTTGAGTGAGAGTGCGGCTACCGCGCTGCGCATGCCCGCTTCGCCGGCAAAAGACACGCTCAGGTCAGATACTTCGAGCAGGACCTCAGCGCTTGTATTCATTGAAGTTTATCTTCAGGCAGAGCCGGTCGTTAATTTTCAGGGAGTCGTTGAGCAGGATGCTGACGATTCTGCCGCGTGCCGTCATAAATTTCCATAACCTGTAGTGCTTTTCATCGGTAGCCGGTCCATACCGGTCAGTGTAGAGCGCCGAGAAATCATTAGACAACGATTTCCGCTGTTGACGGTCTCGCGGGTAAATTTTCAGTTCGATGTCGTAGAGTCCGGCGTCAGAAAAGTTGTAGGTAATTTCGTAGAAGGTGGAGTCTTTTTCCTCCAGCGGTATTCTGTACGTGAGTTCGTCGGGCATGGCATAGAGGAAGTCTTGCCCCTCCTTGCTGAGCACATCATCGGGCCAGGCCCCCATCTCAATCCCACGGAAATCTCCCGACTCGGTGGTTTTCATGATTTCTCCCGTGCTGTTGTCATTGATACCCGTGCTTCCGCAAGAAAACAACAATGGCATCAGCCAGCAACCGATTGTTGCTTTCACGCGCATACGGTACGAATATAATGCGCGCCCGGGCCCGGTCGGGTTTCGTATCACGTCGGCAGTGTGCCTACCATTTTGGCGGGCACTACCCATTCGTCGTACTGTTCGGCCGTCACATAACCCAGCCTTATCGCCTCTTCCTTCAGCGTGGTTCCATTTTTATGTGCCGCCTTGGCGATCTCTGCTGCGCGGTAGTAGCCGATTTTGGTGTTGAGTGCGGTTACCAGCATGAGCGACTTGTCGACCAGTTCCTTGATACGGGCATGGTTGGGCTCTATGCCCGAAGCACAATGCAGATCAAAGCTGATACACGCATCGGCCAGCAAGTTGGCGCTCTGCAGGAAATTGGCTGCCATGAGGGGCTTAAAAACGTTTAGTTCGTAATGGCCTTGCGTTCCACCGATGGTAATGGCCACGTCGTTGCCCATAACCTGGGCGCACACCATGGTAAGAGCCTCGCACTGGGTCGGATTGACCTTGCCCGGCATAATCGATGAGCCCGGTTCGTTTTCGGGGATGAATATTTCTCCTATCCCGCTGCGCGGTCCGCTGGCCATCATGCGGATATCATTTGCGATTTTGTTGAGGGACACTGCGAGTTGTTTGAGGGCGCCGTGTGCCTCCACGATACCGTCGTGCGCAGCCATGGCTTCAAACTTATTGGGCGCGGAGGTAAAGGGCTGTCCGCTGAACCCGGCTATTTTTTCAGCCACCAGCTTCGAATAACCCGGTGGTGTATTGAGTCCTGTGCCCACAGCTGTTCCACCCAAGGCAAGTTCGCCCAGGTGTGCCAGTGTATTGCGCAAGGCCCTGAGTCCATGTTCGAGCTGGGCCACGTAGCCGCTGAGTTCCTGACCGAGGGTTACAGGTGTGGCATCCATGAGGTGGGTGCGTCCGATTTTCACCACATCCATGTACTGGCTGCTTTTGCGCCGCAGGGTATTTCTCAGCTGTTCAATGGCGGGAATAGTTTTTTTCACCACCACTTCGTACGCGGCCATGTGCATGGCTGTCGGAAAGGTGTCGTTGGAAGATTGGGATTTGTTGACATCATCGTTGGGGTTGACCGGTGAAACCCCTGATCCGAGTGTGCCGCCGGCCATTACATGTGCCCGGTTGGAGATAACTTCGTTCACATTCATATTGCTCTGAGTCCCGCTTCCGGTTTGCCAGATCACGAGAGGAAACTGACCCTCGAGTTTTCCTGCCAGTATTTCATCACACACCGCAGCAATGGCGTCGCGTTTTTCTGCCGGCAGCACACCCAGTTCCTCATTGGCAAAAGCGGCTGCCTTTTTGAGAATGGCAAATGCGCGAATGATTTCACGGGGCATAGAGCCTTCGTCGCCAATGCGAAAGTTGTTTCTTGACCGTTCCGTTTGGGCTCCCCAGTAAACGTCGGCGGGTACCTGCACCTCGCCCATGGTGTCCTTTTCTATCCTGTACATATCCCTTTGGTTTATCGGGCGCGAATCTACTTCGCATTGTGGCAACCTGCCAAGGTTCCCGCAGGACAGGGCACCGGGCGGTTCACCCGTGCATATTTTTTGCCTCGCTGACGATATGGTCTACGACACCCGGGTCGAGCAGGGTGGAGGTATCACCGAAATTGGCATAGTCACCTTCCGCTATTTTACGAAGGATCCGCCGCATAATCTTGCCGCTTCGCGTTTTGGGCAGTCCGGAAACTACCTGCACGCGGTCGGGCCGTGCAAACTTTCCAATGTGATGCGCTACCTCACGGGCCACCTCTTCCGAAAAAGCCTTCATATCCGTCACAACACCGGTACAAATGACAAAGGCATAAATGCCCTGTCCTTTAATTTCGTGCGGATAACCGACCACCGCACTTTCCACGACAAGCGGATGTTCATTAATGGCGTTTTCCACTTCCGCCGTGCCGATTCTGTGTCCGCTCACATTCACCACATCGTCAACCCTTCCGATAATCCGGTAAAGCCCGTTCTCGTCGCGGCGTGCTGCATCACCGGTGAAATAATATCCCCTATACGGGGCGAAATAATTCAGCCGGCAACGCTCGTGATCGCCCCAGGTCGTGCGAATAACCGATGGCCAGGGTGCTCGTATCACCAATAAACCTTCCTTTTCATTTTCTGCAATTTCATTGCCCTGCTGATCGAGCAAGGCCATCTGAATGCCCGGGAGGGGCAGTCCGGCATGCGCGGGTTTTTGCGGCATAAAGGCGCCAAGTCCCGAGACCATGATGCCCCCGGTTTCTGTTTGCCACCAGGTGTCCAGTACCGGACATTTTTTTCCGCCCACATGTTCGTGGTACCAGTGCCACGCTTCCTCGTTGATGGGTTCTCCGACACTGCCCAGCAGCTTCAGCGAACGCAGATCTCGGCGTGTGACCAGCGAAACCTCGTGCGTCATAAGCGAACGGATGGCCGTGGGGGCCGTGTAGAAATGCGTCACGCCGTGTTTTTCGATTACCTGCCAAAACCGGCCTGCATCGGGCCAGGTAGGAATGCCCTCAAACATAAGTACCGTTGTTCCGTTCAGGAGTGGCCCATAGGCAAAATACGAATGTCCGGTTATCCAGCCGGCATCGGCGGTGCACCAGAAGAGGTC
>DHLU01000204.1:18182-18737 GCA_002405435.1 Flavobacteriales bacterium UBA4660
TCGGCGGTGCACCAGAAGAGGTCGCCGGGGTCACACTGAAACACATTGGCAAATGACCATGCGGTATAGACCATATAGCCAGCACAGGTGTGAACAACGCCTTTTGGTTTACCCGTGCTTCCCGAGGTGTAGAGGATAAACAACGGGTCTTCGCTGTCCATGGTTTCAGCTTCACAGCTTGTCGGCTGATGGCCACATACCTCGTGCATCCACCGGTCTCTGCCCTCTTTCATGGGAACCATGGATCCAGATACACGGGTGACGAGTACCCCTTTTACAGACGTCACTGCATTCAGTGCTTCATCTACAACGGCCTTGGCGGGTATGTTCTTCTCTCCCCGTCGGATTTCATCGGAAGTAATCACAAAGGAGGCTTCACAATCCATGATTCTCTCGCGAAGCGATCGTGCAGAAAAGCCTCCGAATACCACAGAGTGAATGGCCCCAATGCGCGCACATGCCAGCATGCTGAAAAGCAGTTCCGGTACCATGGGCATATAGAGGCATACACGCTCTCCTTTGCGAACGCCGAGCGCTCTGAGTCCGTTGGCGATC
>DHLU01000204.1:18876-19072 GCA_002405435.1 Flavobacteriales bacterium UBA4660
CGATCCGGCACACTTCTTCCAGCAACTGCGACCACGAATAGGAGCGGCTGCCGTCGTTCGCACGGTTGGGCTCCCATATAAGCGCGGTGCCTGTACCATTGGCGTGTGCATGGCGGTCGAGCATGTTTTCGCTAATGTTGAGTTGCGCCCCTTCAAACCAACGGATATCCGGTTTTTCAAAAGACCCCCGCTGCAC
>DHLU01000187.1 GCA_002405435.1 Flavobacteriales bacterium UBA4660
CCCGCCGATATTGACCCATCCGAATTCACCCCGCTTGGAAACCGACGTATGCAGGTAGGCCTCTCCCTCGCGGGTACTGGCTCCGTAGCTCAGGCCTTTTGAGGTCTTGAAGTTGTAAATGAGGCTGTCCTGCTCAAATTCCATATCACCGTCTTTAAAAACAGGTCGGAATTGCAGCGCGCCTGCCGAATCAGGTATTCCGCAGGCAAATGCCTCACCCGTGTCGAATGAATAGCGTATGTAGCCGGCGCTCAGTTCACGCGCGCCATAACGCACGCGCGCTTCTCCGTAAAGGTGAATGGCGGAGGCCGGCAGGTCCATCACGGTGCTGTCTCGGCTGTCGTAAAAAATCTGCTCGTCAATGCCGAAGTCATCGGGCGCAATAGAATCGGCGGGGGCCACGTTCTGGGTGGGAACGGCCTGCAGTGAATCGGCCTGCGCCATCGCCCCGAGCGGCAGGCAGGCCATTATCAACAAAAAGACCGTGAAAAATGCACCCCTGGCACGAAGGGTGCTGAATCTCAAAAGATAATTTTGTACAGATTGAGAAATCAAGGCTTCAAATATGCACGCTGACCCCTCACCGAAGTACGAAGAGAAACGCCAAGGGCGCAAATTGTTCACGCCCCAACGGCTCATTGTGGCATTTCTTGTATGCGGAATGTTTTTTTTAGCCGCCTTCAAGCCCGCACCCGCCCCCTCCTTCATCGTGGTGCTTGACGCAGGCCACGGAGGCAAAGATCCCGGCAACCTGGGCACCGGGCGATTCAAGACCACCGAAAAACATGTAGCGCTCGATGTCACCCTGCAGCTTGGGGCCTATATTGAAGCCAATTACCCGGATGTGAAGGTGGTGTATACGCGCAGGGATGATACCTACCCTACCCTGGAACGCCGCACGGAGATTGCCAACGAAGCCAACGCCGACCTGTTTATTTCCATTCACCTCAACGCCAACGCCAACAGAGAGGCTTACGGCTCTGAGACCTTTGTGATGGGGCTGCACAAAAGCGAAGAGAGCCTGAGGCTGGCCATCCAGGAAAATTCGGCCATCTACCTGGAAGAAAACCACGAGGAGAATTATGCCGGCTTTGACCCGAAGAATCCTGATACCTACATCGCCCTCAGCCTGCGCGAAAATATCTTTCTCGAACACAGCATTTCGCTGGCCAAGTCAGTACAGGACCAATTTCGCACGCGGGTCGGACGCAAAGACCGCGGGGTAAAGCAGGCCGGACTCTACGTCATTTCGTTCACCAACATGCCCTCTGTGCTGGTTGAGTTGGGCTTTCTGACCAATCCCACCGAGGAAGACTACCTGCAGAGTGCCGATGGAAAAACCTACCTGGCTTCAGCCATCTACCGTGCGTTCAGGGAATACAAGTCAAAACTCGATAAAACGGCATCTGCCCCCGTCACCGCATCGAACGACCCTGCTCCTGAAACCGCCGCTCCCGGGCAGCAGGAAACGGTGCCTGCAGCCCCAGGCCAGATCGCCGGCATTCTGTGGCGCGAAATTCCGGCTGACGCCATCAGCTACCGCGTTCAGGTTGCTTCCTCTTCAAAACCTCTTGATAAAAACCATGAGATCCTCACCCGCATCGAGAGGGTTGAAGAGTATCTTAGCAACGGGGTTCACAAGTACACCACCGGTCGCACGCAGAGCTACAAGGAAGCCCGCACCATGCAGGAGAAACTGCGGGAGGCCGGCATCAGGGATGCCTTCGTGGTAGCCTTTGAAGGTGACAAGAAAATTGACCTCAGCACGGCCATAGGCAAAACGCAATAACACGCAGTGTGAAAAAGATTTCCAAAGAATTCTGGATCGGTGTGGTCGTGTTGGTTTCCATCGCGATTCTCATCGTCGGGGTCAACTACCTGAAAGGCATCAACCTGTTTAACAAGCCGCAGACCTATTACGCCGTCTATCCCGATGTGGGCATGGTGGGAGAATCAAACCCGGTGCTGCTCAACGGATTCAAGGTCGGACTGGTGAGTAATGTGCACCTGCATCCCAAAGGAGACGGCAGTGTTGTGGTGGAAATAATACTAAATGACCGTAACCTCAAAATCCCTGTTGACTCTGAACTCCGCATCATGTCGGCCGACTTTTTCGGCAGCAAGGCCATTCAGGTGGTGATGGGTGATTCGGCAGCCATTGCAATCAACAGAGACACCCTGGCCGGTTCGATGGAGGAAGACCTGGTGAAGTCCATCAAGAATGAGTTTGAACCCCTGAAGGAAAAAACCCAGAAGCTCATCGCCAGCGTAGACGAGGCGGTAACCAACCTCAATACGGTATTCGCCAGCGATGCCACCAAGGGCCTGCCCAAGACCTTTACCAGCCTGCAGCATACCATGGAGAACCTGGAGCGGGCTTCAGGAAGCCTCCAGTCGATGCTGGCTGGCAACAGCGGTAAGCTGCAAGACATCTTCACGCATGCAGAAAGTATCACCGGCAACCTGAAAAATAACAACGAGAAAATCAGCAATGCGATAGACAATATCGCGGAGCTGAGCGATTCACTGGCCGCCATACAGTTGGGTACCACACTAAAGAAGGTGGACAGGGCGATGGGGGATTTCGCCGAAATCACCGGGAAAATCAGCCGCGGCGAAGGCACCCTGGGTCTCCTCGTAAACAACGACAGTCTCCACACACAACTCATAACAGCCTCCGGAGAACTGGACCTGCTGCTCAACGATATGCGCACACATCCGGGACGCTACCTCAACTTCTCGCTCATCTCAAGGAAGCAGCGTAGCGAACTGAGCAAAAAAGAGCTCGAACAGATACGCGGTGAGATCGAGAAGGAAATAGAAGCGCGCGACCGCGGCGAAAAAGAATAAGTACGCGCGGCCATCACCTTCACAACCGGAGGGGATAATACCTTGTCCGCTCGCCCCATACTGCGTAGTTTAGCAGCGTCCCTGCGCGTCAGGAAAATACTATGGTCAGTCAGGTTCTGTTTATCCTACTTCTCGCCACAGCATCGTGGTTTATCGCCCGCAGAGCACGCGCTGTGCTGCGCAACATCCGGCTCGGCGCGCCGGTCACATCTGACGGACCCGCCTCAATCCGCTGGCGCAATATGCTGCTGGTTGCACTCGGCCAGAAAAAGATGTTTGACAGGCCCCTGTCTGCTGTGATGCACCTCTTCATCTATGCCGGTTTCATCATCATCAATATTGAAGTACTTGAAATCCTCATCGACGGCATTGCGGGCACCCACCGCGTCTTTGCCTTTATGGGCTCCTTCTATGCTGTGCTGATTGCGCTTTTTGAGTGGCTGGCCGCGCTGGTACTGCTTGCCTGTGTGGTGTTTCTCGCCCGCCGCAACCTGCTCCGGCTGAAGCGTTTTCACATGCGTGAAATGACCGGCTGGCCAAAGAACGACGCCAACATCATTCTCGTCGTTGAGGTATTGCTGATGTCAGCTTTTCTGCTCATGAACGGGGCCGAAGGCGGGTTGATGAGCCGCAGCCTGGCCTCAGCCACAGGCACCAAAGAAGATGCGATGCTGGTTGCCTCCGCCTTTCCGGTGAGCGCACTGCTTTACCCCGCCCTCGATTCCCTGTCCAATTCCGGATTGGTTTTTCTCGAACGCTTCTGCTGGTGGTTTCACATCCTCGGCATCCTCTGCTTCATTGTGTACCTGACATACTCCAAGCACCTGCACATCATTCTCGCTTTTCCCAATACGTGGTACTCGAAGCTCGCACCGGCAGGTTCCATTCACAACCTCGCCTCAGTGACCCGTAAAGTAAAACTCATGCTTGACCCCAACGCCGACCCGTATGCTGCAGCGCCCGCAACTGACGCACCATCCCGTTTCGGCGCCAAGGATGTATTTGACCTCAGCTGGGTGCAACTCATGAATGCCTACTCCTGCACGGAGTGCGGACGCTGCACATCAGAATGTCCGGCAAACCAGACGGGCAAATTGCTTTCCCCGCGCAAAATCATGATGGATACCCGCGACCGTCTTGAAGAAGTGGGCGCGCTGATGGATGCCAACGGAGGAGAATGGAAGGATGATGGAAAATCACTCATCCGCGATTACATCACCGAAGAAGAAATCTGGGCCTGCACTACTTGCAATGCCTGCACGGAAGCCTGTCCGGTCAACATCAATCCGATGGAAATTATCGTTGACCTCCGGCGCTATCTGATTATGGAAGAATCCAAATCTCCTGAGAGCATTACGGTGATGTTCAACAACATTGAAAACAACGGTGCGCCGTGGGCGATGAGTCCGGCGGACAGAGGGAAATGGGCAGTGTAGGAGAGCGGGGAGCGGAGAGCGAGAGCGAAGGAAGAAGAATAGGAGTTAATTCACATTGCAATGAGTTTACTGCAGGATAAGGAGGAGGATGGAAAATAGGTATCCCCGGTATTGCCGGAGCATATGAAGAATTTCCTGA
>DHLU01000111.1:0-3906 GCA_002405435.1 Flavobacteriales bacterium UBA4660
GAATACACGCGGAGATGAGTGCTTTCCGACCATGCGCCATGCAGATACCTTGTATTTTTCAAGCGACGCGCATGAAACAATCGGCGGCCTTGATTTGCTTTTCAGTGTGCGCCGGGAAGGGGGGTTCAGTCGTCCCAACCACCTCTCCTACCCCATCAACAGCCCGCGTGACGACTTTGGCCTGGTATTCAGCGGTCCGAACCGCGGCTACCTCAGCAGCGACCGCTCGGGAAGCGACCGCATTTATTCCTTCCTGATTGAAAAACCGCGTGTGTTGATTAACGGCCTCGTTACCGGCGAACAAAGCATGTTGCCACTTGGCGGAGTAAAGGTAGCCGTCATCAACATTACCGACGGCACGGAAGAGATTGTGTTCACAGACGGAGACGGAATGTACCAGGTATCGCTGGAGCCCGGAAAGGAATATAAAGTCGAAACCGAACTCGAAGGTTATTTCCGTGAAGTGGATGAAGTGAGCACCAAGGGTGTGGTTTCAGACAAGGTCATTACCAATGTGGTGGAACTGAAGGAAGTATTCCTTACACCGCCGGCCAATGACCAGACCGGAGAAAAAACCAACGACGGATCCGGCAAAGCAACAACAGACTCCGACCACAAAGGAAGCAAGTCAGGCAACGCGAAAGGATCGGCTCAGCAGGGTAACTATGCGGTTCCAAACATCTATTGGGACTACAACAAATGGGATATCCGCGACGATGCAATACCTTACCTGGATGACCTCGTAAAACTTTTCAAGAACAACCAAAAACTCCGTTTTGAAATCCGCAGCCACTGTGATTGCAGGGGAAGTGACGAATACAACATTGACCTCTCGGGCAAACGGGCGAAAGCCGTAGCGGACTACCTGGTTGCCAAGGGTGTTCCGCGTTACATACTCACCAGCAAGGGTTTCGGCGAAGCTGAACTTGTCAATGAATGCGATGATGGCATTTTCTGTGAGGAGCCAAGGCACGAACAGAACCGCCGCACGGAGTTTATCGTCACCGACAAGAAATAGTTTCGCGGGTCGTTCAGCCGTGTTGAAGCGTTGCAGCCTAATGGCTGCCGGTGCGGCGCACCATCTCTGCGAAGGGAACGTTTTCTATTTTGGCATCGAGCCATTTGGAAAAATCAAAAAAACGGAGTACCACATCGCTCTGGCTGCCCTCAAACTTGCGTAACCCGCTCCGGAAAGACAGGAAGACCTCCTGTTTGTCGGCCATACCCCGCGCCCTGATCAACTTTTTGAAGTTGTCGATAATCATGCGCTCCAGGTCATGCGCCCGCTGCCGTTTGGCCAAAAAGCGAAGGGTACTTTTAATCGTGTATTCCAACAGGTCGACGTGGCCCATTTCGTAGTGAATGACCAGGTTAAAGAGGCGCACATAACTGTATATATCCTGCCGCAGCGTACTCTCATTGTCGTTGAGCAACTTATTGATCCAATGCAGAGCCTTGCCGAATTCTCCGGCACCGAAATAGATGTAGGCTACCTGATAATAGAAAATCAACTCCTGCTCCTTGTGCAGCGTGCCTTCATAGTCGGCCAGGTGCCTGAGCATGATTTCTACATCCCTGACACCCTTGTGGAAATCACCGGTCTTGTGGCATACCTGCAGGTCAGCCAGGGCGCAATGGCGGAATATGCTCAGCTGAACATCCTGCGTGTCGAAACCTTTGGTTTCTCTCAGTTTCCGCATTTCTTCAATCAACTGCCTCGCCTCGTTTATTTCACCGGTATCAATGAGGCACATCGAGAGGTTGCCCAAGGTCCTCACGTACCGTTTGCTGAGGTCGGCGCGCAGGTGGGGTAAGGCATCCAGTATTTCCTTGACCCGCCTGAATTTTTCTATAGCCGTGGCATAGTCTCCTCCTGCCATGTTACAAAAACCCTGGGTGTAGAAGCAAATGGATGCAGCGCGTTTGGAGAGCGCCGTATTTTTTCCTTTGATAAGAGGGTGGTTGACGATCTCGTTTACAATGGCCTTGTTTTCATCGGTGCGCGCATAACCGCCGCTCCTGAATACATAGTTGATCTTGGCATAGAGTGCATGATAGGCCGCGAGGTTTCTGAGCCGTTCCAACACATCCATCTCTTCCCTGATGAGTCCGTCGAGGTCTTTGGTAAACTCACCCTGCTCGTAGGCCTCCTCCAACAGTGTTTTTTCCCAATTGATCAATTCAAAGAGGTAATAGAATTTTTCGTATTCAATCGCCAGCTTTTTCGCCCGGAGCAGAAACTTGGAACACTCATGGAAAAGGGCCTTGTTGTATAGAATCTCAATGTTCTTGATTTCCTGTTTCAATATACTCGACACGCTGTTTTCACCATGAAAGGAACGGAGCGATTTCAGGATCAGCTTGTACAGGTGGTTTTTCTCCGAGGGCAGGTGTTTGATGAATTTCTCGCCCTTAAAATGCCGCTGGACCTCGTCTTCGTCATAGACCTCCATACCGTCAACAAAGTCAAAGAGGCGCAGGTAGTTCTTTTCGCCATTCTGCAGCGAACTGTGCAGTTTAAAAAAACGCTTTTCGCTCTTTGACAGCGACTTGATCAATTCAAACAATTCGGCACTTGCTCGCATGGAAAGACGGATTCGGCTTCAGGAATCCAACTATAAAGGTACACGTTGGATTCCATGACCCCTACCTTGTTGAGAAACTGTGGGTATTTCGCCCGGAAAACGGGCGGACTTGAATCGTGTATCTTGCTGTTTTTCATTGTCTTAATCTAAACAGCCGGCCCCGTGGCCTGCCTGAATCAGCGCGAAGGGCTGCATTCCCAAGGAGCAGGCCTGAAAACAATCGGGCGGCAGCGATTGTTATTTTCCTTTGCGTTGTGCCCTATATAGAGTCGAAAATAGCCGAGGGTGAGCACCAGCAGCAGGACTTCAAATACGCGGTCAATGATGCGCGGAAGCTTGCTGCCACCCTTTCTGCGTTTGCCAATACAGACGGCGGAACGCTATTGATCGGTGTACGCGACAATGGTTCCGTGGCCGGTGTGCGGCCTGAGGAAGAAGCGCATATGCTGGAAGCTGCCGCATCGGTGTACTGCTCCCCGGCGGTTGACCTGACAACCCAGGTTTGGAGAACTGACAACCGCTATGTGCTTGAGGCCCGCGTGGCAGCCTCACCGCTGCGCCCCCATTACGTTAGGCTAGCCACCGGTGAACAGAAAGCCTATATAAGAGTCCATGACCAGAACCTGCCTGCACCCGCCGTTCTGATTGAAGTGTGGAAGGGTGAAATCAGTGAGCGGCCGCAGAAATATTTCCATACCGATAAGGAGAAGAAAATTTTTGAGGTGCTGGAGCACCAGGAAACCGGCCTGACACTGAGTGCCCTCTGCCGGCAAACAGGCATTCCGCGAAAAATTCTGCTTCCCCTTGTAGCGCGGTTGATACGGTGGAAGCTTCTCGACATGGGTTTCATGCAGCACGTGGCCGTGTTCAGGCTGGTTAGGTAAACCACCCGTTTGACCCCGGGTTCGTCAGGGCGCAGAGCAGGAAAATCGATTATTCTTGCGTAACCGATGCCGTCCATACAGTACAAACAGCGTTTCGCTGAGAACCTCAACATCTTCTTCTGGCTGCTCAAAGACGCTTGCTGGCTGATGGATTTTTCTACCCTGGCTGCACTGATGATTGCCCCTACCCTTATCGCCTCGGTTTGGTTCACGCGCAAAGCCCGCTACAACTGGCCGGAGATGGCGCATAATCTCGCTGTAACACTTTGGATCTGTGCCAATTCCTGGTGGATGCTCAATGAATTGTTCTGGGATGACCGCTATACGTACTGGTCGCTGCTTCCTTTTGCGGCAGGCTTGATAATCCTGTTGATATATTATGTTCCTGTCTGCCTGCTGTGGCTGAAACGAAGGAAATAATCTATTACGTTGCGTGC
>DHLU01000111.1:4115-12731 GCA_002405435.1 Flavobacteriales bacterium UBA4660
ATTGCTATTATCGCTGCTATGCACGCATTTCGCGCATGCTCAGCAAAAAACCCTTTCCAAGGATGACGAAAAAAACATGAAAACCTTGTCGAGTACCGACACTGTCGGATGGAAACGGGGCGCCGTGCTCGGACTCAGTAATACGCAGACCTATCTCTACCAGTGGGCTGCCGGGGGTAACAGCGCCGTAACGGTGACCGGATTGGTCAACTATTTCGCCAACTACCGGAAAGGCAAACATGCGTGGGACAACCAGCTCAATATGGCCTACGGGATTCTGCTGCAGGATATTGACAGCCGGGCTATCAAAATTGATGACCGCTTTGACTTCACTAGCAAATACGGAAGAAAAATGTCTTCGAAATGGTACCTCGCGGCCCTGATGAATTTTCAGACCCAGTTTGCTCCGGGTTACAACTCCGTCGGCGGTCAGCCTGATTATTCCAATAAGATCTCAGACCTGCTCGCACCCGGCAGGTTGCTGGCAGGTCTTGGTCTCGACTTTAAACCGAGTACGAAATTCACCGCGTTTCTGTCGCCGGTAACGTACCGCGGCATCTTTGTGCTTGACCAGCAACTGGCCGATGCCGGCGCCTTCGGGGTCGATGATGCCATTGACGAAAATGGTGTCTTCACCGAAGGCACGGGAAAGAACGTGCGCAACGAGGTGGGTTTTTATGCCCGCGGAGAGTACACAACGCAACTGATGGAAAACATCAATTTCTCGACAAAACTTGAGCTTTTCGCCAATTACCTCGATGAACCGCAAAATATCGACGTCAATTGGGAAAATCTCGTGGCCATGAAGATCAACAAGTACTTCTCCTTCTCTATTGCAACGCAGTTGCTCTATGACCACAACACCATACTGCAGAAAAAACCGGCCGTTACCGATGATCAGGGCAATGTAACCGCACCTGCACGCATCGGTCCCGGTGTGCAGTTCCGCGAAGTCGCCTCGCTGGGTATCACTTACCAGTTCTGAACTGCACGTCATGATAACACCCAGGGCCCCGGTTGATCCGGGGCTTTTTCTTTCACCCCTGTGCATACCACGAGCCGCTCATTCCGCCGTCCCTTCATACCTTTCGACCTGAATCCATAAATACTGCACCATGAATGCTTACGTGTTTCCGGGACAAGGTTCTCAGTTCCCGGGTATGGGTAAAGACCTGTATGAACAGTCAGAAACTGCGAGAGCCCTTTTTGAAAAAGCGAACAACATGCTCGGCCACCGGATTTCCGACACGATGTTTTCGGGAACGGAGGAGCAGCTCAAGGCGACCAATATCACCCAGCCTGCCATATTTCTTCATTCGGTGATTCTCGCCTACTGCCTCGGCGAACGGTTTGCTCCGGATATGGTGGCCGGGCACAGCCTGGGCGAATTCAGTGCGCTTGTGGCTGCCGGCTCACTGTCGTTTGAAGACGGACTTCGCCTGGTAGAAGCCCGGGCTCTTGCCATGCAGCGGGCCTGTGCGCAACAGCCCTCTACCATGGCCGCCATACTCGGACTGGAAGACAGCGCGATAGAAGAGATCTGCGGGCAAGTTACCGGCATAGTCGTACCGGCGAATTACAACTGCCCGGGTCAGCTGGTCATCTCCGGTGAGGTGGCTGCCATAGACGAGGCCTGCGAAAAAATGCTGGCCGCAGGCGCCAAACGTGCGCTTAAGCTACCGGTCGGAGGTGCTTTTCACTCACCGCTTATGGAGCCCGCGCGCAAAGACCTGGAGGCGATGATAGACAGCCTTGCTTTCAAAGCCCCCCGCTGTCCGGTCTACCAGAATGTAGCTGCGCGGGCGGAAAGCGACCCGGACACCATTAAAAAGAATCTGATCAGCCAGCTCACGGCGCCGGTGCGCTGGACACAAAGCATGCACGCCATGCTTGCGGATGGCTGTACCCACGTGGTTGAAGTAGGGCCCGGCAAGGTTTTGCAGGGACTCTTCAAAAAAGTGAGCCGCGATCTTCCGGTAGAAAGCGCCTCACTGTAAGACCGAAGCACACTGAACGCGCATAAAAAAACCCCGCCGGAAGCGGGGTTTTTTTAAAGGCCTTCGTGCCTTAATAACTCTTTATTTCAGGCTTTTAACCCTTTGCATTCACAAATTTGATTTCCTTGATCAGGTTGCTCGCACCATAGTACTTGTCTATGATCCACATGACATAGCGGATGTCCACGCTGATGGTGCGCTGAAGCTCAGGTTCGAAAGCGATATCACCGCTCATCGCTTCCCAGTTACCGTCAAAAGCCAGTCCAATGAGGCTGCCATTGCCGTCAATCACCGGGCTGCCGCTGTTACCTCCGGTGATGTCGTTACCGGAAATAAAGCAAACAGGCAGTTCGCCCTTTTCATTGGCATAACGGCCAAAATCTTTCTTGCTCAGCATATCGGCCAGACGATCAGGAACAAGGAATTCCGGATTCTTGTCATCGCGCTTCTCAAGAATACCCGAAGAAGTGGTAAGGAAATCGTAGTGAACAGCATCCATCGGGAAGTAGTCGTTTACCTTGCCGTAGGTCAGCCGCATGGTGCTATTGGCATCAGGATAAAAATTCTTATTGGGCTGCATCTCACGGAGTCCGGCTACAAAAAGCCTGTAACCCTGGTCAAATTTTTCTTCATAAGGATTACCCATGGTAGCCAAATAGCTATCGATGGCACTGACTGCCGTGATGATAGCCAGATCTTTCTCATACACCTTCTGGCTCGGTTTGTTGATGAAGGCATAAAGTTTCTCCTTGCTGGCCAGGAAACTTGTAGAGAAGAGTTGATCGGCGTATGCTGCGACATTTCCCTTGTACTTCGTCTCCACCGTTTTAAGCCAGGACGGATGATCCTCTTTGGGCACGTCGTTGTAGTAACGCGTAATCAGGGCAACAAACACATCGCGGTCTGTTTCTGCATCGTAGTCTTTGAAGTGGGCCTCAGCCGTTTCCTTGAAACTTTCAAGTATGGTCTTTTGCTGGGCCACGTCCAACTTGGCACCTTCTGCCGGCAGTGAAGCCTGGTAGGTGCGGTGAAAGCGCCATGAGAACAGCACAATTTCCGCACCAACCAATCCTGCATGGATATGGTATTGGTTCTTCACCGACGTTTTTGACGTTTCAGCGTAAAACTCCTTAATCATGTTAAGTGCATTGCCGTATTTGGCTTTTCTGGAGGCATCGGCCTCTACCCAACGGGTAAACTCATCCTCCAGTTTTTCCTTTTTTGCCTGCACATTCAGGCGCTTGAGCCCTTTCGTCTGACCGATGTAATATTTCCATCCGTTTGCTGTGGATGCGTATTTTGAGGCATACTGCAGGCGCACCTTGGGGTCTGCATCCATATGCTTTTTCCAGGTATCGAGTTTGATTCCGTTCAGTTCCACAAAGGCAGGATTCGACAATTCGATGGCCTGCTTTACCCCCCATGATGTCAGGTAACGGTCTGTGCTTCCCGGGAAACCGAGGATCATAGTAAAATCTCCGTCCTTCACACCACCCAGTGATACTGGCAGGGAATGTTTGGGTTTGTAGGGCACATTGGTCGCTGCATAGTCTGCCGGTTCATTGTCGGCGTTGGCATAAATACGGAGCATAGAAAAATCTCCGGTATGGCGGGGCCACATCCAGTTGTCGGTATCACCACCGAATTTACCGATGCTCTCAGGCGGATTGCCGACCAGGCGTATGTCGCGGAAGGTCTGGTACACCATCATGTAAAATTCATTGTTGAAGAAAAAGCTTTTCACTTCGGCTTCGTACTTTCCTCCTTCCGAGGCGGCAGCCTCCAGTTCCTGCATGGCGGCCCCGATGGTGGCATTGCGTTCGGCCTCACTCATGGCATCGTTGAGCCGGCCCAGGATGTTGCCGGTCACATCTTCTATCCGCACCAGAAATGAAATCTGGAATCCCTCAATGGGACGCTCCTCGGCCAAACTTTTGGCCATAAAGCCATTGGTCAGAATATCGTCTTCAAGCGTAGCTAGCGACTGAATCGCATCATAGCCGCAGTGGTGGTTGGTCAACACCAGCCCCTGGTCAGAAATCACCTCTCCCGTGCACATGCCTCCGTTGAGCCGCACGATTGCGTCTTTGAGGCATGCCTTGTTGATCGAGTAAATATCTTCTGCGGAAAGGTTCAGACCCATTTGCCTCATCTCGGCCTCGTTCATGCGCTGCAAGAGATGGATCAGCCACATGCCTTCGTCGGCGCGGGCGATGGTGCCGATGCACAGCATCACGGCGGCACAGGTGATTTTCAGGAATCTTTTCATAGTAGCGGTAAATTATTCTTTGTGTGTGATTTATTGGTTCTTTTTCATGAGTGCCCAGGTGGACTGAGCGATTGCCTCATCGAGCGCGGTGTAGAGCCGTTGCAAACCTTCTGGCGCCTGGTAGCGGGCCATTACCCGCTGGCGCTCACCGGAAATCTGCAATTCGGTATAAATGGTTGGCAAGTCTGTAACATAGGCATTGTCATACACCTCTTGAAAACCAAAATAGCCGATTTCTGTGGCAACAGCGCTGATTTTTTGAAGAGAGGCTGCACTGAGTGTTGTGTGGTAAAACCCGATGAGATCCACAAAATTTTTGCCCTGATAGACCGCATAGCCGCTTTGGTAAATGGTCAATTCGAAGACCGGGCAACGTCCAAAACACGGTGTACGTTCATAGCGGCACAACAGGCTGTCGGCTGGATTGCTTGGCGGGACGGCCGCCTGTGCTTCAGGAATCACCTCCACCGCTGGCGAAATCTCCTTCTGCTCCCTGCATGATACCAGCACGAGCAGCACGAGCATCGTCCGCGATGCCTTGTGAAATAACCCTGCAAACAGTACAGTGGACATGGCCTACTTTTTTAATTTTTGCTTCTGTTGTTCCAGCTTCTTTTTCTGTTCTTTCTGCATGTTCTCCAACCGCTCCGCAAAGCCGCTCTTTTTCTTCGGCTTCTTCTTGTTGTCTTCAATCCTGGACCGGAGTTTATCCTCATCGATGATGTAGTTCTTGATCACCCACATTTGTCCGATAGAAATGAAATTGGCCGTTAGGTAATACAGGCTCAAGCCGCTGGCGAAGCCGTTGAAGAAGAAAAGCATCATCACCGTGAAGATGTGCATGATCACTTTCATATTGGGCATACCCGGCTGTGTGGGCGTGGCCGAGTTGGCCATAGTCATGCGGGTATAGAAAAACGTGGAGATACACATCAGCAGCGTAAATCCGCTCACGTGGCTGCCGTAGAAAGGAATGGGGAAAGGCAGGTTCAGAATGGAATCGTAGGCACCCAGGTCGTCAGCCCAAAGGAAGGATTGTCCGCGGAACTCAATGCTCGCGGGGAAAAACCTAAACATCGCATAGAGGATGGGCATCTGGAGGAGCACCGGAATGCACCCGGCAAAAGGATTGACCCCGGTCTGGCGGTACAACGACATAATCGCCTGCTGCTTGCCCATCGGATCATCTTTGTGCTTCTCATTGATGGCGTCCATATCGGGCTTCAGCACACGCATCTTGGCACTGCTCAGGAAGTTTTTCCAGGTAACCGGAAAAAGTATGAGCTTGATTATCAGTGTGATGATCAGTATAATGATCCCATAGTTCAGGTTAAAACCATCGAAAAACACAAACATCGGGCGAATGGCGTTTTTGTTAACCCAGCCTATAATACTCCATCCGTAGTCTATGATGCGGTCAAACTCTTCGACCTTAAGTCCCTTCAGGGTTTTGAATTCATTGGGTCCGAAAAAGAAGCGCAACTGGTGGGTGCACGACTGGGGCACCGCCGAAGGAATGGCCATGGCCGCCGTGAAGTGCTTGGTGTGTGCCGAATCAACCGGTAGCCTGACACCCAATTGTGCGCCGGGCGCAAAACCTTGTTCGGAAATCACTGCAAAACTGAAGTAATTCTGTTTGAAGGCCATCCAGTTAAGCCGCGTTTCAACCACGGCATCATCGTCGCCGCCCTCGCTGAGGTAGTCGCGCTTTTCTTCAAACTCTCTGAAATATATGCTCGTATGCGAACGCTCATTGGCGAGTCCCTTTTCATTCTGATTTCCGGAGGCATTCCACCGCAACACCACCGGCCTTGCAGCGAGGTCAAAGTTGGACCCTGCCTTCAGCACGTTGATTTCGCAGGCGACTTCATAGCTATCCGGCTGAATGAAGTATACCAGTTCCAGCACGGCATCACCCGATGCGGAGGCGAGCTTCATGCGCAGCTCCTTTGCAGAAGCGGTAGCATCTACAGCGCTGTCACTGGGCACAAAGAGAAAGTCTGACGATTTGAAGGTTCTGCCATCCCTTCCGGCAAATTCGAGGTTCATGGTCGATACCTTCTCGTCCCAGAGGGCGATATCGAGGCTGTCCCAGTAAGTTTTGTATCCGTCTTTTAGGGTTACCTGCTGCAGCATGCCGCCGCGGGTATTGAAAACAGCCTCCAGTTTGTTGTTACGCACCACCACCTGTTTTCCTTCAGCCGACGCAGCCTCGTCAAAAAATCCGAGCTCGGGCGTCAGCAGGGCCCTGCGGGCACTCCGCACGCTGTCGGTAACGGCAGTATCGGGCTGCTCACGTGAAGCATTTTCCAGGGAAGAAACCGCTGACGCTGCAGGCACTGCCGCCCGGGTCGCAAGGCTGTCAGCGATGGTAACGGTGCTGCTGCCCGTGGGCCTGTCCGGTGCCGTCCAATAGGTGAACCCAATCACCAGCAGCAGCATCAGCAGGAGGCCGATGATGGTATTTCTGTCAAAATTCAATGCCTGTAGAGATTAAAAAATGGGCCGCGAAGATAGCCTTACCAATGCGTGGCATCATCATCCATCCAAAGCCCTTTTAATTTGAGGGCCTGCTCAAGAATATCACGCACGCAGCCCTGTCCTCCCGCCAGGGGCGATATATAGGCTGCCATCTGCCTGATTTCGGGCACTGCATCGGCCGGACAACAAGCCAGTCCGGCGTGCGACATAACGGGTAGGTCAGGTATGTCATCGCCCATGTAGCATACCTCAGAGGGATGTAAGCCGAACTGTGCGAGTAATTCCTTGAATTTCGGGGCCTTGGAACCGATTCCAAGGTGAATTTCAGAGACGCCGAGCCCTTCAAACCTGCGCCTGACGGCATCACTCTTGCCCCCGGAGAGGATGACAATCCTAAGGCCTTTTTTTACCGCGAGTTGGACGGCATATCCGTCCCTGACATTGGCGGTACGCATCTGTTCTCCGTCTGCCGTCAGGTAGACGATGTTGTTGGTGAACACGCCATCGACATCAAAACAAAAGGTATTGATGTCGCGCAACCGTGCTTTATAGTTCTTTTCCATAGCGCTGGCGGTAAATCTCGGAAGAAACTTGTTGGTAGATATGCTTCCATTCGGGGAAGGCGGCGAGCATATCGCGTTGCCTGGCCAAGGTACCCCGGTCACCACGCACAGCAGGACCGGTCTGGGCCTCTTCCGGACCCACGGCTGCGGCTTTGGCGGCCGTTTCTTGCATCAGGGGCCCGAGCAGGGCGGGGTCGGCCTGTGCATGGCGGGCCAGCTGGGCACCGATGGCAAACATGTGGTTGGCGAAGTTGTTGGTGAACACGGCCGCGAGGTGCAGTTGCCTGCGCTGTTCGCTGTTCATCACCACCGCCCTAGACGAAACCGACTGCGCGAGGCCGAGCAGGACCTGCTCCGAAGCAGCGTCGCTGCCCTCCACGCAGAGTGGCACCCAGGCAAGCGGGGTTTCCCGCAGCGCCGAAAGTGTCTGGAGGGGATACAACACGCCGTAGTGACGCGCGGTGTTAAGCACCTCCATCGGCACGCTGCCCGATGTATGCACGAGCATCCATTTTCCCGCTAACCACGCCGGTAGTTCGTGCAGCGCATCATCGGCCAGGCAGAGCAATACCAACTCGGTTGATTCGGGGATTTCACCCTCACGGGCCGCATGGGTACCCAGTCTTGCTGCGAGCGCTGATGCTTTTTCCCCATTGCGGCTCCATATACCCTCCAGCCGGTGGCCTGTTGCACGCAGCGCGAGGCCCAGGCAAGTGGCCGCATTTCCCGACCCGGCGATAAACACATTCATGACGCACGCTGGTTTTGCCTTCCCTGTCTGATGCGATGGCGTATGGCCATTACCGACCCGATGACCATCACAATGCAGCCGAGCCAAAGCACGCTGATCTGCGGGAAAACCACGGCATGGTAAACAATAAAATCGCGCTTCATCGAGCGGTGCATCTGCATGGTCAGTTCGATGCCGCCGCGCACCTCCTGCAGCGAAAGCTTCACCGGCCACAGCGTAGGCTCGGTTGCAAAGGGAATCGCCACACTGTCGGCCATCATGGTCATGGGTATTGTTATTTCCTCTCCCCGCCCATGACCATGGCCATGCCCGTCATCCTCCCAAATGCGCACATAGGCACGCTTGATGTCGACATTTTGCGGCAGGTGGGGCGGAATGCTGTCGAGTTTTACGATGCTGTCTACCATCAACACAATTTCGGTTGTCAGTTCAACTTCCTTTCCGAGCGGAATAATATGCGATTGGGCAGGCAGGTACTCGGCTGTATCTGCTTTTTCCGTGTCGGCGTATTTCAGGATGGTATAGAGGTCGTGACTCAGAAAATGCGCGATGCAG
>DHLU01000111.1:12866-26517 GCA_002405435.1 Flavobacteriales bacterium UBA4660
GGTTCACGGCTGTTGCCCTTGTTGGATTGCAGGATGGAAGGCTCGAGTGTGAAGAGGTAATTGCCCGGCTCACCGTGCGTCCAGGGCGCTACGCTTTCGAGCATTTCTTCTTTCGGGGGAAGCGGATACCACAGCGAATCGGTTTCCCAATCGTGCAGAAAACTGTCCGACGCTATATGGTCTTCCGCACACCGAAACAGCAGACCGCTGTTTTGTACAATGTCATCTTTGCGGTACTGCCTCGGCCTGCTGTCGAGATAGTCGACACTGCATACCAGCCTGTCGCCCCGCCATTCCTTTCCCTTATACACCACAAAGTACTGGGCCAGAGGCAGCGTGTCGTGCTGCGTGAGGGCAATATCCTCGTTGTTTTTGAAATCGCTCGACAGGCTGCGTATATCGAAGGTGTCGTTGTGGCTGACGATACGCTGCCGCGACATGGACAACACTGCACCCAGCATCAACAGCGCAAATCCGATATGGGCCACACTGGCGCCCATGTGGTCAATGTTGCCCTTGAGGACAAGCCATGCGTAATCCACATTGGCCACCAGGGCAAATACACATGAAAAAACCAGCGCTACTTCAGGATAGTTGACACCGCCGAAATCGCCCGTTAGCAATATGCCGGCCGTCAGTGCCAGGGCGATACCTATTGACGGCAACACGCGCTTCATAAATTTCTGAAAGGGTGTGTCGCTGTATTTGAGAAACTGGCCAAAGCCGGTGAGCAGGGTTATGATGATGGCCAGTGGCACCTGAAACCTGTGGTATTCGGCAAAACGCGCAGACTCCTTACCGGCCGTGAAATTGGCCTGCTGAAGGTGCTGAAGAAATTCAGAATCCGTGCCTGCAAACCATGTCTGCAACCAGGGCTTGAAGGGCGCAATAAAAATATTGGCTACCGGAATGGAGGTGTAGAGTGTAATCTGCACCGCACTGCCCAGTAGCACCAGGGCACCTATGAACATCCAGAATTCGCGGCTCCACAATGCCTCTTCCTTTTCCTGTCTGGGAAAATGCCGACGAAAGCTATGCACCATAAACCAGACCGATGAGAGCATAAAAAGCAGGGTGAGCAGGGGAACCCAGGTGCCTTCTCCGGGAATGGCACCCTCTTTCACTTCACCATCGGCACTGACTACACTGATGATGGAAAGAATGAACATGAGCGCCGAGGAGAGCAGGTAAGTATTGCGGTGAACCCTGCCCATAGGCAGCAGCGCGGTCGAAAGCAGCACAAAAAACAAGAGGTAAAACAGCAGCTGGGGCAAAATGCCGCTGTCTACAAATGAATGCACACTGCTGTCGCCCAATACCCCGCTGCGGTTGAGGAAGGTGGAATACAGCACCAGAATGAATGAGCCGATGGTAAGCAGAATTGCGGTGAATACCGCAGTGGGTTTGCGTCGGTTGAGAACCAACAGGTGGGCCGCCCCGGCCAGGGTAAGCCAAGGAACAAGGGAAGCATTTTCAACAGGATCCCAGGCCCAGAAACCGCCGAAGCCCAGGGCTTCATAAGCCCATGCGCCGCCCATGAGAATACCCGCACCCAGGAAGGCCACTCCGAAGAAGGCCCAGGGTATGGCCGGTGCCATCCAGCCCGTCAGGTCGCGCTTCCACAGGCCTGCGACGGCGTATACAAAAGGAACGATGGTCGCGGCGAATCCCAGAAACAGCATGGGCGGATGAATGGTCATCCAATAATTCTGCAACAGCGGATTCAAGCCCCTGCCGTCGCGGAAGGCCTCAAAATCGGTGAGGTACGAAGGATTGATGGTCCATGGCAATCCGAAATTGGAAGGGTGCTCGCGCATCAGCAGGAAAGGATTGCTTCCAAACTGGTAGTCTCCGAAATAGACACCCAGCAGCATGGAGGCCAGAAAAGCCTGCACCAGCGAGAAAATCGTCATCACATGCGGCTCCCATGCTCCGGCTCGCCGCTGAAGGAACAATCCCAGCACTACATGCCAGATCGTCCAAAGCAGAAAACTTCCCTCCTGGCCTTCCCAAAGGCAGGAAAAGATGTACTGCATGGGCATGGCGTTGCTGAGGTGGTCCCAGGCATATTTGTATTCGTACAGGTGGTTAAAAAGGATGTAAAACAATGTGCCCACAATGCCCACCACCGCAACGGCATGGATGCGAAACGCCCAACGCGCCGCGCGCTTCAGCACCGCATCTTCGGGCCGGCTGCTCAGCGTGTAATACAGCCATGTGGCCACCAGGGATGCCACAAATGACAACACCACAAGAAAGTTCCCCAGTATGCCCGGTAGCCTGTGTTCACCGAGGTATTCTATTCCGTCCATCAGTTTTCCGCTGTATCAAGCAAGTGCTTATTCTGGTTGTATTTGGAAGGACATTTCATCTGTATGTCCGTGGCCTGAAAGCGGCCGTTCTCATCGTAGGCGCCAAAGAGGTTTACCGACTCTGAACGCTCCAGGTCCACCGGCCTTCCTTCCCGGCTTCTGAGGTATACCCGTTGCGAAAATCCGCTTTTGTCTTTCATGCTGAACACCGTGAGGTTGGCGTCACGCAGGGGATCATTTTCCACCGGGTAAGCGGGATCAAAAAAACCCGACACCTTAAATTCTTTGCCCGGCTTTGCCAGGGCCTCACTGAAACTCACAGACGTGTTGGCCGCCGTGTAAGTAGACACAAGGATGGCCGACACCGCGGCAATCAGCACTATGAGTATGATGTGAATCTTCTTCATGACGCACGGTTATTTCTTTCTCAGCGATTTTTCAATCCGGCTCACCTTGCGGTCAAGTCGCCACACGTAGGCGAGTATGCCCAGCAGGATGACTGCGGCGACGGCAATGACCACTTTGATCTTGCCGGTTGAATAGAATACATCGTTCATGCGTTCTTCAAACTGCGCAAATGCCGGAATGCCGATGCACAAAAGGGCGCACAGGGCGAATATTTTATGGAATGTGTTCATAAGCGGTTTCCTGTAAACGGGAGATGCGGTGTCTGAGGTTGTAAAGCCAGTAACCGAAGAGTATCCAGGCAGCCACGGCGGGATAAAACACGGCGCGAAGTGAAGCATCGAGGTCATAACTCGAAAAAGCTGGTGTACCTTCCTTACCGGGATGCAGCGATGCCACAAACTTCGGCATCACCATAAGCAGCACCACCATCATAACAAAGGCAAAAATGTTATACACAGCGGAGAGCCGCGCACGCTTCTCATCATCCTCCACCGTGGCACGCAGCACGATATAGGAAGCATAAAGCAGAAAAACCACCAGCGCGCCATTCAGCTGGGGATCATTGGTCCACCAGGCTGTCCATGTAAACCTCGCCCAGATACTGCCTGTGAGCAGACCCAGTATACAAAATACGAGGCCTACAGACACGGCTGCTGCAGCCCGTCGGTCATGCACGAGGGCAGTGACACCTGATTGCCTGTCAAGCGCTTCGCCTGATGGTTTGCGCTGAAGTTTCAACATATAGGCCACACTCTGAACCACGGAAATGAACATCAGAAAAAACATAGTAAACCACATAGGCACATGCCACATCAGGTTGCGAATACTCTCAAAAATCACCGGCTGAAACGGGAAGCCAAATGCGGTGTAAACATTGTTCTTCACTTTCACCTCACACCGACCCGCATCTTTGCCGGATGATATCGCCGCTGCTGCGGTGCGCAATGCCAGTGGTAAATAAATCGTTCCATCGGTATCATTGTTCACATAGACCGACATGATGGGGGCACTCAGCGTATCAGGCAGCACACATTCGACCGCTAACTCATGGTCGCTCAGCGCTTGTACCTCCGTGCAGTAATAGACGCTGTCGCCTTCGAGGAAGGCCTGCAGTGATGCCGACGATTGGCTGAAATGGGTTCGGTAACCATATACCCTGAAGGTGTTGAGCCCGGGTTTGACCTCCCGCTTGTCGGTGCCTGTAAGGCCCGGCACCATGGGCACCCAAAGGCTGAAAACCGCCACATAGAGCAGCAGCGAGGCACAAATTACTTTGAGGACAGGGTGCATATTAATTGCTTGACTTTCATGCCAGTAACCAATTTTCTACGCTGCGTCACCGGCCTGCCATTATTCACGCCAAAGGTAGGGAAACAACAGAGCAGCCAACAGAACCGCACTCACAGTAAGCACCCCCATGACCAACAGCTGAAACCTGTTTTCACTCCACGGAAGCCCCTCCAGCGCGTGAAGGCTGAAACGCACTACCGAAAGGAGGAGCGGTATGAGTACCGGAAAACCAAGAATGGCCATAAGTCCCGGACTGTTGCCCGCCTTGTAGGCCAGTCCGGCAATAAAAGTGACCATCGCTGCCAGGCCGATACTGCCCACGACCAGCCCCGTAAAAAACTGCACCATGTCAGCCTGTTCGGTAATTCCCTGGCCGAGGAACAACAGAAAAAGCGCCAGTGAAAACGTATTGAGCAGTAGCACCAACAGCGCATTGTACAACATTTTTCCGAGGATCACCGCCCGCGCGCTGACAAGGGTATAGAGGTAGAGCTGAACACCCTGACCTTCTGCCTGAAAGGTGCGCATGAGGGCATTGAATACGGTAAAAATGGCTGTAATCCAAACCAGGGCGCCCCAGGTGGCCACCTTGTCAACCCGCTGCAAGGTCAGGTAGCACACAAATACGGTGCTGATGACATAGATAACGATACCCGCAAGGGCGTGCCGCTGCCGAAATTCCAGCATAAATTCCTTTCTGACCAGAGCGGCGATTTCGCGAAACAGTAACACCCTGCAAATGAAACAAAAAAGAAGGCCGGTCATGACCAAGGCGCAATTTATCCGTCAACCGGTTGGGATGCGCAGCACCCGCACCCAACGCCCCCGCGAAGCGCAAAGGGTGCAGGGCGTACCTTTAGCCCCATGCCGGATAAACGCAAAACGCTGGTCGTATTTACAGGGGCCGGAGTGAGTGCCGAAAGCGGAATACCCACCTTCCGGGGCAGCGACGGCCTGTGGGAAAACCACCGCATTGAAGACGTGGCTACACCCGGTGCCTGGCAGCGCAATCCTGCGCAGGTGCAGGAATTTTACAACCTACGGCGAAAAAAAATCCTGGAAAGCCAGCCCAACCGCGGCCACCATATTCTCGCCGAACTGGAAACCTCCTTCGACGTGCACATCATTACCCAAAACATCGACGACCTGCACGAGAGGGCCGGGTCAACGCAGGTGCTTCACCTCCATGGTGAAATCACCAAGTCACGCAGCACTTTACCGCCCCATGCGGTATATTCCATTGAGGGCTGGTACCTCGACCCTGATGCGCGCTGCCCGCAAGGTGCACCGCTGCGTCCGCACATCGTCTGGTTTGGCGAAGAAGTGCCGCTGATGGAAGAAGCCCTGCGCATCACCTCCGGGGCAGACCTCTTTGCTGTGGTAGGCACTTCGCTTCAGGTTAATCCTGCAGCAGGACTTGTGCACGTGGTTTCTAGAGGAGTTCCGATGTATGTGGTTGACCCGGTGGTACCGGACATGGCAGACCGTTTGAGCATCACGCCCATTCGTGCGGTGGCTTCGGAAGGACTGGAAATCCTGCGCCGCCTGCTGGGCGAATGACCGCCGCGCTCACATGCCTTCGACCTCGGTCGAGCAGTTACCTGTGCCGAAGTAAGACATCAGCAGAAGCAAATCACCCACATTGACCACTGAGGCGCCCGGTGTAGCCGCATAATCGCCGTCGCAGTAATAGCCGGGCTCTGAAACACAACCGAAGAGGCCAAGGAACAGGATCAGGTCGCTCACGTTGACACAAAAATCCTGCGTGAGGTCTCCGGGCACGGTTACAAAAATTTCTTTCTCCTGGGTAGTTCCTATGTCGCCGCTGGCATCGCGCATCCTCACATACAATTTATGCAGACCGAGCGAAGTGCCCTCCAGGTTGATGTTGTACTCCTCCTCCCACGTAGTGCCAGTAGCCGGGAATACGGTACCTGCTCCATAGCCTGGATCTTCGTCGAGAAAAAACTCTACCTGCTGGATATCGGGCTCAGGAGCCTCATCAGGCAACACGTAAATGGTGCGGCAAATGGTGGTGGAAAAACCGCCGTTTGCATCACTGCTGCGTATCGAAAGGCAATGCGGACCGGGAGCAAGTCCGGCAAGCGGCGCGGTGAACGTAATCTCCGACAAGGGGGAATCATTGGGGTTGAATTCAGCGAGGGCTGCCCCGAAGGAAGGGTCGTCGTCAATAAAAAACTCAATACGGGTGACATTGGGCACCTGGTCATCGGCCTTCACCTGAAAATCCGACTCGCGCGAATGGCTCCACCGGCCATCTGATTGCCTGACCCGGTAGACGATACGGTGAAACCCATTGGCCAGGCCACCGGTGTTAACGGCAAAGCATGCCGTGCCTGAGACTCCGGAAACAGCAAAAGGTGTTCCGTTGCCAGGTCCGGGCTCGGTATCGATAAAGTACTCGCCGCCGTTCATGGCAATGGCGTCGGGAGAAACGAAACTGACTGTCACACAACCGGCCTGACCGGAAACGAAACAGGGCGGTACGACCCCGAAATTGAGATAGGGCAAATCGAGGCCGCTCAGGATATACGGATCAGCGCCGCCAAACATGCCCACCTGTCCGCCGTCTTCCGCAATTCCGAGTGCAGGCGACAATGCGGACACCAGCCATTGGCTATCTCCCGCAGGTGTGGCGCCGGCAAAAAAACTGAACGGGTTGGCGTCAAATACGTTGGAGAATCCGGTTATAGATCCCTGAGGCACATTGAGCCCTGCCGAAAACAGGTTGTTGTTAAAAACGCTGCCCGCGTAGTTGACCAGCTGTGTCAGATAAAAGATGTTATTGACGAGTAAAGAATTGCCCGGGCTGCATGTGCCGTCAGAGAAAGTGTTGTAAGAAAAAATTGTATTGCCCGAAGCAGCAGACTCCACGATGAGTCGGTCTTGAAATGGTGGTGAAGCCGACCCGAAAAAATTGTTGCTGAAGGCGAGATTAAAACAACCCGACAGGCTCAGGGCCGTCTGGCCGGGCGGCGCAGCGAAATAATTTTTTCTGAAGGCGCTGAATGCACAGTTGTTAAGCATGGCACGGCCGATTCTGCAGTGCGCTACGGTGAAGGGATTTCCACTCACCATCAGCAGCCTGACCGAAAGCCCGCTCAGCGTAGTACCCGCAGCCGAAGGCGTCAGGATAAGCGCATCAAATTCGGGTACCGCCATACCATCTGCATACACCACATTTTCGGAGAGGAAATAGCCCGTTCCGAAGAAGTGCAGTTTCTTATCAACGGTCACGGGCGGAAAAGGCGACAGCAAATCCGCACCACCGCTGCCGGCGATGCCTTCGATATAAAGGGTATCTCCGGGCTGCGCAGCCGCTATCGCTGCTGCCGGATCGTGGAAAGGCGTCAGGCTAAAAAGGTCGGGGTTCACCCTGAGGACCGCAGCACCGGCGTCTGAGACCGCCCCAAGCAGCATCAGCGCAATGGAAAATTTCAGGGAGTTCATGGGGCTGCGGTTTAGTTTCTTGCTTTTGATTTGACAGTAACCGTTACACCACCCGATTGGGTGCCTGTACTTTGGGTTTGGTAAAACCATGTACTGGGTATGGGCGGCATACCGCTGGCCTTGTAGGGTGCAGCTCCTCCCCACATACCCATGTCTTTACCGTCGGCCCCGCCCAGTACCGCCGGATTACCACCTGACACCGAAATACCCGGATTGGTTTCAAGCCTGTACTTGATATCCGGACTGGGATTCATCGAGAAGCATACAATCGAATCGGGCAGGTAACTCGAACTGGCATAATTGAAATTGGTGACACCCCCGTAGAAGGTGTTGAGGAAGTTTAGGTTGCTCAGGTTGTGGCTCACGGTGAGGTTAGAAGAATTGACCGTATCAATAATTCCGAAAAAGAAGAGGTTGTTTTGTACCGTGGCATTCCTGATCTGGTTTTTCGGATTGCCATAAAAAATATTGTTAATCACCAGTCCGGTCCCATTGTCAACCCGCAGGGAATAATCCGCCGAAGAAGTATTGTTGTTTCTCAACAGGTTGTTGGCCAGCACATAGTTGGTGCCGTTGTAGATCCTGACGGCCTCTGTCTCATTCACATCAATAAAACACTGGTTGATATTCGGATTGAGCACCGCGCCGGCCTGGCCGACAAAAACCTGCCCGGTAATGCGGCAGCGGCTCAACGTGATGTTGTTGGCGTTAATATAGACATCTCCCAATTCGAAACCCTGAATGACCGAACCTTCGCTGCCGGCGTTAAAGGTGACGACAGGAATGTGCGCGGGCCGTGCATCGGCCTGGGTGCTGTCGAGTGCGAGGTTTTCCGAAAGGAAATAACCCGGACCGTACACCGAGAGTTTTTTGGTAAATACCGGTGAGTCGTAATTGACATTGCTGTGGTCTGCAATGAGGATATCGTTCACGGCGGCTGCTGTCTGTGCAGCAGCGAAGGATACGTAGACGTTTGTGCCAGTGGCACCTGAGTTGTTTACCCGCAGGCGATTCTGGCCCCACAGCGAAGCGGCGGGCACCACCAGCAGCAATAGCAGCATTCGTTTCATGGCGTTGCGTGTTGCGATTTAGAACCAGTGCAAAATAGTGTCGACGGCACCACAGTCAAGCCGGTGGATGAGAATTTGGCGGCATTTTCTGAATACGCGGCATCGTCAGCCGGATTGGCGGTCTGAAGGTCCCGCTCCAGCGCGGTATGACCTTTCCTATCTTCGCCCTTTCTGCGATTACACATCCTTATGAAGCCGCTGCTGCTGGCTTGTATGCTCGCCCCCATGGTTGCCGTGCAGGCCCAGGTAGCCTTCGATCCGCTGCGCAGCGAGGCCGTGCAGTGGGATACTGTTGCCTATACAATGTCTGCGCGGGAAGCCGGCGCCTGGTCATACGCGCCCGAAAAGCGAAAAAATTTCTCCTCTCTATCCCGCTACATAAACCTCGACGTATCCCAGGTCTTTTCTCTGTGCGTGGATTCTCGCCAGCAGGTTTGGATTGGCGGCGGAATGGGAGAGGTTGTGCGGTTCAACGGGCGCAGTTTTGACCACTTTCAGTTCAGCTCCTTTTCCGCCAATCCGGTCTACGACATTTTCGAGGATGCCTCCGGCGCCATGTGGTTCGGATCACTGGCCGATGGCTTAGTGAAATTTGACGGACACCAGTGCCTGTCACTGAAAGCCCCCTCCACCGCCGACCTGCCTGAGATCGGGGTGTTTGATCTCCACCAGTCGCCCGATGGTGTGCTGTGGATCTGCACCAACGGAAATGGCATCATGGGCCTGCGCGGCGACCGGCTAATGCATGTGAAGGCTCCAGGGCCTCTGGCCGATCAGGCTGTTACCTGCGCGGCGACCGGAGAAGACGGAACCCTCTGGTGCGGGTACTACACGGCGGGCCTCAGCGCGCTGTCGCCCGGCCGCGCGACACATTTTGGTCGGGAAGCAGGCCTCGCAGGCAACAAGGTTTTCTCTCTCTGCTTGTGGGAAGGCCATATGCTGGCGGGTACCCGCAACGGCCTCTACGTATGTTCCGTTGACGCGGGCATTCGCCTGCTGCCTTGGTCAGAGGGGATTTTTGTGTTTGACATGGCTGAAGACAAAAACCACGGGCTGTGGATTGCCACCAACGGAGCCGGACTGGTGCGCCTTTCGCCGACCGGGGGTACACATGCCCTGCTGCATCCTACCTGGTTTACAGAAGACGACGGGCTCAGCAACAACCGGCTGCTGGATGTCGTATGTGATGCCGACGGCAACGTGTGGGCAGGCACTTTCGGCAGCGGTATCGCCCGGCACAGCCCTGATATTTTTTCCAATTTCGATTCGCGAAGCGGACTGCCAGCCGACAAGGTCTGGTCATTGCTGCCGGTTAGCCCCGACGAACTCTGGGCCGGCACTTCACGCGGGGGACTTGCATCAGTGCGCGCAGATACCTGCAAAGCGCTGAAACCTGTGCGGGATATTCAAACAGGCGATATCCATGATATTGTGCGCCTCCGCAACGGCAGCATCGCTTTCAGCGTTTCCGGGCAAGGCCTGTACATCGGCAATGGATCTCGATGGAAAAAAATTCCTTTTTCAAAACGGCTGTCACTGCAGACCGTTTTAGACATCTGCGAAACCGACAGCCTCACAGGCTGGGAGTCGCCTGTGTTGTGCGCCTCCTTTAACGGACTGCTCGCCGTCGAAAACGACTCCCTGCAGCCGGCGCGTTTTGCCAACGGGAGCATGCCGCTGGATGTCAACCAGGTCGAGCCCGGGCCACATGGCACCTACTGGGTCGCCTCCAGTGACGGACTATGGTGTATTCACCGCGAGCAGCCCGGTGACAGCCTCATGCGTTGCGTTCCCATGCCACAATCTTCCGGATTGCGCGGCCAGAAAATCACGGGCCTGCATGCATCTGAAGACCACCTCTATGCCGGCTCACAGGGCGCAGGCGTATGGATCTTTTCACACGATGACTTGCAGGATTGGCTCATTCACAAAGACACTGTATTCAATGCCATCCGCTGGAACGAAGCCGCAGGTATTAACTCTGATTATGTGTCGGCCGTATTTGTTGACAGCGGTAAGCATGTATGGATCGGCACCTCACATGGCATCAACCGGCTCGATGCGACCCAAGCCGCGCGGGCGCTTGACCCCAGCTTTACCGGTATCATTCCTTTTGAGCATTTTGGTATCAGTGCCGGATTGGTGAATCCGGAAGTGAGTTACCACCACGTGCTTGAAACAGCACGCGGACATGTGTGGTTTGCTACCAACAGTGCCCTGGCGCGATTCAACCCGGAAGCATACCACAGCGACAGCCAGCCGCCCGAAATCGACCTGACCGGACTGCGGCTTTACTTTGAACCGGTGGACTGGCAGCGCGACGAACGGCGTCGGCAAAACCCCTCTCCCATCCGCCCGTATTTCAGCGGCTTCATGCAATACAGCCACTTCGTGCCCTTTCAGCCGTTGCCGGTGGCGCCCGTATTCAGTTACGATCTCAACCACCTGACCTTTGAATTCGCTTCGCGCGACTGGAGCTTTAACCAGGAAGTAACGCACTACATCAAACTCGATGGTCTCGACGGACAATGGAATGCCATTCCTGCAGGAACCATCACCTATTCGGCGCTGGCCCCCGGAACGTACGTGCTGCGCTATAAAGCCATCAACGCAGCCGGACTGGAAAGCACTGAGCACCGCTTTGCCTTCACCATCATGCCCCCGCTATGGAAAACACGCGGCTTCATGCTCGCCCTTGCCGCGTTGGCGGTTTCTATCCTCCTTGTGCTTTACAAGTGGCGGGTTCGGGCGCTGGAGCGCGACAAGAAAAACCTCGAAATCAAGGTAGCCGAGCGCACCGAAGAGTTGCGCGAAGAGCGTGACAAGTCAGACAACCTGCTGCTCAACATCCTGCCGCTGCAAACCGCCATCGAACTCAAGGAAAAGGGCGAAGCCGCCACACGGGTCTATGACCATGCCTCTGTGCTGTTTACCGATTTTGAAGGTTTTACCCGGCTGACCGGCACCATGGACAGCGATGCGCTCGTGCGCATACTAGACAATTACTTTAAAGCCTTTGACCGTATTTCATCACAGTACCGCATTGAAAAAATCAAGACCATCGGCGATGCATACATGTGTGCAAGCGGATTGTTTACGCCCAACCCCAGCCACGCCGCCGAGCTGGTGGCCTGCGGCCTGGCGTTTCTTCATGCTGTGGAAGCCATCAACCGCGAGCGCAGCCACCGGGGGGAAATACCCTGGCAGGTGCGCATCGGCATACACAGCGGACCGGTAATCGCCGGGGTGGTGGGTAAGAAAAAATTTGCTTATGACATCTGGGGCGATACCGTCAACCTCGCTTCACGGATGGAGAGTGCCGGAGAACCGGGTAAACTCAATGTCTCTGCCGCCACCGCTGATGCATGCGGTAGTTTTTTTGAATTTACCCCACGCGGACTGGTGCCCATCAAGGGACGGGGAAGCATGGAAATGTATTTTGTGCGTGGATTTGCTGCGCCTTACCAATCTGCCGGCGAACCGCTGCTGCCCTCAGCCACTTTCAGGGATGCCGTTATGCGCTTTTGATGGTTCCCCTGCAGCCATGCCGCAGGCAACGGACGTTAGTCTTTCCGCACCAGCTGGTTTTGCATGAAGGGATCGACGTGAAAAAGAGACACGGGGATATCACCAGACTCAATGCGGTCAACGATGTTTTCAATCAGCAGGTCGTCTCCTTCGGGATTGTAATCGGTTTTCAGGTTGTGTCCGAAAAGCCTGGCGACACTCTGCCACATAAACGCGTTAAAACGGCCTTTGAGCTGCCTGATCAGGTCGAATGAGGTTTCTCCTGTCTCGCGGTCAATGAGCTTGATAAGCAGTAGTCCTTCACTGACCGTCATGCGGCGAAGGTCTTTCTCAAACTGTCTTTTCATTTCCGCTTCTGCCAGGTTCAGCAACGCACGCCGCTCTCGTTCTTCATTGACCTCAAGAAACCGGGCTTCACACTGGGCCATGATATCTGCTGCAGCACGCGCGTAGGGGTAGACCTTGACCACACGTTGCTGCAAACGATCGTATTTCTGTTTCTTCTTCCGGTCGGGGGCCTGCTCGGTGCAGGTGGTGGTCGCCCAGGTTATGTAGATCAGGGTATCCTGAGAAGAAAAATAGATAAACCGGCTGAATTGTGGCGTACAGGTGCTGTCAACGAGCACGTATTCTGCCTGTGACCGCACCGATGCCGGAAACAGTTGTGCCACAGCGATTGACAATACCGGAAATACGCCTTTCAGAGCCATATACTGCCGTTTATTCCTTTACAGGCGCTGGGATTAAAACCCCACGCTTTTACGAAGATACAATTTATTGCGTTCTGTTAACCCGCCAGGCCCCGTTATTATTGTCCGAAACCGTCTGAACGGCTTGTTTTTGTGGTTTTTTGCCTGTGAACCAAGCGGCAGCCAGCGCGGCGGCCTCAAGTTCAACCTCATCGGCTGCCGGTTTGAGCACGCCCGGCTTGAAATAGGTGGCAACAAAATGGGTGTCGAAATTTCCGCCGCGGAACGCCTCGTGGTCAATGGCCCAGGCACAAAAAGGCAGGGTGGTCTGTACCCCGGAAATCCGGTAATCCGCAATAGCCCTGAGCATGCGGTCGATGGCCTGCTCGCGCGTAGCCGCGTACACGATGAGTTTGGCAATCATCGGGTCGTAATAAATGGGAATGGACATACCCTCCTCAAAGCCGTCGTCTACCCGAATGCCCGGGCCGGCGGGGCGGCGATACGTGTGCAGCGTGCCGATATCGGGCAGGAAGTTGTTTTCCGGATCTTCGGCATATACCCGTACCTCGATGGCGTGGCCACTGATGGACAGGTCGTCCTGGGTAAAACTGAGTTTTTCTCCCCGCGCCACCCGGATTTGCTCCTTGACCAGGTCGATGCCGGTGATCAGCTCAGATACCGGGTGTTCAACCTGAAGTCGCGTATTCATCTCCAGGAAGTAGTAGTTGTGCTGATCGTCGAGCAGAAACTCCACAGTCCCTGCCCCGGAATAATTGCAGCTGCGGGCCACGTCGCAGGCGCTTTTTCCCATTGCCTTCCGCAAGGCGGGGGTGAGCACTGCCGAGGGCGCTTCCTCGACCACCTTCTGGTGACGGCGCTG
>DHLU01000152.1:0-8839 GCA_002405435.1 Flavobacteriales bacterium UBA4660
TTGTGTTCCCAATATCGCCTCGCGCGTAAGCCGGACGGCCAGCTATGCCTTGTCAAACATCTTTGCCCCCATCCTTGTCTCCATGGGTGATGAAGGCGGTATCACCAACCTGATGCGCAACCATGCCGGATTCCGCCATGGTGTGATCATGTTCAACGGCGTGCTGACCTCGGAAATCATTGGTAACCAGTTTGAAATGCCTTGGAAACCACTCGAGCTACTCATCTCAGTCTATTGAGTGTCCGCCGCTCCAGTCCACCAATTACCTGCTATACAACCACCGGCCCTGCTGCCTTTGGGTAGGGTAAGCCGGGTGATTTTTGTAAAGTCCGTGAACCAAAGAGCCCGGTATCTTTGTTATCGACTTAAAACCTGTATGAAATACGCATTTACCCTAGGTCTGTATGTCCTGGCCGCTTGTCAGTTGGTGGCTCAGGATCCTGTTGTCCGTTATTGCGGCCAGACCGAAATGACCGAGAAGTTGTTTAACCGTCATCCCAGTCTGAGGGTAGACGCCGCCGCCGCCTATGCGGAGCTGGAGGCGTTCTCAGCCGAATCGTCACGCGGCGGGGGAGACCAGGTGTATATCGTGCCGGTAGTATTTCATGTGGTTCACAACAATGGTCCCGAGAATATCTCTGATGCCCAGATCTTGAACGGGTTGGAAATCCTAAACCGTGATTTCCGGAAACTCAATGAAGACATCGAAGACGTCGTACCCGCATTTGAGGCTATCACCGCGGATATTGAGATTGAATTCCGCCTGGCGGGCCTCGACCCCAACGGCGAATGCACCAGCGGCATCACCCGCACCGTCTCCAGCCTGACCTACGACGGTGATGATGATGTGAAGGATCTGATCATGTGGCCCAGAAACCGCTACATGAACGTGTGGATCTGTGCTGAAGCTGCGGGTGCTGCGGGCTACACTTATATGCCCCCTGACGTTAACGGTTGGGGTGGCGCCGGCAACGATGGTATTGTCATGAAGAGTGATTATGTGGGGGCCATCGGCACCAGCACCGTCGGCAAGTCTCGCGTGCTTACCCACGAAGTGGGTCACTGGCTGAACCTCTTCCACTGCTGGGGCCAGAGTAACAGTCCGGGTGTGGCCGCCAACTGCGATCAGGACGACAACGTCAGTGATACCCCCGACAACATCGGCTGGACCAGCTGTAACCTCAACGGGGCTTCTTGCGGTAACGATATTGACAATGTGCAGAACTACATGGAATATTCCTATTGTTCGCGCATGTTCACCCTGGGGCAGCGCACCCGGATGCGGGCAGCTATTCAGTCGAACGTAGCCCAGCGCAACCAGCTCTGGACCTCCGCTAATCTGATAAGCACAGGAACAGCCTCTCCCGTGCTGTGTGCAGCGGTGTTTTCTTCCAATAGAAGCAGTGTTTGCCAGGGAGAGCCCATCTCGTTTTTTGACAATTCATACCATGGCGTCACCCAATGGCACTGGGATTTCGGAGACGGCACTCAGGTCATAGGCAACGATCCGGCCATTCACAAAAATCCGGTGCACACGTATACATCTCCCGGAGAATACTCCGTAACGCTGACGGTGGGTAATGGCGATGATGAGCTTACTTCAAGCGTGGTCAATTACGTTTCCATTCTCACCCCGGGCACCAGTGATGCTCCATTCGAAGAGGGATTCGAGTCGGCATTCCCGGCAGACAACTGGTCTGTGTTTAACCAAAACAACGACCAGACCTGGGTGGTCTCCGGAAGCGCGAGTTACGGCGGTACCAATGCACTCAAGCTGAATAACCACGCCAATACGCTCAATGATAACCGCGATGAACTGATCAGTACTACGTACAACATGAGTATGATGCAGGAGGTCTATGTCACCTACAAATGGGCCTACGCAAACAAAATCAATGAAACTGACGACAGGCTGAGGATCAGTGTTACGGGCGACTGCGGTGCCAACTGGTTCCTCAAGAAAGTGCACAAAGGCCTTACCGATCTGCCAACCGTCAACCCCACCAATTTTACCTTCACTCCGACCAGCCTGTCGCAATGGGCGGGCAACGACCTCACTTTTGATGATATCGATTGGTTCACCGACAGGTTCAGGCTGAAGTTTGAGTTCCTCGGAAAGGGCGGTAACAATATCTACCTTGACGATATCAATATCAGCGGACTTGACACGCTGGGCAATATCTGGAGCAATATTCAGCCTGTTACCAGTATCGGCAACGTGCAGGTATTTCCCAACCCGGCCTCCGCTGACATGAACCTTTGGCTTGACCTGCCCTCGGCGGCCGCGCTCGATATCGCTCTCTACAACAGTCTTGGGCAGCGCGTGCTCCAACTGGCCGATGGCCAGCTGGCCCCGGGCAACCACCGTATGACCATTCCCCGTATGTCACGCGGTCTCTATACCCTGGTGCTGGTGAGCGATGAAACAACTATTGCACGGAAACTGGTTTTTGAATAAGGCAACCCGCCTGCACGGTTTCTCGCACGCCCCACGTGCACAAGCGTGCTGGGTTTGTTCAACCCTATCATTGTGCCCCTATGTCTGCGAAAAGTGCTGTACTTTCAGGGGCTGATGCGTCCGCCCTGGTGGCTTTGCTCAAGGCCCGCTTTGAGAAAAACCCCGGTCGTCATCCCGATATCCGATGGGCACAAGTAGCAGCCCGGCTCGAAGCAGCGCCCGGCAAACTCTGGTCCTTGCAGGCAATGGAGGCAAGCGGGGGAGAGCCCGATGTGGTGAGCATCGACAGTAAATCTGGGTCTTGTGTATTTATGGATTGCTCGCCGGAAACGCCCGCGGGAAGAAGGAGCCTTTGCTATGACCAAAAGGCCCTCCATGCACGAAAGCATAACCCTCCTGCAGGCAGTGCCGAAAACATGGCCGAAACCATGGGGGTGTCGTTGCTCACGGAGTCAGATTACCTGCTGCTTCAGCTTATTGGCAGCTTCGACCTCAAAACCTCGAGTTGGCTAATGACGCCCGATGCACTGCGCAAGTTGGGTGGTGCGATCTTCGGCGACAGGCGCTATGACCGGGGTTTTATTTACCACAACGGTGCAGACGCGTACTATGCCGTGCGCGGATTCAGGGCAAAGCTACTCGTGTGAATCGCAGTGGCACGGCCCGCGCGCAGGGTGCTGTATGCATTGGGGTCAGCCGGAGCACCGCCATACCTATGCCTTCGGTTTATTGAAGGGGAGGGCTGCCAGGGGCTGATTCGCATCATAAGATCCGCTGAGTACATCGGCTTTTTTTGTAACTGTAAAGTTGTAACAATACCCGTATGAAAGAGCGCGTACAAATCAATAAGGGAGCAGGCGGTGCGGTCTACGGACTGGGTATGGCAGGTGCTGCCCTATATTACCTGACAACGGCTGAAGGATTTGCCGACGGGGCACTGGGACTGCTAAAAGCCCTCTTGTGGCCTGCGTTTATGGTGTATGAGGCCCTGGCTTTTTTCGGCGCATGAGTTTACCAAAGCAGCAGCGAAGCATCGCCGAAACTGAGGAAGCGGTAACGCGCCTCGAGCGCATGCTCATAGATGCGCTTCCAGTTGTCACCAACCGCGGCTGCGACAAGCATCAGCAGGGTGCTCTTGGGCAGATGAAAGTTGGTGATTATCCCTTTTGCCATGCGGATGCGGTAACCGGGCACGATCATGATTGAAGTCGAAGCATTGATCGTTTTTGCTCCGGTCAGGTCCATCTGTGCCAACAGGGCCTCCATAGCCGTTGCGACCGGTAAATCCGTCTCAAACTGGTAGGGTTCCCATTGCTCCAGAAAAAGGTCGTGGTCTCCTGAGTGCGCTTTTACCCCGAGCCAGTACATGCTTTCCAGGGCCCGAAGGCTGGTGGTACCCACGGCGACAACAGGCCTTGTGCCCGAGGCCAATGCCTTGACAAGGGACCGGTCGAAGGAGAATACTTCGTTGTGCATATCGTGTTCCGCTGCGGTACTGCCGGTCATAGGCTTGAAGGTACCGGCGCCTACGTGCAGGGTGAGTTCAGACAGTGAAAAACCTGCAGTCGCCAGGTAAGACAACTGTTCATCTGTAAAATGCAACCCGGCTGTGGGCGCCGCAACCGAGCCGGCATTGCGGGCATAAACCGTCTGGTAACGCTGGGAATCCGTTTCGTTCAGGTCCCGGTCGATATAGGGCGGCAGGGGTATTTGTCCGGCCCTAGCCAATACCTCCGAAAAAGAGACATCCGCAGGAGACCAGCGAAAAGCAACTACTTCCACATCTTTTTCTTTGGCAATGCGGGTGGCCGTGATGCTGATTCCGTCAGCGTTCAGTTCAACGTCACCGTCCTTCCATTTTTTCGACCCGCCTACCAGGCATTCCCAGCAGACGCTTCCTTCAGCGCCAAGGGCCTGCTCCAGGCTTAGGTCGTGGGGTTTGAGGCAAAAGATTTCAATGGCTGCGCCGGTAGGTTTCGAAAAAGGAAGCCGGGCTTGCACTACCTGCGTGTCGTTAAAGAGCAGGCGGGCATTGGGGGGAAGCACTTTGTGCAGGTCTCTGAAGGTTGCGTCGATTATCTCGCCGTTCCGAAAGACAAGGAGCCGGGAATCTCCCCTGTCCTTCGTTGGAGTGAGGGCAATGAGCTCTTCAGGCAAGGAATAGTCAAAATCTGCTACGGAAACGTTAGGTCTAAGCATGGGCAGCGAAACTACATGGTATTTGAAATACCTCCAAAAAAACCGGAGCCGGACGTTTCCGGCTCCAGGTTCTAAACCTTAACTAAAACTAACTATACTATCAGATGTGGCCGTTGGAATTACGCGGCCGGCCACTTGCCGCGATTTCTTATGTGGTTACAACGTCATACACTTCAAAAATTGTACTCAGGTTGCGTATCCCTGTTTTTTTTTACTTTTTTTAGCGAGCCACAGGTTTTTCTTCCAGCAGCACACGTTGGTTGGCTTCCGTTATGTAGGTCATGTCGAGTGCTGCGCAAATCAGCGAGAGGGCTTCTTCCAGCTGGTTATCCCGAAAATAGCCGGTATAACTCCTTCCTGCCTTGCCGTTGTACACTACCGTTACACCGAATTGTCTCTCTATCTCTTCCAGCACGTGCTCGAGCGGGGCATTCTCGAAATAATACTCACCATCCACCCACGTTTTCTGGGCCGGATCGACATAGGTCTTTTTCCAGGTTCCGTCCTGAGTCAGCAAGACCCCTTCTCCGCCGGGCAGAACAACTTCCTGACCTGCCGGGGGTGTGACGGAAACTTTTCCTTCAAAACAGGTGACGGCTCCGGCACCCGGACGGTCGTGGACATTAAACGTTGTGCCCAACACTTTTACGGTCATTTGTCGCCCTGATACTTCGAAACTACTGCCCTTCTTCACCTCGAAATAGGCCTCGCCCTCGAGGGTGACTAAGCGTTTTCCATCCTGTTCTGTGTAGGAAACGGATGAGCCGGCATTGAGCATGGCCATTGATCCATCAGGTAAATCGACCCGAAGTGCATCGCGGCCGGAATTGGTGGCGGCAAGGGATGCCGACGGTGCGTAGAACCACCAAGCGCCGGCGCACAGCAACACGGCAGCCGCAGCGGCTGCGCGGTAAACAGGACGAAACCTGACTACCCGGGTTTCACGGGGCACACCGGCGGCGATTTTCTGCTGGATACCTGCCCATGATGCTTCTTCAGCATTGTCACAGGGTACTTCCCAGCGCTTCAGCAGCGCGCTATACCATTTCATATGTTCTTTGTCACGCATCGTATTACATCGTGTTTTACATTGTTGTTTCTTTATACCCTACCTGCCTTTTCCTTTTTTACGCTTACCGGTCAAACGCCCCACTATGGCAGTAACTGGAGGTCAAGTTCCCATTTGGACACCCCGGTAACAAAACCCGCTCCGCCCTCTACGTTATCGGGCCCTGCCGCCAGCAGGTTGCGCGCGCCGGAAGGCAGGTAGAAAAACACCTGTTCGTAGGCCTTGTCTATGGTGTAAATGGTCAGCCGGTGCTGGCCGTAGTACTGAAAAAAGTCGCACTTAAGGGATACAAAACTCTGCAGAAAGGGGTCGCGGTAGAAGGTGGCAAATTTGCCGGTTTCTTCAAAAGGCAAGGCCACCGGCTCCTCTTCCAGGCAGGCAAGTGTCACCAGAAAAGAATGCCCCGGGATCGCCTGCCAGTTGATCAGAAAAGCTACTTCGCCCGGATTTTCAGGGTCAACGGTAAAAGTGTTGCCGCTGATGAGTCCCGGCACGATGGCTGGCGGCATCACGGCCTCAGCCGTTAGGGTCGCATCGGGGGTAACCAGTTCGACCGGATAGCGCTGCCCGGCCGCGGGAATGAATGGAGCGGTTGGCAGCAAGCCCCCTTCAGCGGTGCTTTCAAAGGAGAATTGTTGCTGCAGCAAAGGGTCGCGCACGGTGGCTACCGGACCTACAGGCCAATCAGCTGCTGAGGCTGGGGGAAATGCCTCCCAGTACAAGGTGTCAAGCGGCTCACCGGCGACGAAAATTCCGTGAAAAACGACCGCATCCGGCGAAACATCCTGCGGAGAACAGGCGGTGAGCATCCATGACAATCCGATAATCCAGTACCTGCCCATCAGAAGGAGATTGAAAAATTCAACGACGGCGCAAAACCCAGCATCCCGACGGCGCGGCTGCCGGCCGCAAATGAGGTTTCGTCTCCGGAGATAGCAAAGTACTGAAAATTCCGGATGTTGCTGCGGTCATATACGTTAAACAGATTCAGGGAAAGACTTCCCTCTGCCTTGTCAAGGCTGAAGCGGTAGGTGATGCTGATGTCGAGGCGGTGGTAGGCCGGCAGCCTGTCGCTGTTGATGCTTCCGAATACAGGAAGTACCTGCTCGTCCCCATTGAGCAGGGGAAGGGTGTACGTGCCCAACAGCGGCGTGAAGGGCTTACCGGATCCAAAGAACCACGCCGCACTGATGTCAACCCGGTCAAGTTTCACCTGGTAAATGAACTTGAGTTCTTGCCATTGCCCGGAAGACTCGGGTATTTCAGTGCGGGCTTCATCATTGAGCGAGAGAAATGAAAGTGATGTGGTGGAGGCCAGCCAGAAATGGTGCCGACCGAGGTCACGCTGCACCAGCAGGTCAAATCCGGCCGACTGGCCTGTGCCGGTAATCAACTGGTCGCCCATGCCCATGGCATTGACAAACCTCCTTTTCAGTCCCTGCGTGCGCCTGCCAAACAGTTCGCCGTCGAAGGTCCAGCCGCCATGACTCCAGTTGGCGCCCAAGCTCAGCTGGTTGCCGCGCATCACCGGAATGTCTTCTCCATCGCTGAGTTGCCAGTAATCGGGGTTGTTGAGGGCGAAATTCTGCGGTTGCAGGCGCTGCAAAAACTGGTGCGATGCATTGAAGGAAAGTTTCAGGTGCAGGCGGTTGTTGCTCAGGCTCTGTATCAGATTCAACCGGGGATCGAGGTACGGAGCACCCGTTCTGCTGAAATGGGAGAGCCGCAGCCCTCCGGAAAATTCAAGTCCGAATGCCGATGCGGTGCTTATTTCCGTAAAGCCGGCTGCGAGCATGGCGCCGGAGGTGTCAACTTCTGCCAGCGTGTTGTGCCTCGATTCATACAGGCTGAGCTGCAAGCCGGAAAGCAGGTTGCACGGGCCGATGTAATAGTGGTGTGTGAATTTTCCTGAGAAATCCGAGAGCAGGTTTTCTTCCTCGCTTTTTGCCGAAGTGGTTGCGCCGGTCAGCAGGTCGCGGATGATGTCTTGCGAGAAGAGTTCGGAATTGAAAGCGGACCCCGCCAGCTGTATTTCACTGTGCACGCTGTCGGTCCAGTGGTGGTTCCAGCGCAGGGAAGCCCCCGTATTGCCCCATTGCGACTGGTCGCTGAAGATCACTTGTTGAGAGACTGCGTCGAGCGATTGAATAAAGTTCATATCGAGGCGGTCAACGCTGCGCATCAGGGTCAGGCTGATCCTGTCGCTTTCACCGGGGTAGAAGGTGAACTTGGCGTTGACATCAAAAAAGCCGAAGTTGGGGGCGCTTTCTCCTTCAAACACATCCACCTGGCCGGCATCAACTTCCGGAATGTTGGCGTTGTAAAGGCTGTTAAACAGCGACTGAAACAGCGGACTGAAGAGCGCATCGGTGTAGGCCCTCCTTGCAGCGATGAAATAGCTGCCTTTGGTTCCTATTGGCCCTTCGCTGCAGGCCGCTACTGTGAGCAGTCCGAGGTCTATCCGCGAACGGTTCTTTTTTCGGTTTCCGTCTCGGCTGACCATTTCCACCCAGCCGCCGGTAAATCCGCCTTCACTCAGCGGCGCATGGCCTTTGTGCACACGCACGGATTCGACTACCAGGGGATTGAATGCGCTGTACAGCCCGAAAAAGTGATCGAGGTGGTACAGGGTAAAGCCGTCCATGGTCACGCGTGACTGGTCCGGTTCTGTTCCGCGCACCATCAGTCCTCCGCTGTTTTCTGTCGTGGCATCAACGCCGGGCAGCAATTGCGCTGCCTTCATCGCATCGGGCTCGCCAGCTGAACCGATTGAGCTCAGGTCGAGTGTGCTCACCTCCATTAGTCCGGCCTGTGCAGTTGATTGAATGAGCCCGGTCTGGTCACCGTAGACGATGGCCTGGGGCATGAGGCCGAAACTCCGGGAAATGAAAAGCGGTTCGCGGCTGTCAAAGGAGGCCGGGGTGAGTTTTTGTCGCAGCACCTGATAGCCCACATAGCTCACGATGAGTGTTGATGTGTCTGAGGGTATGGAGCGCAGAAAAAATCTGCCCTCATCATCGGTGGTGGCGCCCATGGCAGTTCCCGACACGCGCACGGAGGCAAAGGCAATGGGCTCACGCGTGTCATAATCGCGCACACGGCTGCCAAAGGAA
>DHLU01000152.1:8920-9282 GCA_002405435.1 Flavobacteriales bacterium UBA4660
CTCACGCGTGTCATAATCGAGCACACGGCTGCCAAAGGAAACGCCGGCCTTTGTGGGCGTTACATTGTCCGCAGGCGGCCTGCGGTAAATCGCATAGGTGTTACCTATGAGTTTCCAGGTCAACCCGGTTTTTTCCAGCACCCGCGTCAGCGCTTCCTGAGGCGAGATGTCAGTGCCTGCTGCCGTAACAGACAGGTCTTCGCAAAGGGAAGGGTCGTATGCACAGCGGAGTCGGTGCTCTTTTTTCCATTTTCTCAGCACGCTGCTAAGCGGCTCATCCTGAAACCGGAAGGAAATTCCTGCAGCGCTCTGGGCCCATACGGAAGCGCAGCAAAGGCACCAGCAAAGGACCGTACACAGCG
>DHLU01000243.1 GCA_002405435.1 Flavobacteriales bacterium UBA4660
AGTTTTTCGGGCAATACAACGGCACCCAATACGCGGATTTTCAATGGATCGAATCAATGCCCTCGCGCAGGCAGCGTTGTGGTTTCAGCGCAGGGGCTGGGTACCCCAGGACTTTCAGCGCGAGACCTGGGCGGCATGGGCCGAGGGTGCTGACGGACTGGTAAATGCACCCACGGGGAGCGGCAAGACCTATTCGCTGCTGGCTCCCATGCTTTTTGCTGCGTCAGGCCAGGGACCGGGTCTGCGCGTGATCTGGATTGCGCCGATACGCGCACTGACCAAAGAAATTCTTCAGGCTGCAGAGCGGCTGATTGCTGAAAACAACCTCGACGTCACCGCTGCAGTGCGCACCGGAGATACCTCGTCTGAAGACCGGGCCGGCCAGCGCAAGAAGATGCCTCACCTGCTGATAACCACCCCGGAGAGCCTGCACCTGCTGTTTTGCACGCGGGCCAACAGCGCGCTCTTCACCGGACTGACAACGGTGGTGGCAGACGAATGGCATGACTTACTGGGCACCAAGCGCGGCGTCATGACTGAACTGGTTATTGCCCACCTCAACGGGCTTGCGCCCGCGGTCAATGTGTGGGGCATCAGCGCCACCATCGGCAACCTCGCAGAGGCGACTGCGGCCCTGCTCGGTACCGACTGGGCGCCGCGGGGTATAGTCATCCGGGCCCGGATTGAAAAGAAGACGGAGGTGGTTTCGCTGGTGCCCGACAAAGTTGAAACCATGCCCTGGAGCGGCCACCTGGGTGCGCGCATTGTGGGTCAGGTATGCCGCATTTTCGAACAATGTGAAAGCACGCTGATCTTCACCAACGTCAGGTCGCAATGTGAAGGGTGGTACACCCGGCTGATTGATGCCTACCCTGAACTCGCCGGTATTTTGGCCATCCACCACGGGTCGCTCGACCGCGGTATCAGGCATTGGGTGGAAGACGCTCTCCACGACGGCCGGCTGAAGGCCGTGGTCTGTACATCAAGCCTTGACCTCGGCGTGGATTTCGGTCCGGTAGAAACCATCATACAGGTCGGAGGGCCCAAGGGAGTCTCCAGGTTTATACAGCGCTCGGGGCGAAGCGGACACAGGCCCGGTGCTGTCAGCAAAATTTATTTTCTGCCGGCCCATACCCTTGAGCTGATTGAAGCCGCGGCCCTCCGTCAGGCGATTGCCGAACAGTACCTTGAGGAACGTGAACCCGTGACCAGGGCCTTCGATGTGCTGGTTCAGTTTCTGGTCACACTGGCGACGGGAGATGGCTTCCGCGAAGAGTCCGTTATCAAGACCGTGGCCACCACAAATGCCTACGCTTCTGTTACAGCCGATGAATGGAAATGGGTAATGGCCTTCGTGCGTTCGGGAGGGCCCTCACTGCAGGCCTATCCGGACTACCGCAAGGTGATCAGCCTTGAAGACGGAACGTGCCGGATTGCCAGCCACCGCATCGCGAGGCGTCACCGGCTTTCGGTGGGTACCATTGTTTCGGATACCATGGTGTCGGTCAAACTCGGATCCGTGACCATCGGTCACCTCGAAGAAAGTTTTATCGCCTCGCTCAATGAGGGTGAAGCCTTCTGGTTTGCGGGAAACTGTCTCGAATTAAAGGAAAGCCGCGGGTTGACAGCGGTTGTGCGGAAAAGCACAAAGAAACAGGCGCGGATTCCTTCCTGGCAGGGAGGCCGTCTGCCGCTGAGCAGCAAGTTGAGCGCAATGCTGCGCCGCAAGATGGATGAAGCACTGAGCACATCCGCTCCGAAAGACCCCGAACTGAAGCATATCGCTCCGATTCTCGCCCTGCAGCAGGAGCTAAGCGCCGTGCCGCGCTCTGATGAATTTCTGGTGGAGATGTTTCAAACCCGCGACGGCTACCATGCCGTGTGCTATCCGTTTGAAGGACGTTTTGTGCACGAAGGCATGGCCTCACTGGCCGCCTACCGCATCGGCAAGCAGATGCCCATCTCCTTTTCGCTGGCCTGCAACGATTACGGATTTGAGTTGCTGAGCGACCAGCCATTTGACATGAAGAAATTTATCGAACAAGGACTTTTTTCCCCCGATAACCTGCAACAAGACCTGCTGCAAAGCGTGAACTCCACACAGATGGCGCTGAAAAAATTCAAAGAGGTAGCTACCATAGCCGGACTGCTGTTTCGCGGTTTCCCTGGTGAGCCGGTAAGGGAGCGTCACCTGCAGACATCTGCGGGGTTGCTGTATAAAGTTTTTTCAGATTATGAACCCGACAGCCTGTTGTTGCAGCAAGCGCTCGATGAGGTTATCTTTTACCAGCTTGAATGGAAGCGGATGCGTGAGGCCCTTGACAGAATCAGGAGCCAGCGCCTGCTAGTCACCCACCCGGAGAGAGCTACTCCTTTTGCCTTTCCGATCATGGTGGACCGCCTGCGAGAAAAGACTACCAGTGAGACGCTTGAAGCACGTATTGCCAAGATGCTGAAGGACTGAATAGCTGAAGCCTGTCAACCGAATTTCGGCAGGAAGATTATGGCACCCGCGATGGCCGCTCCTACCGCGGCAGCCAGCACTGCACCGGCAGCGATGTCTTTGATATCGCGAATCACGGGATGGTGGTCGGGCTCAACCTTGTCACACAATTTTTCCAGTGCTGTATTGATGGCTTCCATGGCCATGACGTTCACGATGCACAAGACCACGGCCACCCATTCCCACCGGGAAAGGTGCACGTACCATCCGAGCGCCACCACCCCAACGGCAGCCAGGGCGTGAATGATAAAATTTCTTTCGGCGCGAAGAAGCAAGCGTACACCGCGAATGGCGTGGGCAAAGGA
>DHLU01000172.1:0-3635 GCA_002405435.1 Flavobacteriales bacterium UBA4660
AGGTTTTCATTGACGATACCGTCGCTGGCGGCAAAAAAGGCCAGTATGTGTTTGATGAAGTGGCGTTCGTCGGCGTTGAGTTTGCTGTTCCAGTCCAGCAGGTCGGCTTCAAGGTCAATCTCCTCGGCCGTCCAGAAGCTGGCTTCGTGGCGTTTGTAAAAATGCCAGATATCCTGATGTACAATGGGGAAAAGGACAAACCGGTCGGGGTTATCGGCGAGTATGGGTTCTGTAAGGTTGCTCATGTGTTTTTTAGTCCGTTGAATCCGTTTCCGGCCTGGTTTGCGCGGCCCGGAGATGTTTCAGCCCCTTGCGGGGCTGTCCGGAACTATGCACAAACTGCTTTGAAGGGCCGATTGCGGATGTCAAATGTTCAGCGACCGAAGGCAATTCCAGAAATCAAAGAATTGACAATAATGCGGAGTTTTTAACATCGCTTTTCGCTGTGGGTGCCCACGGCAACACTGACGCGTATTCCGTGTCGGCCACATTCGAAATCATCAGGTAATTCAATGGTTTCAGCCGGGGAGCAGTCTTTTGGCACGCACACATAGTGGGTTCTGGCAAAGTCAAAAAAAATTGGTTTTTTTTATCCACATTTGGGGTATGGAAATTTTGTGCAAAATGCCCCTGCCATTTATTTGGCCGGAGGGCCTCTTCCACATTAACAATCGCGTGAGGTCATAGGCAGATTCGGGGCGATTGCTTATGTTTGGCCGGTAGCGGTAGGTTATGTCACAGGCCAACGAAAGCGAAATACGAAAAAAACTTAGCTGGCGGCGGGTCGTCGTGCCCATTGTGCTTGGGTTGGGGGTTGCCATCTGGATGTTGGTGGGCAGCCTCAACAAAAAAACTTACGTGGAAGCCCGACCGGGCGAGAAGAGTCTCTATGCCTGGGTTGACACCAATGGCAACGGGCTGGTAGACAAGGGCGACAAGGCGGAGTTTGTATTTCAGTCAGGTGGGGGCTATGTGCTGAAGAGTGCGCGTGATTTGATCATGCAGGTGCATTGGGACATTTGGGCTTCGCTGGCGATTGCCGGAGCGTTGCTGATGTTGCTGATCCGCGACCTGGGCTACATCTACCGCATACGCACCATGACTGACGGGCAGCTCTCCTGGCGTCAGAGTTTCGAAGTGATTATGTTGTGGGAATTCGCCAGTGCCATGACGCCTTCGGTCGTGGGAGGCAGCGGCATTGCCATGTTTGTGATCAACCGCGAAGGCATCAACATGGGCCGGAGCACAGCCATCACCTTTGTGACGGCCATGCTCGATGAAATCTTCTACATCATTATGGTTCCGGTGGTTTTTCTGATTATCGGCGAGGCCAGCCTGTTTCCGGAAGTCTCTTTCGGGGATGGCGCTTCAGACAGGTCAATCAAGATCATCTTCTTTATGGGCTATTTCTTTATCATGCTGCTCACCATCATCATCTCGGTAGGTGTCTTTTGGCGGCCTGTGTGGTTTAAGAATACCCTGGTCTGGCTGACCTCCTTCAAGTTGTTGCGGTCACTCCGCCGGCGAGCGGCCCGCGTGGGCGATGAGATTATCATCTGTTCTCAGGAGCTGCGGGGTAAGCCCTGGACCTTTTGGGCCCGGTCGTTTGCGGCCACCTGCGTGAGCTGGACCGCCCGGTTTTTCACCCTCAACTTCATCATCATGGCCTTCGTACCGCAGTTTGACCACTGGCTGGTGTATGGCCGCCAGTTGATTATGTGGGTCATTATGCTGGTGGCGCCCACCCCCGGGGGCAGTGGCGTGGCGGAGTATTCGCTCTCTGTTTTCTTTGAATACCTGATTCCGCTGGGTATTGTGGCCGTAGTGGCCATTATCTGGCGTTTTATGACCTACTTCCCCTATCTCTTTATGGGCGTATTCATACTGCCGCGCTGGCTGCGACGCACAGCAGCACAACAGACATCCGCAGGTTCGTGAGGGCTGTAGTGCCCTATTTTCTCGCGGGCACCTCTGTACCCAGCAAGACTGAGAAGGCGTGCAGTTCGGGCACGCGGTCGGCTACGAGTTTGAAGATACCGAGGAAGGGTACCACGAGGATCATGCCTATGGCACCCCACAGGATTCCCCCGGCAATGATAAAAATGAGCAGCATGAGCGGGTTAATCTGCAGCCGGCTGCCTACCGCCCAGGGGAAGATGATGTAGGCTTCGAGCACCTGCACCACGGCAAATACCGCGACAACCGCCAGCGGATACCAGGGTGATTGAAAATTGACCCATGCCATGGCGATGGGCAGCAGCGAGGCTGACATGATGCCCACGTAAGGGATGAAGGTAAGCACCGCAGCTACAAATCCGAGCAGCAGCGGATAGGGAAGTCCGACCAAAGCCAGGCCAGCACTGTTGAGTAGTCCTACCGCGACATACACCACCACCATACCTTTTACAAAGTTGAAATACGACAGTATGCTTTGCTGCAGCACCTCCCGTGTAAGCGCAGCATAACGCTGCCCTGTCAGCGCGATCAGTCCTGCCACCAGGCGCGAGCGGTAATACAGTATAAGCGCTGTAAACAGGGGCACAATAAGCAGAAAAAACAGCAGCTCCGTAAAGGAGGTCACCGTATTTCCGAGCCATGGCAGCAACTCATTACCGGCGTTTCCCAGGGTGTCGTTGAGCCATTGGAGTTGTCTTTCCAGGCTGACAGAGAACCTCTGGTTGAGAAAGAGGCTGAAATCGTTGAGTGAGGCCAGCAATTCTTGCCTGAGGGCCGGCCATTCGCGCAGAAACGCAGCAGCCTGCTCCACGAGCAGGAAAACGGGCAGGGCTCCGGCGACCATCAGTCCGGCCATGGGAATCACCACGGCAAGCGTGCGGTTGAGCCCCTTTTTCATCAGCCAGCGGTTGAGCGGATAGAGCAGGAAGGCGAGCAGGAGGGCGGCGGCCAGCGGTGCGAGCAAAATCCGAGTGCCGTGCAGCAACGCGCCGAGCAGCACAAGAACCAGCAGAAAACCGGGAATTCTCGACAACATGGCTGAACTTTCGGCGTAGTATGGTGTTAAAGAACAGGCTAAAGTAACTAGTCAAAGCAGTACTTGTTCAAAATGAAAAAAACACTGAAATTCATCGGTGCCGTCATGGCCATGGTCACCGGCTGGTTGTTTCCAGATGCGGGGTATGCGCAGGGCGGAGATCCTGAGTCTTTCTATAACCTTCGGTTTACCGCCATCGATGGCCGTGAGGTCAGTATGTCTGAATTCAAGGGGCAGTATGTGCTGTGTGTCAACGTAGCCAGCCGGTGTGGATATACCCCGCAGTACAAGGAGCTTCAGGAACTGGCCACCCGCTACAAGGGGAAGCTGGTGGTGATCGGATTCCCCTGCGACCAGTTTTTGGGGCAGGAGCCGGGCACAAATGAAGAAATTGCCACCTTCTGCTCCTCCACCTACGGAGTGACCTTTCCGCTTGCTGAAAAAATCGAGGTGAAAGGCGATGGGCAGCACAAAGTGTATGCGTGGTTGTGCAGCAAGGCGCGCAACGGCGTGGGCGATGCCCGCATCACCTGGAACTTCAACAAGTTTCTGATCGGCCCCGATGGCCGCTGGATCAGCTGGTTCGACAGCAAAGTCAAGCCCCTAAGTCCAGAAATCACCGGGTTGATTCCCTAACCGGTTG
>DHLU01000172.1:3775-20123 GCA_002405435.1 Flavobacteriales bacterium UBA4660
CCTAACCGGTTGTAACCACGCCCTTTCCGGCGCTACGCGTATACCTGGCCTGTCGGCGGAGTAACCTTCCTTGCCGCCCGTTAGCAGATGGACCTCTCGCGCATTTATTTCCCGGGGCTCAACGGCCTTCGCTTTTTTGCCGCCACGGCTGTCATCTTCACCCATGTGGAGTTGATGAAGAAATACCTGGGGTTTGATCACCTTTGGATGGACGCCGGGAGCCGCGTCAGCAGTTTCCCGGCCCTGCATGTGCTTCGCGGAGAGATTCACTGGGCTCAGCCCTTGTTTGCCGAAGCGGGTCCGCTCGGGGTAATCTTCTTCTTTGTGCTGAGTGGCTTTCTGATTACCTTTTTGCTGCTGGCCGAACGAAAGCTGCGCGGGTCCATTGCCACGGGTGCCTTTTACCTGCGGCGTATCCTCAGGATCTGGCCATTGTACTTCTTCGTGCTGGTGCTCGGCTTTTTTGTGCTACCCCACATCCCGTGGTTTTTCGCCGGTGAGCAGACTGCCCGTTTTCACGAACATTTTTCCGGCAGCCTCCTGTTTTACCTTCTTTTTCTTCCCAACGTAGCCTATGCCCTCTATATGGCTGTGCCCAACATTGGCCAGTCATGGAGCATCGGGGTCGAAGAGCAATTCTACCTGCTCTGGCCGCTGCTGATCAAGTATACACGCCGCACGCTGGCCGCCATCATCGGATTTGCCGCAGTGCTGGTCGTTCTTAAGGCCATTGCGGTGGCATTCGCTTCCGATTGCCCGGCCTTACTGAAATTTCTGGCCATGTCTAAGCTGGAGTGTATGGCGCTGGGAGGAGCTGGTGCGTGGGTTTTGTTTCACCGGCGGGAGCGGCTGCTTCGTGTGGTTCACCACCCCATCACCCAGGGGGCTGCCTTCGCCGCCCTTCCGCTGCTGTTGTATTTCACCCCGGCCTTCCTGCAAAACGGGGTTCACCTCTTGTACAGCGGCGTTTTTCTTGTCATCATTCTCAACGTGGCTGCCAACCCGGCTTCGCTGCTGAAACTGGAAAACCAAACGCTGAATTTCCTCGGCCGCATTTCCTACGGCATTTACATGTACCACCTGATGGTCGTTGTGTTTGTGCTGCAACTGGCCCGCCGGTGCTGGCCGGCGACTGACAGGCTCGGACCCCTTCAAAATCTGCTGGTGTACGCGGCCACCCTCTTGTTGACGGTTGTCGTATCGTACCTTTCGTACCGGTACCTGGAAAAGTGGTTTATTCGCAGGAAAAAGCGGGTAACCCGTATAATCAGCGGCGACGAAGCCCAGACCCATGGCGCATAAACTCCTTGTATTCAGCATCTACCTCACCATCTTCGTGAGTTCGATCGTATTCTTCAAGGAACCCTTTGAGGGCTACCTCAGCTACATTGTCTATCTGGTGCTGTTTCCGTTTTACGTGTTCCGCTTTGGCGTACCCAAGTGGCCCCTGCTGTTGTTTCTGCCCCTCTTTATTTCTGGCATCGTATACATCGAAGTCGGGTCAAATACCTACGGGCAGTTTTTTAAGATTTTCATCGGCTTCTTTCTCTCGGTGGTGTTTTACCACTATGTGATTGAGCAGTTTAACATTGACGTCAAAAAACTCTTCCGGTGGTATATCCGGGGCTCTGTGATTGTGTCATACATCGGCTTGTTTCAGGTAGCCAGTTACCTGGTGGGTTTTAGTCCGGGGTATGACTTCGGGTGGATATTCAACAAGTGGTCGGTACCGGCGGGCGGTATCGGCATCCGGATGAATTCGGTCTTCAGTGAGCCGGCAAATTTCGCCGCGGTTGTTGCACCTGCCTTTTTTGTCGCCATCTACAATATTTCTGTCCGAAAGACCCTCTTTATGTCGCGTTTTGAAAGCATTGCCGTGGGTGTTGCTTACTTGCTTACCTTCTCCAGTCTCGGTATTACCGGTATCTTTCTGGCTATCGTATTGCTGCTGTTCAACTTCGGTTTTGTACGCTACGCCATTGTGTTCATTCCGCTGTTTGTCGTCTCGTTTGACTATGCCTACAACAACGTACCTGACTTCAGAGAACGGCTTGACGGGACGATCAACATCTTTGCTACGCAGAACATACGTGACTACGACATCCACGGAAGCAGTTTCGTGCTCTACAACAACGCCCACATCGCTTTTGAAAATTTCAAGAGAAATCCGATTTTCGGTACCGGACTGGGGTCACATCCGGTAGCCTTTGATAAATATAGTTTCACCAACCTGCCTGGTGTACTGCCAATCAAGTTCAATGCGCAGGATGCCAATTCGATGTTTCTGCGGCTGATGTCAGAGACCGGGCTTTACGGGTTGTTCATCATGATCGGGCTGTTGTTTAAGTGCTGGGTCTTCAGGCAGCGTACCTCAGACACCGAGCTTTGGGTGATCTCAAACGCCGTTTCGCTGATCATTATGCTCTACCTGTTCAGACAGGGGCATTACTTCCTCAACGGTTTTCCTTTTTTCCTCTGGTTGTTTTACTACACTTGGCGCCAAAACATGGCCCTGCGCGCAGCGCCCGAAGAGGCCGGCGACAGCGTGCCGGTTATGTCAAATCCGACTCCTGTTTCGCGGTGAAAAAAGTGCTCTTTCTGTATACCGAGCTGGCTGATTATTTTCTGGCCTGTGTAGCTGCGCTGGAAAGCCAGGCCGATGTGCAGGTAGTTCACTGGCCGGTGAATCCGGAGGCCCCCTTTGCCCTGCGTGCGCTGTCTTCAGCCCGTCTGACCGTAAAACCCGACAAGGCGACCCTCAGCCAACTGGTTGCCGCCTTTGCCCCCGACGTAATTTTCACTTCGGGTTGGGTGGACCGCGACTATACCGAACTCTGCAAAAGTTACCGCGGCCGCATTCCCGTAGTACTGCTGCTCGACAACCCCTGGGAGGGCACGTTTCGCCAGCAGATCGCCGCACTGGCTGCACGCCCTTACCTCCACGCGCGGTTCAGCCATGCCTGGGTTCCCGGAGCGCCCCAGGCGCGCTATGCGAAAAAACTGGGGTTCGCCCCCGGTACGATTGCGACCGGCTTTTACGTGGCAGACCTGCATCCCTTCATGCAGGCATTTCAGGAGCGCCCTTCCGCGGCGGCCGGGCCAACGCATCGGCTCTTGTATACCGGCCGCTATGTACACTTCAAGGGTGTGGAAACCCTGTGGTCGGTCTTCGCCGAACTGCAGCCCCGTTATCCGCACTGGGAACTTTGGTGTGCGGGGACCGGTGCGCTGTGGAACCAACGGCCCCATCATGCCGCCATCCGTCACTTCGGATTTGTGCAGCCCGACCGGCTTCCTGCACTTGCCGCACAGTGCCATGCCTTCGTGTTACCCAGCCTGAAAGAACCTTGGGGGGTAGTGGTGCAGGAAATGGCTGCCGCCGGACTTCCCCTTCTCTGCAGCCGCAGGGTGGGTGCAGCCGCCGCCTTCGTGACGGAAGGTGTCAACGGCTGGTTGTTTGACCCCACTGACCGCGCTTCGCTGCTTGCCGCGCTGACGCAACTTTTCGACACACCCGCCGAGACCCGGCAGGCCATGGGTGAAGCCAGCCACAGGCTCGCCGGCAGCATCACCCAGGCGCAGTGGGTGGAGACCGCGCTGCACATGGCATCGGGTCAACCGCCGATGCAACCGAGATAAAATAGGCCTTGTTCTCATGCGGCCTGCTTATTCTTGCAACGATAAATACACACCCAGCTATGTCGCGTATACTCATCACCGGTGGAGCCGGGTTCATTGCCAGTGCACTGGCCACCCGGCTCGCGGCGAACAAGGAAGACCACATCGTCATTGTCGACAACCTGGTAACGGGCGAAATGCGCAAGGTGCCCCATGCGGTGCACGGCAACATCACCTTCATCAAGTGCGACGTCAATGACTTCAATGACATTTCCTCCGTTTTTTTCGCATGGAAGTTTGATTTTGTATTTCACTATGCAGCACTGGTGGGCGTCAAGCGCACCCTCGCGCATCCGGTAAAAGTGCTCAGCGACATTGACGGTATAAAAAACATCCTGAGCCTTTCCAAAAACACGGGCGTCAAGCGGGTTTTCTTTTCGTCATCTTCAGAGGTCTACGGTGAACCGGTAGAGTTTCCGCAAAACGAACAAACCACGCCGCTGAACTCCAGACTGCCCTATGCCATCGTCAAAAACCTGGCGGAGGCTTACCTGCGTTCCTACGAGCAAGAGTTTGGGCTCAGTTTCACCGTGTTCAGATTTTTCAACACCTACGGACCTCTGCAGAGCGAAGACTTTGTCATTTCGCGTTTCCTGCGTGCGGCACTGTCGGGGGCTGACCTAACCATATACGGGGACGGAAGCCAGACCCGGACCTTTTGCTATATCGACGACAATGTTGAGGCCTGTGTAAAAGCTTTCCAAGAACATCAGTTTGTCAACGACGTGGTGAACATTGGCAGCGAGCAGGAAGTACCCATACTCGAACTGGCCCGTCTGGTGATTGCGCAGACAGGTTCTTCCTCGCGCATTGTGCACCTGCCGCCGCTTCCCGAAGGCGACATGACGCGCCGCAAACCCGACAACAGCAAGATGCGCGCACTTCTCGGGCGCGAATTGCTGCCGCTTGATGCCGGACTAAACAAGATTGTCGCGGCCTGGAAACACTGACCGATGTGTGGGATCAATGGAATATGGAATGCCGGTAACCCGCAAGACGAGCTCGGGCGAATCGGACAGATGAACGCGGCGCTTGCCCACCGGGGGCCTGATGCGTCGGGAGTCTGGCAAGATGCGCGGGTGACACTCGGTCACCGCCGACTGAGCATCATCGACACCTCGCCTTCCGGCAACCAGCCCATGCACAGTACCGATGGGCGCTTTCACATCGTTTTCAACGGAGAGCTCTACAACTACCGTGAGTTGCGGCAGCAACTGCACACGGCAAACTTTGTTTCCCAATCTGACACGGAAGTAGTGATGGCCGCCTGGCAACACTGGGGGCCTGATGCATTGGAGCGCATGCAGGGCATGTTTGCCTTTGCCCTATGGGACAGCCTCGCTGGTGTGCTCTACTTAGTGCGCGACCGCCTCGGCGTGAAGCCGTTGTATTATACCTTTTCCGGACCAGCGCTGCTTTTTTCCTCCGAGCTGCGCGGACTGCTCGCCGCGGGCAAGACCGCACGGCGCATCAACAGGACCGCGATGGTCGACTTTCTGAAATTCGCAACAGTGCATGCGCCGGCGACTATCGTTGAAGACATCCACATGCTTATGCCAGGCCATATGCTCGTGTGCGGGGCGCGAGGAGTCGAACACCGGTGCTACTGGGACCTGTTGCGCGCCGGCAGGCGCGACGTAGCCGCCATGCCCCCGGGCGAAGTAAAAAGCGGCATACGTGAACTGCTGCAGCAAAGCGTGGAAATGCGCATGCGCGCCGATGTTCCCTTCGGCGCGTTTCTCAGCGGAGGCATCGATTCAAGCGCCATCACCGGCCTGATGGCCGCCGTGTCTGATCAGCCCGTGCGCACCTTTTCGGTGACCTTCAGCGAAAAAGAATTTGATGAGTCTCCGTACGCTGAAATCATTGCCCGCAAGTTCAGGACCTCGCATACGCGCATTCACCTCACTCCGGATGCCTTTCTTGAGGCCCTGCCGGATGCACTCTCGGCGATGGACCATCCCTCGGGAGACGGGCCCAACACCTATGTAGTCAGCAAAGTCACCCGGGCATCGGGCATCAAGATGGCCTTGTCGGGTATTGGCGGCGACGAGCTTTTTTGCGGCTACCCGGTATTCAGGCAAATCCGCGAGCTGGAAAACAAACGCTGGCTGCGCATGATGCCCTCCGGAGTGCGCGCGCTGGCAGGAGGGGCACTGGCGGCGCTCAAACCCTCGGTCGCCTCTGAAAAGATCCGCACGCTCCTTCGTCAGGGCGACCTCGATTTTCTGCACACCTATCCGCTAAAGCGGCGGGTGCTCAGCGATGAACAGGTGCGCCGGCTATGGCGTGAGCCCCTGCTGCCGGCCGATGCGGTTCAACAGGTCTGTGCCGCGTGTGCAGCAACCTGGCTCCCCCTCATGTCAAAGATTTCCGCGGCGGAAATGACCACCTACCTGCCCAACGTTTTGCTGCGCGATACTGACCAGATGAGCATGGCCCATTCTCTGGAAGTACGCGAGCCCTTCCTTGACCACAGGCTTGTTGAATTTGTTCTCGGTGTAGGAGACAACCTCAAATTTCCCCACACCCCCAAACAACTGCTCACCGAAAGCCTCGGCGACTTGCTGCCGCACGACATCATTCAACGGCCCAAAATGGGATTTACCTTGCCCTGGGCACATTGGATGAAACACGAACTGAAGGCCTGGTGTGAGGGCCGGCTGCTGCTGCTGCAGCGGGTTGAGGATCTGCGCCATGATGAAGTGATGCGCATGTGGAATGACTTTCTGCGCGGCGACCGGCGCATGACCTGGTCGCGCATCTGGCCGCTTGTGGTGCTCGGACATTGGATAGACAGGCATGATGTCAACTGAACGAAAAAAAATACTCGTGCTCACCGATTGGTTTGCCCCGGGCTTCAAAGCCGGCGGGCCGATACGTTCGCTCGTCAACCTGACCGATGCCCTTCCGGAGATGGACTTCTATGTGGTCACCTCCGACCGCGACCACCGGTCAACGCGACCCTATGACGGCATTACCCCCTGCTCGTGGGTCAGGCACAGGCCGCATGTGCAGGTGTATTATGCACGCGGGGGACGTCTTACGTCCGCCACGTGGCGAAGCCTCTTTGCAGCCCATGCGTACGACTACTTCTATTTCAACTCACTTTTTTCTCCGCGTTTCACCCTGCAGCCGCTCATCATACTTCGGCGCCTGGGGCTTGCGCACAAAGCGGTAATTGCGCCACGGGGTATGCTACAACCCGGTGCGTTGAGCGTAAAACCCCTGCGGAAGAAAATTTTTCTTACGCTGTCAAAACACCTTGGCTTTTTCCGCAGCCTGCGTTGGCATGCCACATCCGCCGATGAGGTGGCGTCCGTCTTGCGATACCTTCCCGAGGCAGGGGTGGTGCTGGCACCCAACCTGACCGCCGCAGCGGGCAGCGCCGTATCACATCCTCCCAAGTTGCCCGGAGTGCTGCACCTGGTGACCATCGCGCGGTACAGTCCCGAAAAAGGCATTACCGAATCGATTGCTTACCTGAAAACACTGGATGGTGCCGGTGAGGTGCGGCTTGACATCTATGGAACCCGTCAGGGAGATGACTATTACAACGCCTGTTTGTCTCTGGCACAAAGCCTGCGAACGGTCTCCGTTAAGCTCCATGGGGAAGTGGCCCCCGAACAAATTCCCGCGCTGCTGTCGCACGCGCATTTTTACTACAGTGCCACAAGGGGAGAAAATTACGGACACGCCATTGCCGAAGCGCTGGTGGCGGGCGTACCTGTAGTGGTCAGCAACCTCACCCCATGGAAAGACCTGCCGGCCCGGTATGCCGGATTCGATTGTCAGGCCTCGCCCGAGGGCTTTGCTCCGGTGCTGCAGCAGTGCCTCGACATGGACCAGGACACCTATACGCAATGGACCGCGGGAGCGCGGGCTATGGGCGAAGGGATTGCGCGCTCCTCGCAGGATACAGAGGCCTACCGCCTGCTGTTCACCTGATCGGCCATTGCGCTTACTTTGCACCACCGTGACCAGCACAGACCTATCCACCTTCCGCAATACAGGCTACAGGCCGGGGCCTCCCCTGCGGCGCCTCTGCTGGTTTGTGGTAAACCTCATGTTTTTCCGGTCGGGTTTCGTGTTTATGGGAATCAAACGCCTGTTGTTGCGCGCCTTCGGGGCCCGCGTGGGTAACGGCGTGGTCGTCAAACCGCATGTGTCCATCAAGTATCCATGGAAGCTCGTGCTGGGGCACCATTGCTGGATTGGCGAAGGTGTGTGGATAGACAACCTGGGCATGGTCACCGTCGGAGACCACTGCTGCCTTTCACAAGGGGCGATGTTGCTCTGCGGCAACCACGACTACGCAAAACCCAGTTTCGACCTTATGGTGGGAGACATTACACTGGAGCAAGGCGTCTGGATCGGCGCGCGGGCGGTTGTGTGTCCGGGCGTCACCTGCGGCGAACACAGCGTGCTAACCGTAGGCTCCGTTGCCACCCATGACCTGGAAGCGCGGGGTATTTACCAGGGCAATCCTGCCCGCCGCATCCGCGAAAGAAACATCCGCACATGAAGATTTCGGTGATCACCATCGCCTACAACAGCGGCGACACGATTGAAAGCACCATCCGTTCGGTCATCTCCCAACGCCATAGCCCTGTCGAGTACCTGATCGTTGACGGGGGTTCAAGCGACCAGACCCTTGCGGTGGTGGATCGATATACCCCGCACATTGCCCGCTGGGTTTCCGAACCTGACCGCGGTATCTACGACGCCATGAACAAGGGCATCGCCATGAGCACGGGAGATGTGATCGGCATTCTCAACAGCGATGACTACTACGCCGATGACCAGGTGCTGGGAGATGTCGCAGCCCTGTTTGACACTACCGGCTGTGACGCCCTGTATGCTGATCTGGTATATGTAGACCGGCACGATACCGCGCGGATTCTGCGCACCTGGAGGGCCGGCGCATACCGACACGGGCGTTTCCGAAGCGGATGGATGCCGCCTCATCCGACGTTTTTTGTCAAAAAATCATGCTATGAACGGCTCGGACTCTACAACCTTTCGCTTAAGTCAGCGGCAGACTATGAGCTGATGCTGCGCTTCATTCACCGGCACGGCATTTCCGTAGCGTACCTGCCGAGGATCATCACCCACATGCGGGCCGGAGGCCAAAGCAATCTCTCGCTGCGCAACCGCGTACGCGCCAATATGGAAGACCGCATGGCCTGGAGATTGAACGGATTGACGCCGGGTTTGTTTACACTCACCTGGAAGCCGCTTTCGAAGGTGCTCCAATACGTAAAAAGATAATCACATGAAAATCTACACACGCAAAGGGGATGATGGCACCACGGGGCTGCTTGGCGGCGCCCGGGTTCCCAAGCACCACCTCCGTATTGAGTCGTACGGCAATCTCGATGAACTCAATGCGCACACGGGGATGCTGCGCGACCTCACCGGTGACCTGGCCGGAGCTATGCTCCTGCAGATTCAAGACAACCTGTTTACCATCGGCAGTCACCTCGCGGTAGCGCCTGATCATGCAGGCAAAATGCAATTGCCGCTTTTTGACCCCTTGTGGATTGATGCGCTGGAACACGCCATGGATAATATGGAAAGCACGCTGGAACCCATGCGCCATTTTATTCTTCCGGGAGGGCACGCTACCGTGTCACAGTGCCATATCACGCGCACGGTATGTCGCAGGGCAGAACGCAGCCTGGTAGCCCTGCATGAATGCGAACCTGTTGACGCCGGTTTTCTCTCCTACCTCAACCGGCTTTCTGACTATTTCTTTGTCCTGTCACGGTGGCTGGCGTTCCAGCTACAGGCCCCCGAAATACCCTGGAAACCAAGCAAATAAACAATAATTAGGATTTTTCAACGCCCTGTCAGGCCGGCCATTATACCTGTTATATTCGCGCTTCGTTAAATGCTTTGCAAATAGACTACTATGTATTGGACACTTGAATTGGCCTCATACCTGGAAGATGCGCCGTGGCCTGCAGTAAAAGATGAATTGATAGATTTTGCCATGCGCACAGGGGCCCCGTTGGAAGTGGTGGAGAACCTTCAGCAAATCGAAGATGACGAGGAAGTTTTCGAAAGCATAGAAGACATCTGGCCTGACTATCCTACCAAAGAAGATTTTTTCTTCAACGAAGACGAGTACTGATTTTTGGATGTTATCCACGGAGAGGCCGCAGGTTTGCGGCCTTTTTTCGTGTTCGTTATGGTTGCGCGTTTCATTTTTCGCGCACCACCAGCCTCACCGTATGCCTTGAGCGTTGTTCGAGCAGCACTTCCCGTGCGGCCGTTTCGCGGGTCAGCACAGCCTCCGTGTAGTGCCGGATGGTAAGCAGGGTGAGCCCTTCGTTATAGCGTACTTCATATTGCGCTTGCAGAGCCGCATAGAGTTTCTCGAGTTTGTACGCATCGTGGTCGGTAACCATGGAAAATGAAATCGCAGAATTTTCCATCAGGTGAATGCGTATGCCGAGGGCTACAAGTATTTCAAAAAGATCGCGAAGGTTGTCTTCTACCACGAAGCTGAAATCGCGGGTAGAAACAGAGATAAGCACCTGATCGCGTTTGCAGATATAGCTGGGCACATCGGCGTCGTGCGCAGCGTCGGCATACACAAGCGTACCATCGGCCAGCGGGTTGAGAAATGACCGTATGTGCAGCGGTATATTTTTGTTTTGCAGGGGCTTCACCGTTTTGGGATGAATGACACTAGCGCCATAATAGGCCAGTTCTATGGCTTCGCGGTAGGATATGGAAGGAAGCATCACCGCATCTGGAAATATTTTCGGGTCTGCGTTGAGCATTCCCGGAACATCTTTCCAAATAGTCACGCTTTTGGCGTCGAGCATAAATGCGAGAATGGCTGCCGTGAAGTCTGATCCTTCACGGCCCAGGGTTGTAGTAACGCCCAATCCACCGCTGGCGATAAAACCCTGGATGACCGCAAAATCTTTCTTCTCCAGCACATCAGCAAGGGCTTGGGCTCCCTGGGTACTGCGGTTCCAGTCCACACGGGCATCGCGAAACCGCTGGTCGGTACGTATGACCTGGCGGGCGTCGATCCAGGCGCTCTTCAGCCCTGACTCGCAGAGAAATGCATGGACGATGGCCGTGGAAATAAGTTCTCCGTAACAGACTAGTTGGTCATAGTCGCGGTCGAAATCACCGCTGAGCGGTTCCTGCACCTGCTCGGTCATGGCATCGAGCATAGCATACATCGGCTTTTTGGCTTCTTCGCGGTCACCAAACAAATCGTGGGCTATCGCTGTATGCAGTTGTTTTACTTCCGCTATCATGGGGCGTACATCCTGACGGTTGTAACGCGCGCGGTGGATAGCCTCCAGTGCATTGGTGGTTTTTCCCATGGCCGAAACCACCACAACTTTTTTCACCTCGCCTTTTCCGGTAGCCGTGCGTTGAAGCACGCGCAACACATTTCTGACTGCGTCGGCGTCCTTCACGGAGGCTCCGCCAAATTTGTATACCTCTATATTCTTCATATCATTTTGTCGGTTCGGGACGCGGAGCCCATGCCGCCATTTGCTGGCGCGTCAGTTTGCCATTGACCCATTCCGGATCCAGTTGCGCGCCGTATTTTTTATAGAAATTAAGTGCGGGCTCATTCCAGTCGAGCACCTGCCATACCAGTGAGGCATATTCCCCATCGCGGGCCTGACGTATTACCGCTTCAAACAAGAGACTGCCCATGCCCTGACCGCGCCATGCCTCTTCCACCACGAGATCTTCCAGGTACAGGCACCTGCCCTTCCAGGTGGAATAGCGGATATAGCAGAGAGCCATTCCCCGCACCATACCGTCACTCTCGGCTACCACGCACGAGTAGACAGGGTCTGGTCCAAATCCATCCCGGCGCATTTCATCTTCGGTTACCGTGACTTCATGGGGTGCGCGTTCATAGGTCGCGAGCTCCTTTACAAGTTGCAGTATGCGTGGGACGTCGTCGGACGTGGCAGGGCGGATTGTGACTGACATAGGACAATTGTCGCCGCCAAATTTCGAAGAAATACCAGCACCGGGATCTATTGAAATTGAAGGTCCGGCCAGGCAACAAAGTAAAAACACGAGTCCCCGCTGTTGAGAACTGTTTCCCGGCAATGGCAGCAGCCACCGGCAACAAATGAAAAACCCCCATAATGGGGGCTTTTCATGTTGTTTGCCTCAACTTCCGTGATGGTTTAAAACCTGTAACGTCCTGTAAGACCTTAAAACCTAAATAATCATTGAGAAACCCGCGCCCACGTTTGGATGCTTCATCACGGAACATTTTCAGCGGTCAAAGCTATAGGCAGGGGGTGCTGAGGAAAGTTAAAGAGGGGTTAAGCAAGGACAAAAAAAGTTAATCAGAAATCATGTGTACTTTATTTATTCGGTTCTTTGTTGCGGAAGGCGCCGGCACCCCGGTGCCTTTCAGTCCGTTTCTATGAAGGCCTCATTCCTCAGGTGGTTGGTATTTCTCAGCGGTATTGCGCTGCTGTGTCTCGTTGGTATTCAGTTGTATTGGGTAAAAAACTCCATAGAGCTGCGCCGGCAAGAATTTGCTTCCGGAGTTCAGCGCGCGATGAACCTGGCGGTGGTGGACCTTGAGGAATATGAAATGATGCTCCGTATGGCCGAGTTGAACACTTCCAATGTGAGCATACAGTCGGAGGAGGAAAACTCCCTGTTAGTCACCTACATAGACCCTTCCCGTGACACCCTCTTGTCTTCTGTCCATAGTGCGACGGCCGACTCGCTGCTTTTTTCTGAGTGGGGTGATGCCGGCCTGAACCAGGAGGCGATTCTTGCGCAGAGCGGCCTGTTGAACGACATCATGGATGGTATCGTGAGCCTAGATATATCACGGAGTGCGGCCGACCGTGTCGACACCCTGGTGCTGGACTCCCTGCTGAGGTCACACCTGAGCAATGAAGGCATCACCACTGAATTCCGGGCCGCGGTATTCAACCGAATCCAGCAGCCCGAGATCCTCTCTTCCGGCGATGTCCCATTCAGGGAGAAATTTCTTGCAGAGGGATATGGTACGCAGATATTCCCTCACGACCCCTTATGTGAGCCTGCCTACCTGCGCCTGTGGTTTCCGCACCAGAACCGGTATCTCTGGCGAAGCCTGTGGATGATGCTTTCAGTCAGTGCGCTCATCATGCTGCTGGTAGTGCTCTTGTTTTCGTATTCCATACGCACCATTTACCGCCAGAAAAAACTGAGTGAAGTCAAAAACGACTTCATCAACAACATGACCCACGAGCTCAAGACGCCGATTGCCACGATTTCGCTGGCCTGTGAAGCGTTGAATGATCCCGATATGCGGGCAGCAGAGGGGGCGGTGAAAAATTACGTGGGCATGATCAGTGATGAAAACAAACGGCTGGGGGTGCTCGTTGAGAACGTATTGCGCACAGCCATTTTCGAACAGGGTGATATGCACCTGCGGATTGACACCCTCAACATGCACGACATCATCAAAACGGTAATCCGCAACGTGGCCATTCAGGTAAAACAACGCAATGGCAGTATACTGACGCAACTCAATGCCACAGATCCGCTGATTGAGGGCGATGCGCTGCACCTTACCAACGTGGTCTACAACCTCATTGACAATGCCATTAAGTACTCCGAAGAGAAGCCAGTAGTGCAGATTTCAACCGACGACGGCAACGACGGGCTAATCCTTCGTTTTACAGATAACGGCATCGGCATCTCACGCGAAAACCAACCCAAAGTATTTGATAAACTCTACCGGGTCCCTACGGGAAACATCCACAACGTAAAGGGATTCGGTCTGGGCCTCAGTTACGTAAAAGGCGTTGTCGAAAAACACAATGGGCTCGTAGAACTGGAGAGCGAACCCAAAAAAGGCAGTATTTTCACCTTGCATTTACCACGATACTATGAAAAAGAAAACTAGCGTACTCCTGTGCGAAGACGATCCGAACCTCGGAGCTTTGCTGAGGGATTTTCTCACTGCCAAAGGTTTTGAAACCGAACTGGCTACCGACGGGCAGGAAGGGCTCAAGCGGTTCAGGCGCAATGCCCATGATTTTCTCATACTCGACGTGATGATGCCCGTGAAAGACGGCTTCACGCTGGCCGAGGAGATTCGCCATGACGATAAGCATACACCCATTTTATTTCTGACGGCCAAGAGTATGAAGGAAGATACCCTGGAAGGCTTCAAGGTGGGTGCCGACGATTATATGACCAAACCTTTCAGCATGGAAGAGTTGCTGGTGCGCATGAATGCCATTCTTCGCCGGTCGAGTGCGCTGCCCGCGGGGGAAGATGAGGCGGTAGCGTTTTCTATCGGAACCTACCAGTTCGATTACAACAAACAGCGGTTGGCACATCCAAAGGAAGAGATCAAACTCACCACCAAGGAAAACGAGTTGCTGTATCTGTTATGTAAAAATAAAAACGGGGTGATGGAGCGAAGTTTTGCGCTCAAATCCATCTGGGGCGATGACAATTATTTTAACGGGCGCAGCATGGATGTATATATAGCCAAACTGCGTAAACATTTACGCCATGATTCCAGCATCGAAATCATCAACGTTCACGGAAGGGGGTTTAAGTTGCTGGCAATCTAAAGGATGCTGACATTATCCTTCGGGGCATGATGAGGCGGCCTGCACGTGACTGAAAGCTTCCAGACTACGATTGCGCAAAGTAGTCGCTATGTGCCGGTTAATTATCATTGACAAGATGTGCGGCTGATAACATGCTCATCCCTTTCTGCGCGAATGAAAAAAGATCTCTTCCTGGTTGCTTTGGTGCATGTACTTGTCGGCTCAGTGCCAGCTCAGCGTCTCTTTAGTCCTTCAGAGCACAAAAGCGACGTTGCGTTTATCGAAAACCAGGGTCAGTGGAAGGGAGACTTTGTATTTAAAGCGGCGCTGGGGTGTGGCACGGTATTTCTCCAGGAGGATGGGTTTGTATTTGATTTTACCGATGCTGCTGACTTGAAACGGGCGCACGATAACCATATACAAGGCATAGATACCACCCTGATGCACCACCATGCATGGAAGATGAGGTTTGTGAATGGCAACAGCGACAAGCCGGTTGGGCTTGATCCACTGCAGCACTATTGTAATTATTTTTTGGGAAATGACCGTAGCCGGTGGAAGTCGGGCATTCATCCGCACAGCCGGGTTTATTATAAAAATGTCTGGCCGGGCATTGATGTGGAGGTGCTTGGAAGCGAGGGGCATTTTAAATATCAGTTTCGAGTATCTCCCGGGGCTGATCCTTCGCTCGTGCAATTGGAGATTATAGGGGTTGATTCGTTTGGAATAGAGGATGAAGGGCTCATGCTGAATACATCGGCAGGTGTGTTTAGAGAGGAAGTTCCTCTTTGTTATCAGTTAAGTGGGAGCAACATTATTCCGGTAGCCGGTGCATTTGAACTTAGGGACCACAGGGTCGCGTTTAACATAGGGACCTATGATGAATCGCTTGAATTGGTGATTGACCCGGAGTTAGTAGCCGCCACATTCGTTGGCTCAACGGGAAGCATTGATGAATTGTGGGGCTATTTAAGTACCTATGATGCCGAAGGAAATATTTACCTCTTAAGTGCGCCATCCGCCAACAATTTACCCAGTACATTGGATGCATATTCTATCGTTTTCAGCGGTGGAATCCAAGACATCGGTATATGTAAATTTGACCCCTCCGGCGAAGAACTGCAATGGGCCACGTATCTGGGCGGGGAGGCAACTGAGTCATGTGCCAATGCGGTTTGTAATGCCCAGAACCAACTCGTATTGACCGGTACTTCCAACTCCTGTGATTTTCCCATATCCGAAAATGCCTTTGACAACGAAAAAGACAATTCTATAAGTACCATATTGACGGATGTTGTCATTTGTGTACTCAGTGAAGATGGAAGTGCATTGTTGGCTTCCACCTTCTTTGGGTCCCCGGTCGGTGACGGATACTCAGGCTTCACACCCGAGGTAAATGGCACAGTCAATCCGCAGGACAGATTTGGTTTGGGTATTGATCAGGAGGGCAATGTGGTGATTGGCACTGCGGTGGGTTATCTCACCTATCCAGGGATCAATTATATTTTGGGAGGTCTCTATTATTCGCAGTTCAATATGGCAGTTGCGTGTTTTTCGCCAGACTTGTCGCAGATGTATTGGTGTACCCAAATCGGAACCCCGGATTTTGAAGACATCAATGATCTTGTAATCACGAACGATGGCAAGATTGCGGTTTGTGGCGGTACCAGCCACGCGCTACTGCCGGTGACTGCGGGGACCTATCAGTCCACGCACGCCGGAGGTGGTTATGACGGTTGGCTCGGAATACTGAACGGCGGCAGTGGCAATTTGCTCAGGTCCACCTTTTTTGGCACAGAGGGCAACGACGATTTTGACATGATAGACGTGGGTCCTGATGGCTCCCTTTGGGTAACCGGCGGCAGCAATGGTGGGCTGCCTCAGACACCAGAGGTGTACTTAAACCCGGCATCCTGGAGGTTTGTTGCCAATTTTAGTTCCGACCTCAATGAACTTTTGCTTTGTTCAAGAATCGGAGGCAATACAGAGGAGGAGAAGCTACTCAATTTCCGCGCCTTTATGGTAGATGATTGTGGCAGAATTTATGTTTCAGGACATGGGTTGTTTGAGTGGATTGATAGTGTGGAACTCACTTCCGA
>DHLU01000216.1 GCA_002405435.1 Flavobacteriales bacterium UBA4660
CTTTCTGACTCTTCGATGGTGCAGGGAGCCGGCGGCATACGCACCTACAACACCTCCGAAGCGACAGGCAAGTGCGCGCTCGAAAAACGCGACCCCATAGTGGTATATGGCGACATCGGGTTTGCCATACACACCGCAGACAAACTTGACGGCAATGCCAACCGCTGCGGCGTTTACAGGGTCGAACTGCATGTAGACAGCCTGCTTGTATTCGCCCAAACCCTCGACCAGCTTGACTTTGCCACCTCACGTGCCATCAACGCCCACACCATCTATGAAAAGTTTAAGAAAGAACGAACCAGCATTCACCGGTCATACCGGCTGGTAAACAATCCGCTGAATATCTACGACAACCTGCTCAACGACGGCATGGTGAGCTTCCGCGATGGTAAGCGGCACAAGGTATCTTACTCCGTCATGGACATCCGGGGCAATACCTCTACCCTCGAATTTGTGGTCGAATCTGCCAAGTCATTTTCCGGCAGCGCGCCCAACAGGGAGATTCCCCAGGCCTTGTTTCACTACGAAAAAGACAACGTGCTCGACCTTGGCGATATCAGGGTATTCATCGATGCTTTTTCGCTGTACGAGGACCTCGACTTCAACATTTACCGCAAGACGCCGGGAATGGCCGGTGCTATTACCCCGACTTACATGGTCGCGTCACCCTATGTACCTGTTCATGCCCACTACCAGCTCGCCATCAAGATGCCCGGGCTGGCTGCGTCAGACAGCGCCAAGGCCCTCATCGTGCGCTGGGATCCTGAAAAAGACCGTCTTTTCCCGGAAACCACCACGTATGAAGACGGGTGGCTGCTGGCCGAGCCGCAGTACTTCGGTTACTTCTCCGTCATGATCGACAAAACTGCGCCGACCATTTCCTCCATCGATTTCTCCGCAGCGATGAAAAATCACCGTTCCTTTTCGTTCCGCGTGCGGGATAACCTCAGCGATGTAAGTGAAATCATTCCACGGATCGACGGCCAGTGGGCGCTGATGGAATACGATGCCAAATCTGACAGGATTACTTACTACTTCGATGCAGAGCGCATCAGCCACGGCAAGCACCAGTTTGAACTTACGGTACGAGACGGCCGCGGAAACGAAAAAACGTTTTCCGCTCCGTTCGAGTGGTAGGCCTTCAGGGCGCAGTGCTCAAGACCTGTCGAAGTCGTTGCCGTAGCGGGTTACCTTGACATTGAAAAACAGCCCGTTTATAATGCTCACCAGTAAACTAAGCCACAGGGCGCTCCAGAAATCTGCTACGTGAAACCCGGGAACAATCTCGCGTGCGAGCAGGATGATGCACGCGTTGATAACCAGCAAAAACAGACCGAAGGTGAACAGGGTGGCGGGAATGGTCAGTACGACCAGCAACGGCCGGAGGAAAAGATTCAGCAAGGCCAGCACAATGGCCGCCACCACCGCAACCCAGGGCTTGTCAAAAGAAACCCGCTCCATAAGATGGGCGCCCACCAGCAGGGCTAAGGTGGTAACCAGCAATTGCAAAATGGACTTTTTATTGAAGTATTTCTCCATACTGTAAACGAAGGCGACAAATATGCAAATGAAATCACTGGCGCGGGAGGCAACGCCGGGCTGATAATTGTCAAAAGATGTCTGATAAAAACCGCAACCGCCTGCAGCAGCTGCGGCTACCTTTGCGCCATGAAATTTTTTATCGACACAGCCAACCTTGACCAGATCCGCGAGGCCAGCGACCTGGGTATTCTAGACGGTGTGACCACCAATCCTTCCCTTATGGCCAAGGAAGGCATTACGGGAACCGACAGGGTGCTCAAGCACTATGTGGACATATGCCAACTGGTGGGTGAAGGCGATGTGAGCGCTGAAGTGATTGCCACGGACTTTGAAGGCATGGTGCGTGAAGGGGAAGAACTGGCAGCACTGCATCCCAACATCGTCGTCAAGGTACCCATGATCCGGGAAGGGGTAAAGGCCCTGAAATATTTCAGCGATAAAGGCATACGCACCAATTGTACCCTGGTGTTTTCTGCCGGGCAGGCCCTTGTGGCCGCCAAAGCAGGTGCGTCGTATGTGTCGCCCTTTATCGGCCGGCTGGATGATATCTCCACCGATGGCGTTGAGCTCATCGCCCAGATCCGTGATATCTACGACAACTACGGATTCGAAACCGAAATCCTGGCCGCCTCGGTGCGCCATCCCATGCACATCATCCAGTGCGCTGAAATCGGTGCTGATGTCATGACCGGCCCCCTCAGTGCTATACTGGCCTTACTCAGGCATCCGCTCACTGACAGCGGGCTTGCACAGTTTCTCGCCGATCATAAAAAGGCGCGGGAAAATGCCTGACGCCTGCTATGCTGATTACGGTTGACGCTAAAAATCCTGACTCCGCAGTAATCCGGCAAGCAGCCGAATGCCTGCGAGACGGAGGCATCATCGTATTTCCAACCGATACGCTCTATAGTTTTGGTGGCAGCCTTATGCAGCCTGCAGCCGCTGACCGGATAGCCCGGCTGAAAAAAATCCGTCCCGATAAGGCCGATTTTTCTATAATCTGCGATAACCTCACGGTGCTGAGTACCTACTGCAAGCCGGTGGATACACCGACCTTCAAGATGATGAAAAGCCTGCTTCCCGGTCCTTTCACCTTTATTCTCGAGGCCAACCGGCATATTCCCAAGGTGTTCAATGAACGCAAAAAAACAATCGGACTCAGGGTGCCTGCCCATGCGGTACCGTTGGCCCTGGTGGCGGCGCTCGGCCATCCCATCGTGGCCAGTTCGGTGCATGATGACGATGCCTTGCTGCAGTATGCCACAGATGCCGCTTCCATTGCCGACGCTTACCGCGGACGCGTAGACCTGGTGCTTGACGCCGGTGCATGCGGTCTGCTCCCCAGCACGGTGGTGCGTTGCGCAGACGGCGCTTTCGAGGTACTCCGAAAGGGCAAAGGAGATTTTCCAGACACTTACTGATACGCGCCGGCAGCCAGTTCGCCGAGAACGAAAGGCACGCGGCGGGCAATTTCGCCAGCGAGCAGGGCGGGATAGTTGCGCTCAGCCAGCAAGATGTCTGCCGCTCTTCCATGCACATAGGCACCGAGGCGGGCCGCAGCAGCTGCCTCATGGCCCTGCGCGCGGAGGGAGGCTATGATCCCCGTGAGCACATCGCCTGCTCCGGCCGTGGAAAGGCCCGCATGTCCCGATGCATTGAAACTGATGCTGCCGTCGGGTACTGCCACCATGGTATGAGGCCCCTTTAGCAGCAGTACATCCCCCAGCGCCGTCGACTGGCTGCGTAGGGTACGCAGGCGTTCAAATGAATTCGCATGCGGACCAAACAGTCGGTCAAATTCTCTCTCATGCGGGGTAAGAACAGTGCCGGCCGGCAGCCTGTCGATCCAGCCGTTGGCCCCCACGAGGTTAAGCGCATCGGCATCCGCCACCAGGGGCACGCGGCATTCTTCAAGTACCCTCAGCACCACGGAGGCCGTCGCATCGGAGGTACCGAGCCCGGGCCCGATGGCGACACATTGTGCGGCAGGATGCAGCCTCACCGCCGTGAGGGCGTTGTCCCCTTCCGCACGGTCGCACATAGCCTCCGGCACAGCAGCCTGCACAATGGCAACGCCGCATGCGGGTACCGATGCTGACACGATTCCGCAACCCGCACGCAGGGCAGCATCTGCGGCCAGCACGGCGGCACCAATCTTACCGAAACTGCCCGCAATCAACTGCACCATGCCACGGCTGCGCTTGTCGCTGTCGAAGGCAAAGGGCCGCAACGCCGCCGCAGCTTCCACGCCATCAAACCAGGTCATTTCCGATTCGGTAGCGGTGTAGTAGCCAGGATCAAGTCCAATATCAAGCACATGAATGCGCCCGGTAAAACGGTGGTTTTCACGAAAAACAAAAGCGGGCTTCACGGTTCCGAAGGTCACGGTGTCGTCGGCCTCCACCGCAGTGCCCGGCTGAGGTTCCATAAGGTCGGGAAGCAGTCCGGAAGGAACGTCAATGGCAATTTTTCTGCAGCACGATGCATTGACGTGGCCAATGAGCTCAGCCATCCAACCGCCGGCAGGCCTTGAAATGCCCGTACCCCAGAGGGCGTCTACCAGCCAGTCTTCCGCCTGCAGGGCAAATCGGAAATTGCCGGCATCCAGCATCTCCGCACTTATTGCGCAGGCGCCGAGCCGGTCGAGGTTGACCGAAAAACCGTGACTGCCGGCCGCCGTGTCACCGGCGATGAAGACAGCTACGCGCCAACCCGCTTCGGCTGCCTTCCTGGCGATACACAGTCCGTCTCCTCCATTGTTACCGGTGCCGGCCAGCACCACGAGCCGGCCGGGTATGCCCCACGCGGCGATGCGGTCGAAGCAACGCCCGGCCGCCCGCTCCATAAGCGCGTCACCGGTGATTTGCTGACGGGCCATTGTGGCCACGTCCCATTGCCGGGTCTGCTGGGCGGTAAATATTTTCATTCAGCGAAGATGGAAAAGAATCAGGGCGTATCAGACCGCTTCTCGAGCATGGGCACAAAAGAAAAGGCACCAAACGTTTCGCGGTTAAAACTTCCATCGGGCATTTTGGTCAGGACGGTCATTTCCTGCACCGCACCTTCGCCGAAGGGCATGACCAGTCTGCCGCCGGTTTCCAGCTGATCGAGCAATGCCTCCGGAATACGCGGTACGGCACACGTGATGATGATGCGTTGAAAGGGCGCAAAGGCAGGCAGCCCCTTGTAGCCATCGCCGTAAACGCAGTGCACGCGGTAGTTGAGCAGGCCGAGCACTCTTTTGGCGGTCTGGTGGAGAATGTTGTGGCGTTCAATGGAATACACCCGCGCACCCATGGCTGCAAGCACTGCCGCCTGGTAACCGCTGCCGGTACCGACTTCCAGCACCTTCATACCCGGCGCCACCTGCAGCAGTTCCGACTGCCTGGCAACGGTATAGGGTTGCGAAATGGTCTGGCCCGCCGCGATACTGAAAGCCTTGTTTTCGTATGCATGTTCGAGAAATGCCGATGACATGAAGGCATGACGCGGCACCTTGTTGATCGCCTCCAGCACCTTCTTGTCTGAGATACCCAATCGTTCAAGTTCGGCCACCAGCTGCTTTCTCAGTCCCTTATGCCTGTAAGTATCGGTAATCATACGCCTCAAAGGTAGGTTTGACCTTGCATACACGACCGGTGTTGAAAATTAGGCATGAACGCCAGCCTGTAAAAAATGTGGCGTAGGGTAATTTAGCCGACTCAACCAGCAAAAACGGCTATGCTCAGAATTGGTGTTTTAGGCTGCGGACATCTCGGAAGGATTCACATGAAGTGTATCCGCGAATTGTCTGATACATACGTGCTCGCCGGCTGCCATGATCCGGTGCCGGAAAAACAGGCTGTCGCTGCTGCGGAGTTTCAGACCCTCGGCTTTCATTCACCCGAAGCCCTGATTGACTCCGTTGACGTGGTTGATATAGTGACACCAACCCTCTCTCACTTCGAATGTGCGCAGGCTGCCCTGAAAAAATTCCGGCATGTATTTATTGAAAAGCCGGTAACCCAGACCCTGGAAGAAGCCAGGATGCTCGAACGGCTGACCCACGAAGCGGCGGTCAAGGTGCAGGTGGGGCATGTCGAACGCTTCAATCCTGCCTTTATGGCGGTGGTACCGCATCTCCATCAGCCACGGTTTATCGAGACCCACCGCCTGGCTGAATTTAATCCCCGCGGCACTGATGTGAGTGTGGTACTCGACCTGATGATTCACGATATTGACATCGTGCTTTCCGTTACCGGAGCCAATGTAAGACAGGTGCACGCCAGCGGTGTCGCCGTGCTGAGCGATACGCCCGACATTGCTAATGCGCGCATCGAATTGGATAACGGCTGCGTTGCCAACCTGACGGCTTCACGCATTTCCCTAAAAAAAATGCGCAAATCGCGATTCTTTCAGCGTGATGCGTACCTCTCCGTTGCCTTTCTGTCTCGTGAAAGCGAAAT
>DHLU01000177.1:0-1012 GCA_002405435.1 Flavobacteriales bacterium UBA4660
TTCAAGCGCGGGTTGAGGAAGGTTCATGTCGACAATGAATTTCCCCACCTCGAGGTCGCCGAGGGGAAAGGGGTAGTCGGTACCGAGGGTGACGCGCTCAGATCCTTGAAGTTCAAGCACATACTCGAGCATGCGGGCATCATGGGTAATGCTGTCAACCCAAAAACGGCCCAGGTAATCGCGCGGATTCACAGGGTTATCGACCGCTACAAGGTCGGGCCTGCAGTGGAAACCGTGTTCGATACGGCCGAGGGTGGCGAGAAAAGAGCCGCTGGCATGGCTGAAATTGAAACGGATGCCGGGCCAGCGTTCGAGCACCCCCCCGAAAATCAGCGAACAGATGGCCCGCGATGTTTCGGCGGGCATGCCTACCAGCCAGGGCAGCCAATATTTGGTCATCTGCTCCTGCCCCATCATCTCCCATGGATGCACCATTACACACATATCGAGCGACTGCAGCGCGTCCCAGAGCGGATAGAAGCCAGGGTCACTCAGGTTTTTGCCGTTGATATTGGAACCCAGCTGAATTCCCCTCAACCCGCTATCCTTAATGCGCTCCAGTTCGGCCACCGAGAGGTCTATGTCCTGAAGCGGAAGTGTGCCAAGGCCTACGTAGTGTTTGGGGTAGCGCACCACGAGTTCGGTCAGGTGGTCATTGAGAAAGCGGGCTACCTCCAGTCCGTGAAGCGGTTGGGCCCAATAGGCAAACAGCACCGGTATGGTGCACACCACCTGCACTTGCGTATCAAAGCGGGCGTAATCTTCAATGCGCAGCGCGGGGTCCCAGCAGTTGGCTTCGACCTCCCTGAAGAACTTTTCTCCCTGCATCATGCGGGCAAATCCGGGCCGGTGGTGGTCGAGATGGATAAAATTACCATAGCCGAATTTTCTCGTCCAGTCAGGAAGAAACTCCGGCATGATGTGGGTATGCATATCGATCTTCAGCACGGGGGCGAAGGTAGGAGAATGCAGAAAAACTCCCCCAACGTGTTTGCGTCGGCGCGGGTTGTCC
>DHLU01000177.1:1171-9225 GCA_002405435.1 Flavobacteriales bacterium UBA4660
TCCCCGGCAGGAGGCCCACGCAGCGGGCAAGAATCGACGCGACAGTACCGGTTTTCCGCAACGCCGGGAACTTCTCACCTTTGGCCCATGAGAACCAGACCTGTTGACCCTGCCGATGCGGCGGCACTGGCAGCCATTTACGCGCCTCACGTGCGCGATTCGGCGGTGTCTTTCGAATACGATGCCCCCGGGGCGGAAGAGATGGCTGCGCGAATCAGGACATACACTGCCCGGTTTCCTTGGCTGGTAGCCGAAGAAGACGGACAGGTCGTGGGTTATGCCTATGCCACACCGTACCGCGAGCGCAAGGCCTACCAGTTTTCCTGCGAGTCGTCGGTCTATGTGGCGGAGGGCTACCAGCAGCGAGGTATAGCCTCCGCGTTGTACGACGCGTTGTTTGCTGAATTGCAGCAGCGCGGCATGCGCTGGGTCTACGCGGTTATTACCCTGCCCAACGAACCGAGCGAACGCTTTCACGCCCGAAAGGGATTTTCTTCGTTTGCCATTTTTAAAAGGACGGGATTCAAATTTGACCGCTGGCACGACGTCCTGTGGATGGAAAAACAACTGCCGCCTTTTGACCGGGAAGCATAGCGAACGGTGAGCAGTGCGCTGCACAGTGGGTGTTATTTCCTTTCCTTTGCGCCTACATGAGCGCGTGGCGGCTATATTGGAATTCGGTTTCACTGCGGCACCTGCTGACGTGGGCCCTGGCCGTGCGTTTGCTGGCCGCGTGTTTTTCTCCGGGGTATATCTGGCACGACGACCATTTCCTGACCGTGGAGCCCGCGTCGAGCTGGGCCGACGGAAAAAACCACAATGATTGGTTGCCGGGCATCGGCAACGAGCGCGACAGGCCGGAGCCGGTCAGTTTTTTGTATCCGGGGGTGTTGTTTGCGCTCTTTAAAGGCTTTTCCTGGCTGGGCATTGAACATCCGCAGACGCAGATGTTGCTCATGCGCCTCCTGCTCGCACTTTATTCGCTGCTTACGGTATGGCTGGGCTATCGGATTGCCGAACGTATGGCCGGACGCCGCGCCGCCGTGCAGACAGGGCTGCTACTGGCCTTCCTGGCTGTTATGCCGAATTTTTCGGTGAGAAACCTTGTCGAAACTGCCTGCATTCCGCCCCTGCTCGCTGCCGTGTGGTGGCTGCTACCCCCTGCCAGGTCGCGCGCGCAGACAACCGCATCCCTGAAGCACATCGCCATCGCCGCCATATTTGCAGGCCTCGCGGTAGGCCTCCGCTACCAGGTGGTACTTATGGTGGGCGCGCTCGGACTGGTGGTGCTGTGGGAACAGCGGTGGCTGCGGGCGATTGTTTTTGGGCTGGTTTCCTTCGCCGTGTTTTTCCTCACACAAGCCGACGATCTGTTGCTCTGGGGCGGAAAACCTTTTCAGCACCTGCTCGGCTATTTCGGATACAACACAGCCAATGCCGCCCGGTACCCGGGCTCACCCATTGCCTACCTGAGTTTTCTCACCTACTTTATCCTTCCCCCCGTATCGCTGTTTCTGCTTTACGGATTTTTTTACCGCCCGAGAAAAAAGCTGTTACTCGTGCTTCCCGCTCTTTTTTTCATCGCGTTTCACGTGCTTTACCCCAACCGGCAGGAACGCTTTCTGCTCCCTGCCCTGCCGCTTTTTGTGCTCGCAGGTGTAGCGGGGTGGCAGGCCTTTACGGAGGCTTCCCCGTGGTGGCGTATGCGCAACACACTGCTCAGGAGCTGCCAGACCGTTTTCTGGTCGCTCAACCTCACCGCCATGCTGGCCTTTTGTTTTGTGTACGGAAAGCGTGCACGGGTGGAAACGATGACCTACCTCTATGAGCGGGGCGATCTCTCCAATTTCATTCAGGAATTTTCGCACACACGCGATGCAGCCATGTTGCCCCAGCACTACAGCAACGGGTGGCAATCGTATTACACCCTGCGCGACAACTCCAACACCCCTGAGATCATTGCCTCAATGGCTGACAATGCGCTGCGCACGCACAACAGCATGCATGAGATACCCATGCCCAATTACGTCATCTTTATGGATGACGAAAGGCTGGACTCACGGGTAGACAGCCTGAAAACATATTTTCCAGGCCTGCAACCATGCACCACCATGACGGCCGGAAACTTTGACCGCCTGTTGCATTATCTCAATCCACTTAACCGCGTAGAGACCATTCACATCTACGCCACCCACCGCACACCATGAAATATTTCTCACAGGATTTCACCGCATTCTTTAAGGAACTTGCCGCCAACAACAACCGTGAGTGGTTCAGCGCGCAGCGCGACCGGTACGAGCAGTCTGTGAAAGCACCCTTCACCGTATTTGTAACCGACCTGATTACCGCATTGTCAAAGAAAGACAAAGGGCTGCGCGTCAAACCGGCCGACTGCATCTTCAGGATCAACCGCGACATTCGTTTTTCCAAAGACAAGACACCTTACAAACTGAATGTTTCGGCGGCCATCAGCGCAGGGGGAAGAAAAGACACCGAATCACCGGGTATTTATGTGGAGCTCGGTCCTGAAAAATTTGCCCTCGCCGGAGGGGTTTACATGCCTTCTCGCGAATCGTTGGAAAGCATCCGCAAGGCGATTGCCCGGCAGCCGGATACACTGATGAAATTGCTCAATACGCCGGCTTTCAAAAAATCGTGGGGTGAGTTGCAGGGCGAGCGCAACAAAATTATTCCGTCGGAATTTCGGGCCGCTGCCGAACGCTGTCCATACCTGTTCAACAAGCAGTTTTATTTCTGGAAGGAATATGCTCCTTCCCATATAGAAAAACCGGGACTGCTTGAAAAGGTAGTGGCGCATTATGAAGACGGAAGAGCCGTAGGTGACTTTCTGTATGCGCCGCTGCGCCGCAGGAAATAGAAACGCTGGCCACAGCACTTGCGCAGTTAGACGCGGCCGTGCCAGGCTGCCGCAGCGTGCCTGATACTTTTCTTCTTCTCGTCCGCCATGTTGTCAAAGGTCTTAAGCAGCATGCCCAGGCGAGGGTTGGATGAGAAAAATGCGCGCTGTTTGTCCATAAAATTCCAAAACAAGGCATCCCAGGTGAGACACCAGTCTCCCTTTTTGTAGTTGCTCATTTTGAGCAGGTAGTTGCTGCCGCTTATATAGGGCTTGGTCGCCATAAGGCCACCGTCGGCAAACTGGCTCATGCCATAGACATTGGGTACCATCACCCAATCGTAGGCATCGATATACATTTCCATAAACCACTGGTACACCTTGTCGGGGTCATACTCTGAAAGCAGCATGATGTTGCCTAGCACCATGAGCCTTTCAATGTGGTGGTTGTATCCGGTAGCGACGAGTTTTTCTATCGTCTTATCTACGGGAGGAAGTCCGGTGGTGGCCCGGTAAAACGCGTCGGGCAGTGGTCGGGTAAATCCCCAGAAGTTTGTGGTTCGTTCACGCGTTCCTCTGTACACATAGACACCGCGTATAAACTCCCTCCAACCGATAATCTGTCTGATGAAACCCTCGAGCGAATTAAGTGATACGCGGTGGCTTGCTGCAAAATTCAGCGCGGCGTTTACTACTTGCATGGGCTGCAACAATCCGATGTTGAGCATGGGCGTCAGCACACTGTGATGGAGAAAGTGTTCGTTATCCACCAACGCGTCTTCGTAGTCGCCGAACTCCGCAAATCGGGTGAGAAAAAACTGCTCGAGCCATGCCTGGCTCAGGCGGTGTGTCCAGGGGTAGTGCAGACCGCCTGACAGTTTTCCGTAATTAGCGGGATAATGTTGTTCGACATAGGCCACGGCTTCACGGCTGAACGCATCGGGTTCGGGCAGCTGGGTTAGCGGTGGCTTTTTGTCTTTGGGGTACCGCAGTCGGTTTTCTGCATCAAAACTCCATTTGCCGCCCTCGGGTTTGTTTTGAGCGTCGACCAGGATGCGCAGTTTTTTTCGCTGTGCGGTATAAAAATCAGATTGAAAATATTTTTCCTTTCCTCCAAAATAGGACTCCAGGTCCTGCCGCGTATTGATAAACAGCGGCGTCGCGTGCTCGGTGCGTCCCAGTTTGCGTGCACTGCATGATGCAACCATTCGCTTGTTGAGCCATTCATCGCAAACATCGTAGTGCACGATGTGGTCTGCTTCAATTTGATGCAGGAGCAGACGGATGTCGCTGCGCGGGTCTGTGGCCTCGATGTAAACCGGGTTCAGGCCGTTTTCTTTCAGGTAGCTTTCATAGTACTTCATGGAAGCCCTGTGCAGCGCAAGCTTTTGCTTATGAAACTTATACTGATTGAAAAACAGGTACTCCTCTACCAGATAAACGGTATCGGCCTTTTTCAGCAAGGCAAAGTCTGCAAACAACTGGTGGGGAAAAACAAGGAAAGCGTACGTCATGGTTTTTTATTCATCCGGCATTTATCGCTGCAGTATTTCACCTGCTCCCAGTTTTTCTCCCATTTTTTCCGCCAGGTGAAGGGACGTTGGCACACCAGGCAGATGCGGCTGGGCAAGAATGTTTTTCGGACACCTTTCATGGCAATTCAGTTGGCTCGGCTCAGGGTTTTGCATAGGGAAGTCGTCCGATTTCGGTGGCGCTGAAATAGGCATCGAGCCCCTGAGAGATGAGCACATCGGCTGCTGCCAGGTTGATAAATCCGTCTTCGCCCGCCATGCCCTCCTTGAGGCTGACGGCTTCAATGCTGCCGATCATCATGATGGTTCCATTGAGTCGAATGGGCATTAGTTCTTCGAGCTTCATGGCGATCCTTACTACTGCCTCCTCCACAAAGGGTGCGGCGCAAGGGGGCAGAAAGCAGGGGGTCAGTCCTGTCATGTCAAATTCAGATACCCCGCGGCCGTAGCGGGCAGAGGTTTGGTGGGCATGCGTATAGTGGCTGGCCGGCACATAGTTGAGTGTGTATTGACCGGTGTCGGTGATGTTGGCCAGGGTATCGCGCTGCACAGTATCGGGCCTGCTGATGAGGCCGAGAAGCGCCGGGTCTGATCCGAGGTGGATCAGCGAATTGAAAATAGCCAGGTTGGTATTGCCCTCGGGTGAGACAGTTCCTACAAGCACCGCGGTGCGAAAACCGGCGAGCGAATTGATCAGGGTGGTGCGGTAGCGTTTTTCAAGCGCTGCGATATCCGTTTTGTTTAGTTGCATGAGTCTGCGGGCGATTAAAGTTGGGCTGATACTTTTTTCCAGTAACCAAAAAAGGAGGGGAAATAGGCCGTTACGGCATCACAGATCCAGTCGCGGGGCTCCTCCGTTCCGCAGTAGCCATGGTTGAGTGGATGTTCCTTGAAGTGGCATGTGGCCAGGTTCCGCCGCTCCGTCAATTCAGCAAAGGAGCCCACGAATACCTGGATGCCTTCGATGTTGCGGCTGAGCGCGAGAGCAAACTCGAGGCATGTGCGGCTGACCGGATACCGGCGGAAAAACGACGGATCCAGCAGCAGAATCCGGTTGCCTTTTTCTCCGGCGTGCCAGGCCGGGTCGAGGTTGTAGTAGTTGTACACAAACGTGGGCAACTCCGAATCCACCTGCAGCGTTCCACCTTCGGGAAGCCAAATGTCGGGCGAGAAGACCTCGGTTTCGGCAAGTACTTGCGGCACGTGGCACTGCACGAGGGCCTCGTACGAGAGATCGAGAAAGGTACCACGCTGGGTGGTGCCTGTATAGGTATTAATATTTTCCTGGTTGGCGTAGTACTTTTTGCTACTTCCGGCCCCCGATACCCATTGCCAGCTGCACGCGTTGCTGGCCCAGTCTCCGTCGAGCAGGTGATAATACATCCACTGTGATGCATTTCTCCAGTCGGCACCGCCCACATTGCAAACCAGGGATGCCGTGTACATCCTGCAGTGATTGTGCATGTATCCGGTGGCATAGAGGCCCTCCACCGAGCGGTCGATGGCTTCAATACCCGTAGTCGCCGTAAGCACGGCGGAGGGAATACCGGCGCGGCGGGCATCCTGAACCGAAGGCCTTAGGTCGCGAGACAGGTCTTTGTGTTGGCCTACCCGCTGGAAATAGTCACGCCAGCATAATTCCTTCACAAAACTTTCCATTTGCCGGATGACATACCCTTTTTCGAGCATGCGCCGAAGTACCTGCCGGGTGCTGATGACTCCCCGCGAGATGTAAGGAGATAAACGTGTAACAGCGCCGTCGGTATAGTTCCTGGTTTTTCCGTATTGAACCGGGTCAATGAGGTCGATCTTCCGGTGGATGGAAGCTACATCCGTTTCAAACCCGGTTTGCATCTTACCGTTTGCTGATGGCATTTCCTGAGATGGCGCGCTGGCGGCTGCAGCGGAAACGCGTGATGGCCGGATTTCTTTTCGCGGCGTGTTTCTGACTTACCCCAGCGTTAACCCTTTTGCGCCACAGGTTAAAACTGCTGCGCTTGAGCGACTTCCGCATGAGGGCGATGACGTCAGACTCGGAGAGTTGAAATTGGGCGCGGATCGCCTCAAAGGGCGTACGGTCTTCCCAGGCCATTTCAATGATCCTGTCTGTTTCTGCGGGGCCCGGCAGGGGGCGGCTATTGCGTTTCGGTTGCACGGCGAGAGAGTAACAACTTGACCGGACTTTTGTTTGCGTCAACAAAAAACGCTGCGCGGAAGCATGTACACGCTGCGTCCAAGCATTGACAATTATAGTGTAAGAGCCGAAACACAAGCAGCGTATGTCACCGCCCTGCTTAGTTCGAATGGACCCACCGCCTGCACCTAACCGGGGTGGGTTAAGGATTTTTATGTCTACTTTCCTAAGTTGGCGAAGATCTCCAGGTATTCATTGAACTCTGCCGCGAGTTCCTCAGCATCACTTTGCTTGATGGTGTACTCCTTCTCTTGCCGGCTGGTCAGTTCGGTAATCACCTTACCCTTGTTGAAGTAGTACAACTTGTCAAGTTGATCTTTGGGTTTTCCTTTTGTCCCTTCGCCGTCATCTTCTACCACTACAAGCACCCGTTCATTGTTTTTGGCATAAAACTCTTCCTTGCACTTTGAAAGCGCGGCTGCGTGAAAGATTGGCACCAACTGCAAAAAACTTCTATTTAGGTGGTTTTTGATTGCGAACTGATTTTTCATTTTCCGGACGTTACAACTGTAAGAAGTCTGCATCTGACAAGCGCTTTTGTGCCGGGAGCGACTCCAACTGGTCGCTGATGTTCCGGCCATGAGGTATGTCGTCGAGGCCATGATTCATGACGAGAGCTTCCGTGACATTTACCGGGGAACTCCTCCGGACGCTGAGCCCGCGTACTCCTCGGCCCTGCACCCGCTTCCGGAGACAGACTCCCCCTTTCAAGCAGCCCATGCTTCACCTGATATCCATCAGCCCTATATTCGCACCCGCAAAAAAAACCGATAACCAAATGGGAAAAGAGATCATGTACATTGTTCCGGGCCTCGGATTGCTGGGACTTATTATAATGATTGTCAAAGCATTATGGGTAGCACGGCAAGATGCCGGTGATGCCCGGATGCAGGAAATTGCCGGGTATATCTCCCGGGGTGCCCTGGCCTTCCTCAAGGCCGAATGGCGCGTACTCTCGGTGTTTGCCGTAATCGCAGGCGGTCTCCTGGCCTGGAGCGGCACGCTGGTGAAACACAGCGACTGGATTATCGCTATCGCCTTTGTCATCGGCGCCTTCCTCTCAGCCTTTGCCGGCTGGATCGGCATGAACATCGCCACCAAGGCCAATGTGCGTACAGCCCAGGCCGCAAAAACGAGCCTGGCCAAGGCCCTCAAGGTTTCCTTTACCGGCGGCTCCGTTATGGGACTTGGCGTGGCCGGTCTCGCCGTGCTTGGCCTCAGTGGTCTCTTTATCATCTTCTACTTTATGTATGTAAAAGGTGAAGGCGCCAACAGCGAAGCCATGCAGACCTGCCTCGAAGTGCTCGCCGGATTTTCCCTGGGCGCCGAAAGCATTGCCCTCTTTGCACGCGTGGGTGGGGGTATTTACACCAAAGCCGCCGACGTGGGTGCCGACCTCGTGGGCAAGGTGGAAGCGGGTATACCTGAAGACGATCCGCGTAACCCCGCCACCATCGCCGACAACGTGGGC
>DHLU01000177.1:9376-13759 GCA_002405435.1 Flavobacteriales bacterium UBA4660
AACGTGGGCGACAACGTGGGCGATGTAGCCGGTATGGGGGCCGACCTCTTCGGATCCTACGTGGCCACCATCCTGGCCACCATGATCCTGGGCCGCGAGGTCGTGGCCGGAGGCGACAATTTCAGCGGTATGTCCCCCATCCTTTTACCCATGGTTATTGCGGGTGCCGGACTGATCTGCTCTGCGCTCTTCACTTGGTTTGTCAAGGTAAAGGACGACAACAGCAGTGTGCAGGCCGCGCTCAACGTGGGCAACTGGGGCTCCATCATCCTTACTGCCATCGTATCCTTCTTCCTGGTAAAATGGATGTTGCCGGCCGAACTCACTTTCAACCGCACCGGAACGGATCCCACCACCTTCAGCAATATGGATGTGTTTTGGGCTATCCTGATCGGACTGGTGGTAGGCGCCATCATGAGCATGGTAACCGAACATTACACCGCCATCGGTCGCGGACCGGTTAACCGCATCGTGCAGCGCTCGGGCACAGGCCACGCCACCAACATTATCGGCGGACTGGCCGTCGGTATGGAAAGCACCGTGATTCCCATCATCGTGCTGGCCGCGGGTATTTATGGCTCTTACTGGTTTGCCGGCCTGTACGGGGTAGCCATCGCGGCCGCCGGTATGATGGCCACCACGGCCATGCAACTCGCCATCGACGCCTTCGGACCGATTGCCGACAACGCAGGCGGTATCGCCGAAATGTCTCATCTGCCTAAAGAAGTGCGCAACCGCACCGACAACCTCGATGCGGTCGGCAACACCACCGCGGCTACCGGCAAAGGTTTCGCCATTGCCTCCGCGGCCCTGACCGCATTAGCCCTCTTCGCGGCCTATGTCGGCATCGCAGGCATAGACAGCATCGACATCTATAAGGCCGAAGTGCTGGCCATGCTCTTTGTGGGCGGCATGATTCCCTTCATCTTCTCTTCGCTTGCCATCAGCGCCGTCGGTCGTGCTGCCATGGACATGGTCAAGGAAGTGCGCCGTCAGTTCCGTGAAATACCGGGCATCATGGAGGGTACCGCGAAACCGGAGTACGAAAAATGTGTGAGCATTTCTACCCAGGCTTCCATACGCCAGATGATTGCACCCGGACTCGTAGCCCTGCTCTCCCCTGCCCTCGTGGGCTTTGCCTTCGGGCCGGAAGCCCTGGGCGGATTCCTGGCGGGGATTACCGTCAGCGGCGTGCTGATGGGCATCTTCCAAAACAATGCGGGAGGCGCCTGGGACAATGCCAAAAAGAGTTTTGAAAAGGGCGTCATGATTGACGGCAAAATGGAATTCAAAGGCAGCGAAGCCCACAAGGCTTCGGTGACCGGAGACACCGTTGGTGATCCCTTCAAGGATACCAGCGGCCCTTCCATGAACATTCTCATCAAACTGACTTCTATCGTGGCCTTGATTATTGCGCCGCATATCAGCCAGGTTGACCATGCGCAAAGCGAAGCCCCCACCGAAGGCATGGCCATCGACCACGCTACGATGGGTGCAGCCCATCAGGGAGATACCGGCGCGGGTATTACGGTGAAGGAGACTGTATTCGTGAGGCTCAACCCCGACAACAAATCGGTGAATGAGACCACCACTACGGTTACTACCGCCAACGGACATTCGCAAAGCAGCCAGCGCACCCGCACCCGCGGACTCACCGCTGAGGAAAAAGAAGCATACGGCATCAAGGATTAACCCGCAACTGCCATGAAATACCTCAGCGCCATATTCGCCCTTTCTGCACTGCTCACCGCCTGCGGAGGCCCATCAGGTACTGCCGATCCTGATGCCTGCACCTGTGCGAAGGAAATTCATGCCCAGGGGCCCACAGCACCTGTCTATGCCCGGTGTCAGGAAAAAATCAACAGCGATCCGGTATTCAAGGACGACTTTTCCAAATGCACGGCTGCAGAAATCATGCACCGCGACACGGCAGGCATGCGCACCGAACCGGGCGCAATCAGCATCCAGTCAGACGGAGCCTACCGCCTGGCTGAAGGCAAAGACAGCATTACCTGGATAGGACAAAAAATCAACGGCAAGAGCGAAAGCGGCACTGTCAGGGCCGTCAGTGCTTCGCTTGAGGCCGCCGGCGGCGTGGTATCAGGCGGTGAAATTGTTATAGACATGAAGAGTATCGCCGTTTCGGGGATTGAAGATCCAGCCATGCGCGATAAACTGACCCAACACCTTAGAAGCGATGACTTTTTCGGCGTAGAGAAATATCCACAGGCCAGGTTTGTGATTACTTCAGTAGAAAAAACAGGCAACGCCCAGCTCGTGAAGGGAGACCTCACACTGAAGGGAAAAACCCACGAGGCCCTTGGCAGCCTCAGCATCACCGGCAGCGGAAGCAGCACCGTTATCATTCAGGGCGCCATACAATTTGACCGAAGCAAATTCGATGTCCGTTACGGTTCAGGTTCCTTCTTCGAAAACCTGGGCAATGACCTCATTCTTGACCAGGTGCAACTCACCTATAAACTCACGCTGGTGAAGTAACACTGCGCAGCAGACAGTGTTCCCCGCATACCCCCATGAGTTTCACTGTCGCCATAGTAGGCCGTCCCAATGTGGGAAAATCGACCCTGTTCAACCGGCTCGTCGGCTGTGATGAAGCAATCGTGGAACCCACCGCAGGGGTAACCCGAGACCGCAAGTACGGCATCGCCCAGTGGGGCAACAAGTCATTCATCGTTATAGATACCGGCGGATTGCGCGAAGATGCGGAAGACCGTTTTGAGCAAGACATCAACACACAGGTCGCACTGGCCATGGAAGAAGCCTCACTCGTGTTGTTGGTAGTAGACGGCAAAGAAGGCCTCACCGATGAAGACAAAGACATTGCACGCCGGTTGCGCAAGCTGAAGAAACCCGTCCTCCTCGTTTGCAACAAGGTAGATACCTCTGACAAGGAGGCCTGGATCCACGAATTTCACGGCCTCGGCATCGGAAAGGATATTTATCCTGTGAGCGCTTCCAACGGCTATGGTACCGGCGAACTGATGGATGCGCTGGCCGTCTATGTGCCTGAAGACACCAGCGAAGAAGAATCAGCCCTTCCGCGCATTGCCGTAGTGGGTCGCCCTAATGTGGGCAAAAGTTCATTGCTGAATGCCCTCACCGGCAGCGACCGTTCGATCGTCAGCGAAATGTCAGGCACCACGCGCGATTCCATCGACACCGAATTTCACGCCTTCAACCAGCAGCTGATTCTGGTAGATACCGCAGGTATCCGCAAGCGCCGCCAGATTGACAACGACATCGAATTTTTCTCTACGCTGCGCAGCATAAAAGCCATCCGTCAAAGCGATGTTTGTCTGCTGCTCATCGATGCCACCGAAGGCATTACGCGGCAAGACCTTGCCATCTTTTGGGAAATAGCCGAAGCCAACAAGGGAGTGGTAGTGCTGGTCAACAAATGGGACCTGGTAGAAAAAGACCACAAGTCAGCCGGCATAGTTGAGGAGGAAATCCGAAACAAACTCGCGCCTTACAGCGATGTGCCGATTTATTTCACCTCAACAGTGCTGAAACAACGCCTGCTCAAGGCACTGGAACACGCAGTGAAAATCGCTGCCAACCGCAACCGCAAAATTCCCACCAGCCGGTTGAATGAAGTCATGCTGCCGATTATTAAGAAATTTCCGCCGCCTGTCATCAAGAGCAAGGAAGTGAACATCAAGTTCGTCACCCAGCTCCCGACACGGAGCCCTGCCATTGCCTTTTTCTGCAACCACCCGCAGTACGTGAAAGAACCCTACCAGCGTTTTCTGGAAAACACACTCAGGGAAAACTTCGACTTTTGCGGCATTCCGGTCAGGCTATACTTCCGTCAGAAATAGCTTTCACCAGCCCCTGGAGAGAAGATAACCCAGTGTCTGAAAATTCTAAGTAACTACATATCAACATATTGCTCAAATACCTTAAACGAGGTATCGCCCATGTCGCCGATGTTTAGTTGATTTGCCGCTACCAATGCCCCGCAAGCCACATATGCTCTCTGACCTGTTGCCCGGAGATACAGGCATCGTTAAGGCCATCACCCCTGACGAACTCAGCGCCAAGCTGGTGGAGATGGGCATATTTGAGGGAAAAACATTGCGGGTCCTCTTTCGCGCGCCCTTTAACGGACCCCTGGCCGTGGATGTAGAGGGCTACACCCTTTCAATGCGGGAAGACGAAGCCCGTCTGGTCTGGCTGGAACAATAGGCGGAACCAAAGCCGGCTGCGTGAAAGAGCCAATGAGGTTTTCCCCATGAATGCGCAAATACAACGCCCATGACGCCTGCCTCCAAGCCCTTGAAGCTTGCGCTGATCGGGAATCCCAATACAGGAAAAAGTTCGCTGTTATATCACCTCACCGGTCTGCGGCAGCATGTCGGC
>DHLU01000177.1:13886-19232 GCA_002405435.1 Flavobacteriales bacterium UBA4660
CTGCGGCAGCATGTCGGCAATTTTCCCGGTGTGACCGTGGAGAAACGGCTGGGGCAATTTACCCTGCCCGACGGCAGGCCTTGTGAGGTGCTGGATATGCCCGGTTCTTACAGCATTTTTCCGCGCTCGGAGGAAGAGAAGATTGTCTTTGATATTCTGACCGACCCGGCCCACCCTGACCATCCCGACCTGGTTGTAGTGCTTGCCGACGCGTCAAACCTCGAGCGCAACCTCCTGCTCTTTACCCAGCTTGACGACCTTGGGTTACCGCTGGTGTTGGCGTTGACCATGCCGGATATTGCTGAGGAGGCAGGCATACACACCGATATCAACGCACTATCGGGCATTTTTTCAGGCACTCCGGTGTTGCGGGTGAATGCCAGGACGGGCGAAGGCCTGGGTGGGTTGACGGCAGCCATCGCGTCGGCGGCGCCGGTGAGCAGGCTGCATGCACGCAATGCCGAAATCATGCGCGACATGATCGCAAAACCTGATCTGCAGGAACGCGATGCCCGTCGCAGGTATGCCCACATACGTAGCGTGCTGGCCCGGGTCAGGCATCAATCGGGCGCAACGCGCCGCAGTTCTTCCCTGCCAGACCGGCTTGCCGTGCACCCCTTCTGGGGCTATGTGATTTTCGCGGCCATTCTGCTGGTCGTGTTTCAGTTTATTTACAACATCGCCTCCATTCCGATGGACTGGATAGACGGTGCCTTCGTTCAGCTCAGTTCATGGACACGGACGCATCTGCCCGAAGGGATTTTTACCAACCTGCTGGCAGAAGGCATTCTGCCCGGAATCGGCGGAGTGGTGGTTTTTATTCCTCAGATTGCCTTGCTGTTTTTCTTTCTGGCCCTGCTGGAAGAATCGGGTTATATGGCCCGCGTCGTGTTCATCATGGACAAACTCGTACGCCCTTTCGGACTCAGCGGCAAAAGTGTAGTGCCACTGATGAGCAGTGTCGCCTGTGCCATTCCGGGCATTATGGCCACGCGCAACATCAGCGGCTGGAAAGACAGGCTGATTACCATCATGGTGGCTCCGCTGATGAGTTGCAGCGCGCGCATTCCCGTATTCACGCTGCTGATTGCCCTGGTAATACCCGACCAGGTTGTTTTCGGATTTTTTGAGTTGCAGGGCCTGGTGCTGCTCGGACTCTACCTCATGGGGATTGTCAGTGCGCTGCTGGTAGCCGCGGTGCTGCGCTGGATAATCAGGATTGAAGGCAAAAGCTTTTTGCTGATGGAAGTGCCCGACTACCGCTGGCCGCGCTGGACAGCCGTAAGCATTACGGTATTGGAAAAAGTGCGGGTCTTTGTATTTGACGCCGGCAAAGTCATTTTGGCCATCAGCATCGTACTCTGGGCGCTCGCCAGTTTTGGACCTCCGGGGCGTATGGATGCGGCGGTGGCTGCCCTGCCCCGGCCCGCGGCGGCAGACAGCACCGGCCAGGGGGCTTACGAGCAAGAGGTGGCCGCCGTGCGCCTGGAAAACTCCTTTATAGGGATCATCGGACACGGCATCGAGCCGGTCATAAGGCCGCTTGGATTCGACTGGAAGATCGGCATCGCCATCATCACCTCGTTCGCCGCACGGGAGGTATTTGTGGGTGCGATGGCAACCATTTACAGTGTCGGTGAAGATTTTGAAGACCACCAGCGGCTGGTGGAGCGGCTCCGCGATGAAACCAACCCGCGCACCGGAGAAAAAATATATACCCTGGCCAGCGGCATTTCCCTTATGGTATTCTATGTATTTGCCATGCAATGTATGGCTACCTTTGCCATAGTGAGAAGGGAAACCAATTCGTGGAAATGGCCCTGGATGCAATTGATATATATGGGTATCATGGCCTATATTTTTTCCTGGATTGCCTTCACCCTGCTTTCCTGATGCCATGATGCAAAATCTGCTGACCGGACTCGCCGTCGTGACAGCCTGTGTATTCCTGTACCGCCGGTTTTTCGGGGTGGCAAGGTCTCACGGGGGCTGCAACGGGTGCGCCATGCCGGGGAAACCCGGAAAATCGGTTCGCAAAAGAGCCAACCCCTGATAACGCCATACGTCTGAAAGTGAAATGAAACACGTTCGAACGACCGCCATCATGCTCACAGGCCTGTTGTGCCTGGCTGAGATTTCGTTTGCGCAACTCCTCGGCGATCCTATTTACTACTTCGATTTTGCCAATGGAATTCCAGCCGACTGGCAAAACATCTCTGCCGGCGGAATCAGCCAGTGGGAATACCGCGGACCAGGCACTACGCCGGGCATCGCTGTCGGTTCTCGCGGCAGTTGCAGCGCAGGGTCTGTGCCCATCGCTTCCTTAACACAACCGAATGGCTTTGTGATCTTCGATTCCAATTACTGGGATGATGACGACAATGTGTGCGGAGGACTGGGCACAGGCCAACATCCCGCGCCCCATACCGCCTCGCTGACCACCGGCACACTCAATTTCACCGGCTATACCACCCTGGTGCTGACCTTTCAGCAGCAGTTCAAGCACTACATCACCACTACCAAGGTGCAACTGTCTAATGACAACGGCAGCACCTGGAGCGATATCATGACCAACACCGGCGCCTTTTCGCCCGCTGCCGAATGGAAAACCATCAACATTTCCGCAGCCGCTGCCAACCAGAATGATGTGAAGATCCGTTTCCTGTTTACCGGCACGTATTACTGGTGGCTGCTTGATGACATAGCCATCTACTCGCCCAATCCCAACGACCTTATGCTGACCGAACCGCGGTACACCTTATTCGGGGTTCCGGGCCAGGCACTTGAATATATGGCAGACCTGCCCTACGACCAATATCCCAGCGTGAATATCCCGCCCTTTAAGTTTTCGGGAAGGGCCACCAACATCGGTGGTAACGCTCAGACACAGTGCAACCTCAATGTGCAAGTCAAGAAGGGCAGCACCACCTACTACAACAGTACCAGCGCCAATTCAACCATCAACGCCGGAGCGAACAATGTGATTCAGCTGGCGACTTCCTTTATCAATCCCGTCATCACAGGCGACTACCTCATAACCTACAACCTCGATCAGTTGCAAACGGACGACAACATCACCAACAACCTCGATACGCTGGACTATTCCATTTCGCCCTATGCCTACGCCCGCGATGAAGGCCCGATGGAAGATGTATTTGTTCCCTCAACCCTTTACCAGGGACAGGTGACGCAGGTTGGAAATGTATTTCAGGCGCGCGCGGGCAACCTGCGCTGCCAGTCATTGGGCGTTGCGCTCGGTGAGGGCACTGCAATCGGCAGCCAGGTCTATGGTGTCATCTACAAGCACGACCTGCAGACCGTGCTGGCGACCTCGCTTCCCTATACGGTTAACGTCGCCGACCTCAATGTGCCCGGAGAAGAAAAAATGGTGACGCTTTATTTCGAAAATCCGCTGCTGCTGACACTCGACTCCATGTACGTCGCCATGGTGTCAAATACCTCCGGCGACCAAAACCTGCGGGTGGCGCGCAGCGGAGCGGCCATCACCGAGTCGTCCTTTGTCAAATACCCTCAGAACAACGGACTCTTCTACCTGCTCAAGTCACCCATCGTGCGGATGAACATATTCAATGCCTCCACCACGGGCGGATGCACCGATCCGGCGGCCATGAATTACCAGCCGGCCGCCAATCTCAACGACGGCTCTTGCGATTATCCGGGCTGCACCAATGCCGGGGCCGACAACTATAACCCTGCCGCCAACTGGGACGACGGGAGCTGTGCGCTCTATGGATGCACCCTTCCGGAGGCAGACAATTATGATCCCCAGGCTACGGTCGACAACGGCAGCTGTGTGCTGAGCGGCTGCACCAATCCGAATGCGGATAACTATTTGCCCGGCGCGAACAATGAAGATGGCTCCTGCATTTTTTCGGGTTGTACCGAATCCGGGGCAGCCAATTACGATCCCGGCGCGAACTTCAACGACGGCTCCTGCCTCTATCCCGGATGCACCGACACGGACGCCGACAACTATGATCCGGGAGCCAATGCAGACAACGGTTCCTGTGTGTATTTCGGCTGCACCCAACCCAACGCAGACAACTACGACCCAACTGCCAACGCCGATGACGGCACGTGCATCATCAGCGGCTGCACCGATCCCGACGCGGATAACTATAACAACGGCGCCAACTACTACGACGGCAGCTGCGTGTACCTGGGGTGCACAGATCCTCAGGCCGCCAACTATGATGCAGGTGCTACGGTCGAAGACGGTTCTTGCCTGTATCCGGGCTGCACAGATCCGCTGGCCAATAACTTCGATGCAGGTGCCAATGCCGATGACAGCTCCTGCCTTTACAGCTTTGCCATGTTTGCCCTGGATAGCGACACCTTGTGCGCACCCGCCATTGTGTTGGTTACCAACCAGACCGACTACAGCAGCGGAGGCCAATGCACGCTGACCGACAATGCAGGAAACCAGTTAAGCGCGTGTGCAGAAACCTACACCCTGGCCTATGCAGAACCCGGCACGTACATCATCACCCTGACGTATGTGCAGAGCACAGAACTTAGCCTGTATACTGACACAGTGGTGGTAGTGCCTCTGCCCGCAGCGCCCGCGCTGGCCTATGACGCAGGTCCGCCCGCCCAGGTCTTGGCCAACGACGCCACTGCCGGCACCTTCGCGTGGTGGGTTGACGGGGTTCAGGTGGCCACCACAGAAACGGCTGCCCTGGTGATCTCCGACAACGGAATTGTTGACAATGGCTACTACCGCCTCCACTACACCAACCTGGTTGGTTGTGCAGCCTGGAGTGACTCACTGCTGGTGCTTGAGCCACAGTTTTACGCAGTGGAAGACAGCCTTTGCCAGGGCGGCGTGTTTGAATTCATCAACCAGACAGACCCTGTCGGCGGAGCGAATTGCTCGTGGCTCTCAGGCGGTACCCTGTCGTGCGAGCCGGGGGCCAACCTGCTTGATGCCGCCGGGCCGGGAAGCTTTTCTATCGGATTGCAATACAGTGTGGGCGAGCAGGTGTTCGGACCCGTATACACGACCGTCGAGGTGCTCCCGGTGCCTTCACCCCCTGCACTGGCCTATGACGCGGGTCCACCCGCGCAGGTCTTCACCGGCGATTATGAAGACGGCACCTTCGCCTGGTGGCTCGATGGTATGCCGGTTGCCACTTCAGACTCAGCTTCCCTGGCCATCTCCAACAACGGACTGGTGGACAATGGCTACTACCGCCTGCGCTACACCAACACCTTCGGCTGTGATGCCTGGAGCGATTCGCTGCTGGTGCTTGAGCCCCATTTTATCGTCGTTGAGGACAGCCTCTGTCAGGGTGGCGTGTTTGAATTCATCAACCAGACAGACCC
>DHLU01000177.1:19367-19731 GCA_002405435.1 Flavobacteriales bacterium UBA4660
CAGACCCCGTGGAAGGGGCCCAGTGCGCATGGCTGCCAAGCGGGTTACTCTCGTGTGAGCAGGGATCAAACCTACTCGACGCAGGTGAGCCGGGCAGTTTGTCCATCGGCCTGCAGTACACCTTAGGCGAACTGGTTTTCGGACCGCTTTACACCGACGTGGTCGCAGTGGCCAACCCACCCATACCCGTGCTCACTGAAGACGCAAGTATTCCCGGGCTGGTATGCAGCGGATGCAGCGGTTACGCCGTCAGCTGGTATGATGCCGACGGCGTATTGGTGCAATCGGGCGATACCGTTTTCACGGATGGCAGTCACCCCAATGCCTACTACGTGGCCATCGAAAATGATTTCGTGTGTTCGGC
>DHLU01000177.1:19855-25497 GCA_002405435.1 Flavobacteriales bacterium UBA4660
GTGGCCATCGAAAATGATTTCGGGTGTTCGGCACTTTCCACCAACGCAGGTTTCCCGACGGCCATGGCTGAAGCGAATCCCCTGGCGAGGCTGAATCTTTACCCCAATCCTGCAAGGCAACGGCTCACCCTTGAGGCAGCAGATCCTTTGGGACAAGTTGTCGTGCGGGATTCTGCGGGAAAAGCGGTACTGACCAGGTTCTATGCCGGCACCACGGCAACCCTGGAGATAGAATCACTGGCCGCTGGTATCTATGCAGTAAGTTGTGCTGCGGGCACGCAGCGGTTGGTGATTGTACGTTAAGGCAAGGGGCAGATCAGGCATCAATGACCCCGCTGCCGATCAGTTCTTCACCGAGGTACCACGCCGCAAACTGTCCGCGGGCAATTCCGCGCTGCGGCTCATCAAATTCGAGGTACAGGCCTTCAGGCTCGGCATACAGCGTACAGGTGGCGAGCGGCTGCCTGTAGCGGATGCGGGACTGCAAGCGGCGCGATTCTCCGGGCTTCAGCGCTAAGTCGGGACGCACCCAGTGCACCTCATCGGTCCGCATAAACAAGCCACTTCGGTACAGACCCGGATGCCTTTCCCCCATGCCGGTATAGACAATGTTGTCTGCGGCATCGATATCGAGGATAAACATCGGTTCAGGCTTTCCGCCAACCCGGAGACCGCGGCGCTGGCCAATGGTGAAGTTATGGGCGCCCCGGTGCTCGCCCACATCGGCACCCATGGCAGGCGTAAAGGCATAGGGGGCCGCTGCCGCCTTCCAGCGTGGCAGATCCGCATCAGGAAGAGGCCGGAAAGAAGCGGTAGCGGGAATTTCCACTACCCTGCCCGGCCGGGGCTCGAGAAACTGCTGAAGAAAGACCGGCAATTTTATTTTCCCGACAAAACAAAGGCCCTGAGAATCTTTTTTCTCTGCATTGGGAAGGCCCAGCTGCCTGGCGAGGTCACGCACCTGCGTCTTGGTTAAATGGCCCGTGGGGAAAAGAATATGTGCCATTTGCGCCTGGCTGAGCTGGCACAAAAAATAACTCTGGTCCTTGGCGGGGTCAGCGCCTGCCAACAGGCGATAAACCGGTTTGGCGGCGCCCTCGTCGATGATACGGCGCGCATAATGGCCTGTGGCTACAAAATCGGCCTTCAGGCTGAGGGCGGCACGCAGAAACACGTCAAACTTGATTTCGCGGTTGCAGAGAATATCCGGATTGGGTGTTCGGCCGGCCTGGTACTCAGCGTGCATATAATCGACAATCCTGGCCTTGTACTCCTTGCTCAGGTCAAGCACCTGAAAGGCAATGCCCAGGTGTTCGGCCGCCAGCATGGCATCGTTGCTGTCGTCAATCCAGGGGCACTCATTGTTGACGGTGACTGACTCGTCAAACCAGTTGCGCATAAAAATGCCTATGACCTCATAACCCTGCTCCAGCAGGAGGGCTGCCGCCACACTGGAGTCGACACCGCCCGATAAACCGACAACAACCCGCTTTTTCATTCGGCTGCAAAGGTAACTTGAGCCCTATCAGGAGTTTATTAACAGGATGTGAATCGGTTTTCTGACGAAAATCACTTACGTTTGGCAACCCGGAAGGGAAATTTGCGTCTAAACCTTGTCCGACTGATGACCAGGGACCTTGAACTTGATACACTGATTGATGGCTGCCTCCGCGGAGACAGACGCGCCCAGCAAGCCGTCTACCGGAGATTCGCCGGAAAGATGAAGGTGGTTTGTCTGCGTTATATAAAGGACGCCGACAGTGCCCAGGATGTATTGCAGGAAGGGTTCATTAAGGTATTTCAGGGTATTGACAAATACAAGGGCGCAGGTTCTTTTGAAGGATGGATTAGGAGGATAATGGTCAATCTTTCCATTGATCATTTTCGCAAGAGCAAGCACGACTGGATGCTGTTCCATGACGAAAATGATGCAGAAACATGGGAAGACGAACCGGTAGAAGACGATGCTGAAATGCTGGAGTACCAGTTCTCTGCAAGCCAGATCATTGAGGCGATGCAGAAACTTTCTCCCGCATACCGAACAATATTTAACCTTTATGTGTTTGAGAACCAGTCACATAAAGATATAGCGGAACGACTGGGTATTAACCTTGGCACATCGAAATCGAATTTCGCGAAAGCCAAGAGAAATTTAAAGAAAATACTGTTAAAAGAATTTGGGAACACCTATGGAAAGGACGCTGACGCCGTTTGAATCGAGTTTAAAGAACACCGTAGACCGACACGAGGCACCTTGCAGCGATGAGGGCTGGAACTTCATTGAGCAGCAGCTCGGTGCGGCGAAACCGGCGTCAGGCACTGCCGAATGGGTTGCATGGGCTGCCGCCTCGTTGGTGCTTGCCCTGACTTCGTGGTTGGTGTATGACTACCACTTTGATGTGCCGGAAGCCCGCATGGCCTCCGGTGCGGGAAGGCTTCAGGCCTGGCAGCAGCCACTGACCCATCAGGGAACCTCAGGAGCCGATTTGGTCTTAGAGTCAGCAACAGCCTCCATCGCCCAGGTTGTCGGTGCTGACGTGGCCGTAACACCCGAGTCGGCCACCGTTGTGTCTGCTTCCGCGCCACAGGGAGCCACTACCGCGTCGGGCATGATTGCGCCGGCTGACCTGGTGGATGCAGCCCATACTGCCGCGACAAGGCCCCAGGCGCAGGCAGACATGCCTGCTGCACTGCCTCCCGCGGCCCGGACTGACGCCGCTGCGTTGTTCAACACCAGTGTCAAAAAAGCCTGTGCAGGCAACCCGGTTGAATTCAAACTCTCCAACAACCCGGGTTCCGCCAGTTACCTGTGGAATTTCGGAGACGGAACGTTTTCCAGCCAGCCTAACCCGAGCCATATCTACACCAAGCCGGGTGTCTATGACATTTCGCTTTCTATCACCGACGCTGACGGTCTGATTAAGTCCACTGTTATGGAGGACCTGATCACCATCAACCCCACTCCGGAGTCTGAATTTGAATGGGATTTTATCAGCGGTGCCACCGATGAACCCACCGTGAAGTTCATTAATATGAGCGAAAACGCGACCAAGTTCAACTGGATCTTCGACGATAAGAATAACGAAACGGAAATCAGTCCGGTGAAGTCTTACATCACCCGCGGAAAGCACAGCGTTGAACTCTATGTCGAAAACGAATTCGGATGCAGCGATATCACCGTGCGTTACCTGACCATCAACAGCGACTACAACCTGCTGGCACCCAGCTCAATTTCACCCGACAACGATGGCAAGGAAGACAGCTTCATGCCCGAGGCATTGAAAGAAAACAACTTCAACTTCGTGCTGACGGTCTATGATGGCAGCAAGCCTGTCTTTACCAGCAACAGCAAAAACAAACCCTGGACAGGCAAACTCAAAGATGGCAGCATGGCGCCGGTAGGCTCCACCTATCCCTGGGTAGTGATTATCTACAACTCCATCACCAAGGAAGAAAAATACTTTAGCGGTAGTGTGACTATCGCTCCTTAACCAAAGTTGATTATATCAGAGAAAAAACCCGCCTTAAACCTCCGGGTTTTTTTATGCCCGGGCTTTTGGTCGCATTCGCCCTGGCGTTCACCGGCTTCCTACCCTAACGCCTTCCCATTTCCTCTCCTGAAAATCAGAGATTTATTGGTTATTCCGTTTGGAACTGTTGATAACTTCCCTATACTTTTGCGGCGCTTAATCTGAAACTAGTGCAGTTCCGTATCGGAAAGATATCTTTTTGCCTGCAAGCCTTGCTCCTGGCAACCATTTCCGGTTTCCTGCCCCACGCCATGGGAGCCATTTCCGTGTTGCCCGTTTCAGCTTCTGCATGCACTGCCTGCGATGGCAGCGTATCGTTGACCACGGGTCTTTCCGGAAACTGTTTTTACTTGCTGAAAGACGCACAGGGTGACAATGTGGCCAGCGATTTTACGGCCGCAGGTAACCTCAGCTTTTCAGGCCTGTGCGTGGGCTTCTACGCGGCGGAAGTCAGCAACGGGGTAGAGACCGAAACGGCATATTTCAACCTGTCCAGCGCGCTTACCAATCCGGGTATCGCCAATGCAGAAAGCGTGTGTTCATCAGGCGCCCCGTTCGACCTTTCTTCCGCGCTTGCGGGTTACGTGCCGGGCGGAAGCTGGACCGATCCTGAGGGCGCCATGCTTTCGGGGCCCGTTATTACCGCTGCCTCAGCGGTGAATGGCGTCTACGAATATGGCGTTTCCGAGGGCGGATGCATAGTCACCAGCGGCGTGGCCATCACGGTCATCGAAAGTCCCAATCCAGGGCTTTCCACCACCTACCTCATTTGTGAAACCTATACACCCTTCAACTTGATTGATCACCTTGCCGGAGATCCCGACTCAGGCGGCCAGTGGTTTGCACCTGGGGCGATTGCCATGAGCGGCGTCTTCGATCCTGCGGTGATGAATACAACGCTGTTTACCTATATGATTGCGGGCAACAGCGGCTGTCCTGCGGTATTCAGCACGATGATGGTGGTTGAAAACCTACTGCCTGATCCGGGAGAAGACAACGCCATACTGCTGTGCACCGACGCCGATCCCCTGCCAATGATCGCCCAGCTCGGAGGTTCACCGGCTGCCGGAGGCAACTGGTACGATGCCAGCGACAACCCTTTTCCCGCAACCTTTGACCCGGCCTGGATGCCTGCAGGCACATACCGCTACCATGTAGGCGGCACCACTCCATGCCCGGGCACAGATGCCTATCTCACCATAGCCCTTGCCCAGGCGAATCCGTCCGGTGAAAATACGGTGGTCAACTTCTGTGAAACCCATCCGCCTGTTGATGCTTTCGGCCTGCTTAATGGCAGTGCGTTGCCCGGAGGCCAGTGGACCGGAGAAGACGGACTGGCTGCAGATCCACTGCTGACACCTGCCGGTGGTTCGGTGACCTTGTACTATGCATACCCCAGCGTGGGATGTGCGCAGGATATGGCCGCGCTGACCATGCTGGTTGAAGCCGCACCCTACGCGGGAATTGGAGGAAGCGCCGTGCTTTGTGAAACTGCGGGCAGCTTTGATTTCAGCACGCTGCTAGAAGCCGGAGTCGCAGGCGGCGGACTTTGGACCGATGACGACGGCAATGCCTCTTCACCGCTGCTCAACCTCACCGGTGCGGGCAACATCGCCCTGCACTATACCCTTGCCGGCACCCATTGCCCCAATGCCTCAGCAGTGTGTGCGCTGGTGGTCGAGCCTTCGCCGCCCTCGCCCGGAGCCGTTGAAGTAGCGGTGTGTGCCGGTTTGCCGTTCAACCTGGATGCACTCGGGGGTACCGACAGCATGTCCGCAGCCTGGTCAGATCCGCTGGGTCCTGTTAGTCCCGACGGGGTGGCCGGCGAAACCATTACCTACAGCGCGGTAATCAGTTCGGGAAATACCTGTCCGCCGGGCAACGCCGAGGTAACCGTGGTAGCCGAATACCCGCCGTTTGTTTCCGTAGATCTCGTTGGTTCGGCATGTGTGAGCGGTCAGCCGGTTGACCTCACCTCCTTTGCAGCCGGCATTGATTTTACCACTGGAACCTGGACCTCTGCAGGTACCGAAGTCAGTCCATGGGTAGACGAAAACGCACTTCCCGCGACCTTCCTCTTCACAGATACCACTGCAACGGCCTGTCCTCCTT
>DHLU01000177.1:25646-26988 GCA_002405435.1 Flavobacteriales bacterium UBA4660
CGGCCTGTCCTCCTGCCCAGTTCAGCCTCTCTCTCCAACCCGTTTCGCCTGCCAGCGCGGGACCAGACCTGACCGAAACCCTGTGTGAAAATGCAGCGCCTTTCGGATTGAGCACATTGCTGGACAATGCCACATCAACCTCAGGCACGTGGTGGAAGGAGGGTGCAGCCCTGGACAGCGATTGGTTTGATCCCGCTGACAGCCATGCCGGTTCATATCTGTACGTACTGCCTTCAGAGGGGCCCTGCTTTCCCGATTCGGCCTGGCTGAACCTTCAGGTCATTCCCCTGCCTGTTGCTGAGGCGGGTGCCGATCTCGAACTCTGCGCAGGGTCAGCCACGGCAAACCTCGGAAGTCCCCCGTCAGAAAACCTCAGCTACGCATGGGTGCCCGCTACCTGGCTCAGCAATGCAGCCATCAGCAATCCCACACTCTCCATCGATTCTGAGGTGTCGAGTTCCCTGCAACTTGAATACATTTTGACGGTAAGCGGCGAATTCTGCTTCTCTGCTGACACCATCGCCATCACCATAAGACCACTTCCCGCAGCGGGACTATCGGGTACCACCGAATTGTGCGAAGGTGACCCGGCTTACTTTACATCCAGCGGCGGCACCCCGGTCTACTGGTGGCCCACTTATTTTTTTCCCGATCCCACACTGTCAGCGCAAACGGCCTGGCTGCAGGAATCCTGTGTGGTGGGTGTTACCGTACGCAACGAATGGAACTGCGAACGAAGCGACTCCATTGATGTCAGCATGAATGCCATGCCCGAAGCCGTATTTATGGTGGAAGGCGAAAGCGGCTGCGCCCCGGTGACCTTGCAGGCCTATAACCTGAGCCAAAACGGGCCTGACGTTTCGTATTACTGGCAGGTCAACGGCAGCAGCACTCCGGTGAATGATGCAGAAATACTAACGTTCGACCAACCGGGTGCCTACTGGATTGCGCTCGTTGCGCAGAGTGCGGCCGGTTGCATGCATATAGCTTCGGAAGCCGGCCCCATTGAAGTCCATCCCCTGCCCACAGCGCAGTTTTTCTTTACACCCGAAGATCCGGAGGTTATTTATCCGGAAGTGGACATCGTCAACGAGAGCAGTGGAGCCGGGCAATTTATCTGGAGCATTGACGGCACCGCAGTAAGTCTTGAGGAAGACCCGGAACTGGTATTTGCCCCCGAGCATGAGCGTACCTATACCATTTGTCTTGAAGCCATGTCTGAAGAAGGCTGTGCGGATACCCTCTGCCGCCACTTGTTTTTTGAAGAAACGGCTCAGGTCTTCGTTCCCAATGCCTTCACCCCCGACCACGACGGCATCAACGACCTTTTCCTTCCCGTGCT
>DHLU01000177.1:27100-31154 GCA_002405435.1 Flavobacteriales bacterium UBA4660
CGGCATCAACGCCCTTTTCCTTCCCGTGCTCACGGGCTTTGATGCGCAGACCTATGAGATGATGGTCTTTGACCGGTGGGGCAGCGTAGTGTTTCAGACCCGTGACATGACGGAAGGCTGGATGGGCAACGTACGCAGCGGCACACACTATGCCGAAGCGGGCCTATACCAGTGGGTGATTTCTATCAAAAAGCAGTTTGGCGTGGAGATGAGCCGCTTTCAGGGGCATGTGACAATGCTCCGGTAGGTTGCCAATTCATGTCAACAATTACGATTTGCGTGGCGGCATCAGATCTTTTTTATGAATTATCTTTGACCCTACCTTGAGAGTACCGCTGGACCTGAAATGAAACAACTGTTATCCGGAATTTTGTTTTGCATGCTGGGGCTGAACGCCCTGGGGCAGATGTACAATATGTCTAACGCCACCGTGTTTGCCTGCAACGGCCAGTTTGTAGACGACATGGGCGTGGGCCCTTACTCGGCCACCGACTATGTGTTTACCATTTGTCCTGATACACCCGGTGACGTCATCCAGGTTGAATTTGTGGCCTTCCAGCTGCAGACGGGCGGCACCTTCAATGCGTCAGACTGGTTTACGATTTACGACGGCGACGATACATCGGCCCCCGAACTGGGCACCTACACCGGCAATGACCTGCAGGGATTGCCCGTAACGGCTACTATCAACAATACCAGCGGCTGCCTCACCTTCAGTTTTCAGGACAATGGTGCCAACAACGTAAGTTCACCTGGTTGGGAGGGACTGATTGCGTGCACTACCCCTTGCGACAATCCGATTGCGGCTTCGGTGATTGCCGATCCGGAGCCCGATGGCGCCATCCAGACTGTGAGTGTATGCCAGGGTGCCCCGGTTACCTTCGAAGACAACGGGTCTTCGGCCGGAAATGGTTTTACGATTGAAGAATATGTATGGAATTTCGACGATGGCACCGTAGACAATACCAGTGGCCCGGAAGCCGTGCATGCCTTTGACGAGCCGGGCGAATACATTGTCACCCTGACGGTGATTGACAACAATGGCTGCAACAGCCTGAATTTAGATCCGTTGCAAGTGCTGGTAAGCACCATTCCCCTGTTTCCCGGCATGGCCGACCAGTCGATTTGTCTGGGAGCAGAGGCTGAACTGGTGGGTAATGCAGAGAGCACTACATGGACGGCGCTGCCTCCGCAAGTGGTATCTGGCGCCACGTACCTCGCCGATGGTGCAGGATTCAGCTACAGCACAACGCTCAATTTTGACTTCTTTGAACCTGGTGCAGAACTGGACGATTGCGACGACCTGCTGGGGGTATTTGTAAACATGGAGCACAGCTACATGGGCGACCTCGGCATCATGATTACCTGTCCTGACGGCACATCTGTTTCCCTGGTGGAATGGGGTGTCAACGGCGGCGGGGGTACCTTCCTTGGAGAGGCCATAGATGATGAAAGTACAGCCATGGGGGTCGGCTACGACTACGTTTGGGACCCGGGTGCTACCAACGGCACATGGGGCGAAAATGCCACGGGCTTTGGTGGGTCACTGCAGGCTGGCACTTACGAAGCATATGGCGACCTGTGCGACCTGGTAGGTTGTCCGCTGAACGGAGAATGGACCTTTACGGTGACCGACAACCTGGCCATTGACAACGGATACATTTTTTACTGGGGTATTGACCTGAATCCCGCGCTTTTCCCCGGCGTAACCACCTTTACGCCCCAGATTGGTGCCGATGCGGATTCCTCCTACTGGTCGGGGCCATTCATCACCGATGCCTCTCCAGACGGAGACATCATTACCATACTGCCCGATGAGGAAGGTGTCTTTTGCTACGACTACATCGTGACCAACAACTTCGGCTGCACCTTCGATACCACCATCTGCGTTACGGTCGAACTGGCTCCCCAGGTCTATGCGGGCCCTGATATCTACATGTCTTGTGATAACACCATGCTGCAGGGCGGGCTCGACGGTTCGGCTTCGGCCAGTTGCGGCGATGACGCCGGCACCTTTGACTATTGTTATGGTGACAATGAAAATTGGGTATGGACATTTTGCCCCGATAGTCCTGGCGACGGCATTTCCTTCATGAGTTTCACCTTTAACGAAGCCAGTGCAGAATCGTGTTGCGATTTCATCACCGTATATGACGGCGACGATACTTCCTCACCGGTTATTGCTTCGGGAGTAACGGGCGACATGACCGGCCTCTCGTGGACGGCCACCAATGCCACGGGATGCATCACACTTTCCTTTGATTCAGACTTCTCAGTCAACTGCGCGAGCTACGGCGAGTGGATTTATACGGTAGCGTGCGGATTGGGCGGACCGCAGTATGTATGGGAATGGACACCTTCAGACGGACTGTCGGCCACCGACATACCCAATCCTACGGTAAGCGGTATCGGCAGCGATGCGGAGTATATGCTCACAGGCTATCCCGTCGGTTTTCCCGGCTGCGCGTCGAGCGATGAGGTTTCAGTCATCGTGGGAGATATGCCCTATGCCGGTGAAGACGGCGAAGCGTATTTCTGCGCTTCCGGCAGCGGAGACAACCTTATCAATTACATAGGCGGTACACCTGACACCGGCGGTGAATGGACCACGCCTTTCGGCAATGGCTTTGATGGTATACTTGATCCCGCATCAGACCCCGAAGGCCTTTACACCTACACCGTTGGCGGCACAGCATGTCCGGTAACTGCCACGGTAGATGTTAACATTGGAGACCCCGTGATCACGGCCAATGATGTGACCATTTGCATAGGCGGTACAGCGACCCTGAGTGCAACGGCGGTAGGGGTTTTCGACGACAGCGACTGGATTTACGAATGGACCGGCGTGGGCACCGGTAACGACCTTCAGGTATCGCCGGATGTAGCCACCACCTATACGGTAATCGGCACCACACCGGAAGGCTGCGTGAGTGAGGCTGTGGAAATGGAGGTGGACATCTACGGCCCAATAGTTATCACGATGGGACAAGACCAGAATATCTGCGAAGGCGCGCTGGCCGAATTAGAAGTCGTAACGGCAACAGGAGGTATGGGAGCTCCCTACAGTTTTAACTGGTCTTACAACGGCTCCGCGATCGGAGCCGGTCAGCAGTTTAATTACGGTGCGGATGAAAGCGGTGACTACTGCGTCACCGTCAACGATGGCTGTGAGACCCCTGCAGCAGAAGACTGCGTGCTGGTTTCAGTAGAGGCCGAAATTCCCGTGACCTTCGTTGCGGATACCACTGAAGGTTGTTTTCCGGCCACCATACAGTTTACCAATACCGTTGACCCGGCCCTGTACAATTCCTTCTCTTGGGAATTCGGAGACGGGGAAACTGCACTCAACGATGCAGACGCACAACACACCTACGCCGATCCGGGCCTCTATGACGTAACACTCACCCTGGTCAGTACTTCAGGGTGTATCTACACCTTCACTGAAGAGGACTTCATAACGGTGCACAATCACCCTGTAGCCGCATGGACCGCCGAGCCGCAGCCTACTGTTATTCCCGAGACGGAGATCACTTTCGAAAACCTGAGCCTCGGCGATATTGTTGAGTATTACTGGGAATTCGGTCAACCCGGCACGCTTGGCACGAGCGCGGAACCCAATCCGGTTTTTGTGTTTCCGCAAGACGCGGGAGGTACTTACCTGGTATATCTAATGGTGACTGACGTGCACAACTGTACGGATGAAATCACGGGTGTAGTGCTGATCAATAACCTCTTTCAGATCTACATACCGAATTCATTTACACCCAACGGCGACAACATCAACGACGTCTGGCAGGTATTCGGATCTGACCTTGACCCCGACAACTTCCTCATTCAGGTGTTTAACCGCTGGGGAGATATCATTTTTGAATCGCGGGAACCTGGCACTGCATGGACGGGAGGCAACGACGGAGGAGGCTATTACGTGCCGGATGGTGTTTACCTCTGGCGCTGCGAAGTCTCTTCACTAAGCACCACAGAAAAGAAAGAGCTTACGGGCACAGTAACCCTGGTCCGCTAAGTTCAGACTGTGCCTTCAAAACAGCTTCACACG